>CAYXUW010000051.1:0-16647 GCA_964468375.1 uncultured Pirellulales bacterium | reverse complement strand
GTATTCAGGTCTTAACACCAGTTAAAAATCACTTTAACTTGATTGGCAAACCCTATTCGCGAGATTTAGCTAAAAACAACTCTAACTCTTCCAGCAAAAGCTGCATCTGCTGAGTGTTCTCAAGCAAACTTTCATACAACCGCCCGTCATTTATCAGCTTGCCGGCGCTGCCCTGGCCTTCGTTTATCTTCTCCAGAATCGACCGCAGTTCCGCCGCCGTTTTGCTTATTTCCTCGCTCGTATCAACCCCCGAAGCAAGGAATTTTTCAAGCTTCTCCGATGCAGCCGATAAATTGGCCAACGTCGTCTTGATATTTTCTTTGTTCGCCTCGTCACCGAGAATTTCGTTGGCATTACCTACAAAAGCCCTGAGACCCTCAATCAGCTCTTCCACTTTTCTCTGGGTGTCTGCCGGGAAAAATTCATTAGCCACGCCCGTCGAGCCCTGAAGCCACATATTATCAACCAGAACCGATCGATTCGGGTCTTCCGGTGTCAGAAGCAGCTTGGGGTCAACTGAAAGCTCTATATAACTGCTCCCCAATCCCCGCGTCATCAATTTTACCTCGACATTAGAAGGAATATTTGCATATTTGTCATTAATACTAAGGACAACAACCGTCTGATGATACTTCAGACCGGTATTCAAATCTTTGCGCACCATAGGCGGCATAACTTTTGTCACTCTGCCGATTGGATAACCGCAGAAGCGAACAGGGGTATCCTTAAGAACCCCAGGCGCCGTCGGAAACTGAACGAAAACCTGAAACGAACGGAGCTGGCTGACAATAGTGGGAAAATCGTTAAATATGAATATAAGCCATACGAGCGCGCAAATAGCCGCCACCACGAAAATACCTACGATGATATTTCGTTCTCTCTGTGTGGTTTCATAATCACTCACTTTTCGCTTCCTTTCAAATCAGTTCTGCCCCGCAGAAATAATTCCCTTATAGCACGCAAAGGATAGCCGCTCTCGTTGAGTTTTTTTATCAGCTTAATTCGCTCTATTGCTTTTTCATCAAACAGCCGTCTGCCCGTCGGTGTAACCTCTGTGGGCTCAAGCAAACCAATCATAAGGTAATATTGCAAAGATTGCCTCGAAATACCAGCTTTTTTTGCGGCGGCACCTATTAACTCTAATTTGCTTTTCTGGCCCAAGATTTCTCCTAACGACTGCCTTTTTTGTTCTTTATCAAACCCCCTGCCTCGGCTGCCAGAGCCAAAAATGAGGCATTTATCTGCTCAAATGCCGGCTGCGCAGTTTTCAGGCCTGCTGATTTACCTTCCTGCCTCAGTCGCCCGGGCGAAACAACAAATAAATAATCAAAACCAGCTGGAATTTGGTCCTGATTCTGCCGGAATGCCTCCCGCAGCAAGCGTTTCAGTCGGTTGCGCACAACCGCCTTGCCGTAAGACTTGCCGACCGACACACCCAACCTCGGATAGCCGCAATCATTCTCAGCAACATAGAGCATAAGCATACCTTTACCAACCCTAACTCCACGAGCCAATACATCTTTGAACTGCTTATTGTCGACGAGTCTCTTGCTCTTCGAAAAAGACAACCGCTTCAAAGCTCCACCATAAATTATCACCTGTAAACTGTCAACCGCTATCCGTCAACCGGTTGCCAAGGCCGTCTCATCAGCCTTTTGCCGTCTGCGTAATACCTCGGCACTTATCCTGCGGTTCACCGCTCGGTAGTCTAAAACACCGACAAGCTCATCATTATCAACACCTGCTACTACCGGCATATTTTCCAAATCGTAACGACTCATCCGGTCCAATGCCTCTTCCAGCGGCTGCTGAGGCGTAGTCTTATCCAGCATCGGGCCGGCAACATCACAGGCCAGCAGCCAGCCGGCAACACCCATGTTGGCAAACATCTCTTTGATATCGGCAATAGTGATTATCCCTATAATACGAGATTGATTGTCAATCACCGGATAATACATACTGTCACTTGTGCTGAAAACCTCAAGTATCTGCTGCAACGGCAAATCCTGCAAAATGCTCGTAGGATTGGTATTCATAACATCAGAAACTTTATATCGCTTTATCAGGTCCTCCTCGGTAACGTTCATTCCTACCTCGCCGGCCCTTTTAACACCCGCCTTAACAAGCATCGGGCCGGCGATTTCCGTCACAAATGTTGCCGTCATAACCACTATGATAATTGTGTGGCCAAGGTCGGCGGCAAACTGATGGCTGGCCAGTATGGCAAGGCCTATAGCCACACCGGCCTGAGATTGCAAACAAATCCCCAAGTACTTACGAACCACAGACGGCGCGCCGGAAAAACTCGCGCCGAGCCAGCTTCCCGCCATCTTGCCCCCGACCCTGCAGAAAATATATAACATTATCAATGAAACCGTCCACACGCTTAAGGCGCTGAACTCTATGTGCGCTCCGGCAAGAACAAAAAATGAGATATAAACAGGCGGGGAAAATTTCTCGACAAGCTTAAACATACTTTGACTCTGCCGCGGAATCAAATTGGCAATTGTTACACCCAAAATCATAGCCGGCAAAATCGGGTCGATGCCGGGTACCATCGAAATACCGACAACAAGCAAAAGTGACGCCAGCGCAAATTCGAGGATTTTATCCTCGGCTTTTACGAACTTTAATAAATAATATAGTAACACCCCCGCCAGAAACCCCAATAACACAGCACCAACAATTTCCCCTAACAACATCCCCATAGCGGCAAAGACCGAACTGTGGCCTGTGCCCATAAGCGCCTTTGCCCCCGTAGCCTCCCCCCGGTAAAGCAGAAGTGCAAGAGCGTCATCCAGCGCTACAATAGCAAGTATCGTGGCCGTAAGAGGCCCCCTCGCTTTATATTCCCACAGCACATTTGCCGTTGCCGCTGGTGCCGTAGCAGAAGCAATTGCTCCGAACATAAGGCCGGTCGCGACTGCCGCAAAAATATTCCTTGTTATAAACCACATACCCACTGAAGTTCCAAGAGCCACGAGCAAAAAAGCACCTACACCCTCGGAAACCAAAATGACGAAAAATTGCTTTCCATACTTTTTAAACACATCAAGACGAAGCTCCGCGCCAATCATAAAACCTATCAGTCCTAAAGCAAACATTGTAAAGGGCTTAAGCTTCTCGATAATTTCCGGCGTGATCAAATTAAAACCGTCGCCCAGAAATATTCCGACAACGATACAGCCGACAACTTGAGGAATACGAAACTTCTGAAAAAGACGTGCGCCGAATGCGCCCCCCAAAATAACCAGCCCGAATAAAAGGGCTAAATTCAAATAGCCGAACGGTTCAGCTCCCATATTGGCAAACGGATAAACCATAGCAGTCCCAACTTCAGGATTTCGGTAAATTACGCTATTTAGCCGCCTGCTATACTATCAGCTTTCTGTTGCCGTGACAATACTTCAGCACTAAGCGCTCGTCGGGCACTGCGGTAATTCAAAACACCGACAAATCTGTCCTCTTCGCCTGAAGCCGTGACAGGAATGTGCTCCAAGTCAAGCCGCCTTGATCTCTCGAACGCATCGGACAACGCCATATCCGGCGTTGCTTTGGCAGCAACCGGCTCAGCAATATCAAGCGCCACAAGCCAATCGTTTAATTCCTGCGTTGCAAAAGTCTTCCTTATACCATCCAGTGTTATAGAACCTATAAGCCGGTTATCACTATCAACAACCGGATAGTAAAGCTCGTCGGTATCGCTCACTACTTTGATAACTTCACTCAGCGAAGTTCCCGCGTTGAATACCGGCAGCTTGGTGTCCATCACATCCCGAACTTTATACATTTCGATAAGGTCGTCCTCGGTTATGTTTGCTCCGAATTCGCCCGCTCTGGTAATCGCAAACCTTGCCCCTATGGGGCCGATTATCTCAAATATAATTGTGGTGGCGGCGATAGTATTAACCACTATCAAAGCTAAATTTTTACCTTCCTCCCCCAAAGAGCGAAACTGGCCCGCCACCAGTAACGAAAGCCCTATGGCTACACCTGCCTGACAGAGTATTCCCATTCCCAGATACTTTCGAATTACTGCAACCTGTCTGGATAAAACTCCCCCTAAATAAGCACCGCCCATCAATCCGCCCACTCTAGCCAGCACATACACCAAACCCAAAAAGCCCATGCTGGGCAGCAGATTTATGTGAAGATGCGCACCTGCTAAAAAGAAAAAGACGATGTAAACCGGCAAAATAACAGATTCTATTGTCCGGTAAGCCCGCCGATTCACCGCAGGATACAGATTAACGTAAATCATCCCTAAGCTTAAATTCGCCAGGATAAGAGACAAATTAAAATGCACCGCAATTCCCGTGCATATAAGAATACTGCCTAAGCTGGTCGCCAAAACGGCATCGTCGCCCGATAGCCGCCGCATAAAATACCCGGCCGCAGCCCCTATTATGCAACCAAGAGCGATAGAGCCGACTATCTCTAAAATCGGCCCCCGCAAAAAACCTCCAATAGATAATACACCTTCCCCCATTACCATACGCGCCAGCGCTACAGCAACTGCAAATATCATTATGGCCAATCCGTCATCCAGGCCGACGACCGTATAAAGAGCATTAGTCAAACGCCCTTTTGCTTTACACTCCTGTAACACCGCCACCGTTCCCGCCGGTGCAGACGCGGGAGCCATCGCCCCGAATATAAGAGCCAGGTGTAACTTCCCCGTTAAAAAATATACACCCGCCGCCACCAGCAAAAAAGCCCCGAATGACTCCAGAAGTATTACAGTGCCTATCCCTCTGCCCATCTCTTTTAAGCTGCTTCGTTTCATCTCGCTGCCAATGGTGAACGCTACCAGCGACAGGGCAAAACTGGCGAAGATATTCATACTCTCGACGAAATCTTCGTGAAAAATATTCAGAAACGACGGCCCGAATATCAAACCGGCAATGAGATAACCGACTACGCCCGGCAGCTTTACAAGCTGGGCAATCTTCCCGCCGAGAAAACCGAATATGAGAGCTATCGCTATAAAAAACAATAGATTCATTCGCCCAAAAATCCCTTCCAAATCCACCGAAACAGGAACCACCACCTAGTTCCAAAAGAGCTTATGCTAACCTCAAAATCCATTTTGTCAAACGATTTCAACTCTTTTCACGCAAACCAAAAATTTGTCAACAGGGGCTTTATGCAGCAGCAAAATTAAAGTATAGTAGTGAGTTCGTTTACCGACAATTGCAGGAGAAACAAGAAATGCCTGATAAAAAAAAACAAGTTGCTGTCACACTGGCAGTTTTTGTTGCTGTAATTGCGCTCGCTGTATTAGTAATACGGAAAGTTGAATTCTCCACAACCGAGCCGCAGCGCCAAACAGAACACCACCGCCATGAACATTTGCCATCTATTCCACTTGCCGAAAACAAAAAAGAGCCTACAAAAACAACCATAGAACTCAATACCGGCTACAAACCAAGCTTAAATGATGTTATCAAAGCGGCAAAAACCTGGGGACCTGCTTACACCTCGTGGTTCGGCCGAAAGGCGCCTGACTTTGCCCTGACTGATATCAACGGCAAAGAGCACAAATTAAACGATTACAGAGGCAAAAACGTTATGATTATCTTCTGGGCAACCTGGTGCGGCCCCTGCATAGTGGAAATCCCGCATCTAATCGCACTGCGAAACATCATCAGTAAAAATGAGTTGATAATGCTGGCCATATCGAACGAGAACCCCGCCCTTGTTAAACAATTTGTCGCCGACAAAAAAATCAACTACACCATCCTTACTACAGGCACAGATAATATGCCGGAGCCCTACAGCCAGGTAAGAAGCATACCATGCAGCTTTTTTATAGACCCCGAAGGCAAAATAAAGCTGGCTACAGAAGGCCTGTTATCACTGGGCGCAATCAAAGCCATCTTGCAGGCAGAATAACCGCTAAACACTCCCTGGGGAAAATCTAAAAAATTTCTCTGGACAACACCTAATAAAGAGGTTAGAATGCGGGTTCAGCTAAAACTTGGCAAAGGTAAAGACCTATGGCACATAAAAAAGGACAGGGCTCTTCAAGAAACGGCAGAGACAGCAACGCCCAGTACAGGGGTGTAAAGCTGTTTGGCGGTGAAGCTGTAAAGGCCGGTTCTATCCTCGTCCGGCAGTGCGGAACGAAATTCTTCCCGGGCTCGAATGTAGGTATGGGCAGAGACTATACTTTATTCGCGACTTCGGACGGAACAGTTCGATTCCAAGGCCGAAAAATCCACGTCATCTAACTGCCCCCGATAAGCTCAAATGTCTCACGAGCAATCTCAAGTTCTTCATTAGCCGGAATGGTCATTGCACAAACTGAAGAATCCACCGTTGAAAATATCGAGGTGTTGACCTGATTTTTCTCTTCGTCGACTTTGATTTTCTGATATCCGAAGACATCGAGAATTTTCTTGCGAATCGCCGGGCTGTTTTCGCCCATCCCGCCCGTGAACACCACCGCATCAATGCCTCCGAGAACAACCATATATGCTCCAATGTATTTCTGGACGCGATATGCAAACACATCAAGAGCATTCCCTGCCGTCTCGTCTCCTTCCTCTGCCGAGATGATAACATCCCGCATATCGTTTTTGCCGCAAAGCCCTTTTAGGCCGCTGTCTTTATCGAGCATCTCTTCAAGCCCGGACGCATCCAGCTTCAAATGTCTCAAAATATAAATAAGAGCGCCGGGGTCTATATCGCCGCAGCGCGTCCCCATAACCAGGCCCTCAAGAGGAGTAAATCCCATTGAAGTATCTACAGCCCTGCCTTTACTGAATGCTGTAACAGAAGCCCCGCTGCCAAGATGACAAGTGATTATCCTCAACTGCTCAAGCTTTTTACCAATCAGGCGAGATGCCTCTTTAGCCACATAGCGATGATTGATACCGTGAAAACCGTATCTGCGAATCCCTCGCTTTTCATACATTTCAATAGGGAGCGCGTAAAGATAGGCCTTCGGCGGAATTGTTCGATACAAAGCAGTGTCAAATACAGCGACATTATGGCTTTTAGGCAGCAATCGCTGGCACGACTTAATAGCCGCTATGTTGGCAAAACCATGTAATGGGGCAAACTCAGCATATTTTCTTATAAGTTCCATCACCTCATCATCGACAAGTACCGCCTTAGAAAACTCGCCGCCGCCGTGAACTACCCTGTGGCCAATAGCTTCTATCTCGTCCGTGCTCGCCAGCACTTGATTTTCTTCTTTAGTCAGCAGACTAAGAAACAACTCTATCCCCTGTTGATAATCGTTTATATCGCACTCCAAAGTGCGTTTGGTCTGGCCGAATTCAAAAGAAACCGAAGAAGGATTTTGACCTATACGCTCAATTTTACCTTTCATTAAGAGCTGCGACTGAGGCATTTCGAACAAAGAGCACTTTATCGAAGAACTGCCGGTATTCACACAAAGTATTTTCATCGCTTCTTCTGCTTCCATTTCCAGTCACGAATATCGGGCATATCCTCACCGTGTTTGACGATATACTGTTTATGCTCGATTAACTTATCGCGAACAAATTGTCTCGTGTAGGCGGCCATATAGCCCAGCTTTGGGACACGGTTAACAACATCGGCAACAAGGTCATAACGGTCAAGGTTGTTGCGGACAAGCATATCAAAAGGCGTGGTAGTAGTGCCTTCTTCTTTATACCCCCGAACATGAATATTATTATGGTTGGTTCTGCGATAAATCAATCTGTGTATGAGCCAAGGGTATCCATGATAGGCGAATATAACGGGTTTGTCCGTCGTAAAAAGCGTATCGAATTCGTAATCAGAAAGACCGTGCGGATGCTCTTCTTTCGGCTGAAGCGTCATAAGGTCGACAACATTTACTACACGCATCTTCAGGTCGGGGATGAAATCTCTTAGGATACTAACTGCGGCAAGCATCTCAATCGTGGGTATATCGCCGCAGCAGGCCATCACAACATCGGGCTCTCCGCCCCTGTCATTGCTTGCCCACTCCCAGATACCGATGCCGGAGGTGCAGTGCTTCACTGCCTCGTCCATATTAAGCCACTGTGGATTGGGCTGTTTGCCCGCGACTATAACGTTCACATAATCACGGCTCCTCAGGCAATGGTCGGCCACAGACAGCAACGTATTAGCATCAGGTGGAAAATACACCCTTACGATGTCCGCCTTTTTATTCACAACGTGGTCGATGAACCCGGGGTCCTGATGGCTGAATCCGTTATGGTCCTGCCTCCAGACGTGCGAGGTTAAAAGGTAATTTAGCGATGCAATCGGCCGCCTCCAGGGGATTTCCTTGCTCGTCACCTTAAGCCATTTCGCGTGCTGATTAAACATCGAATCGATAATGTGAATGAACGCCTCATAACAGGAAAACAGGCCGTGCCTGCCCGTCAGCAGGTAACCCTCCAGCCAGCCCTGACAGGTATGCTCACTTAAGATTTCCATAACGCGCCCATCGGCGGACAGATGGTCGTCTTCAGGTATTCTTTCTTCCATCCACGTCCTATTGGTAACACTAAAAAGCTCAGAAAGACGATTCGAAGCTGTTTCGTCCGGGCCGAAGACTCTGAAGTTATTTCTATCTTTATTAAGCTTCATAACGTCGCGCAGAAGCGCTCCCATAATTCGGGTCGCCTCCGCGGTAACCTTGCCCGGTGCCGGCACATCAACAGCATAATCGCGAAAATCCGGCATCTTGAGGTCTTTGAGCAACAACCCTCCATTAGCGTGAGGATTCGCACCCATCCGCCTGAACCCTTTGGGTGCAAGGTCGCTCAGCTCCGCAAGCAATCTGCCGTTTTCGTCAAAAAGCTCTTCGGGTTTGTAACTTTTCATCCACTTTTCGAGCATCTTGATGTGTTTGGGTTTGGTTTTAAGCTCGGCTAATGGAACTTGATGAGACCGCCAAAAGCCCTCTGTTTTTAAGCCGTCAACCTCTTTAGGTCCGGTCCAACCCTTCGGGCTTCGCAGCACAATCATAGGCCATTGAGGCCGATTAACCGGTCCTCGTCTCCGGGCACGCTGCTGTATATTCTTAATCTCATTGACTATCTTATCCAGCGTCTCCGCCATCTTTTCGTGCATCTCTTTCGGCTTTGAACCCTCTACAAAATATGGCTTATAGCCATAGCCGACAAACAAGTCCCTCAATTCCTTATGGCTGATGCGGGCAAGTAACGTCGGATTGGCAATTTTATAACCGTTTAAATGCAGTATAGGTATGACTGCTCCATCGCGCGCAGGATTAAGAAATTTATCCGAATGCCAAGCCGTTGCCAAAGGCCCGGTTTCGGCCTCTCCGTCACCCACAACACAAGCTACTATAAGGTCAGGATTATCAAAGGCGGCCCCAAAAGCATGAGAAATCGAATAACCAAGCTCGCCTCCTTCGTGGATTGACCCGGGCGTCTCAGGCGCGGCATGACTCGGCACGCCGCCCGGAAAAGAAAACTGCTTGAATAACTTCCGCATGCCTTCTGCGTCCTGGGTGATATTCGGGTATATTTCGCTGTACGTACCCTCCAAATACGTGTTGGCAACTAGCGCAGGTCCACCGTGACCCGGTCCTGTTATATAAATCATATTCAAATCATATTTCTTTATGACCCGGTTAAGGTGAACGTAAATAAAATTCAGCCCGGGCGAAGTCCCCCAATGCCCCAAAAGACGCGGCTTGATATCCCTGAGCCGAAGCTGTCTTTCAAGCAGCGGATTATCATAAAGGTAAATCTGACCAACCGATAAATAATTAGCCGCACGCCAGTAGGCATCCATCAATTTGAGCTCTTTAGCAGAAAGAACCTTTTCCATTTTAGTGCCTCCTTAAATACTGAAGCAAAAAAGTTGCAGCACATAGAACGTAGTCATTTTCCGCTGCGGCCAAGCAGCTTCTTAATGCGCTCATCCGTCGCGCCCTGGTCGCTGCGGAAACTATTCAAACCGGCTAAATTCATCAGGCTATCGAGTCCGATTTCTTTGCTCTCCAGCGCATCTTTCCAGTTAGAAATATTAGGAATTTTCCCCTCTTGCAAACTGGTCTCGATTTGAGAATCGCCCCATTCGACAAGCAAATCGGCACAGTTATGCTCCTTGAAAAAATCAACAAGGTCACCGGAAGTAAAACTATCGAGATTTTCTTTCTCAAGCTCGCTCACGCAGGAAACCAGCGTATCGTCAACCGCCCACAAGGTATCCAGCCGGATCGCGTCACGGCTGACGCCGTCGTTTATGCCTTCCGTATACTCCTGTGCTGTTTTGTCCCCAATCTCATCGACATTTATTTTCAGCTCAAGAAATTCGCCAGCGACCTTAGGCGGAACCGTCATAACATCTATACCCGCCAAATCGAAAACCTGACGGCCGTTACGAAAACTCGCACCTATTTGAAGAGAGTTTGTAAGGTTTTCATTACGTAATTTCTTAACCGACTTTTGTGAGGCAAGAGTTGCCTTCTCGCCTACGTAAGAACCGTCGCCGAGTTTGTTGTCCGCAATGAAACTGTTCAGCCGGCCTAAAAACACATTTACATATGCAGGCTTGCCTATGCGGGCTATCAGGTAATTCTGCCGGGCGGAGAAGCCGAGAGTATGATTGACAGCTACGCCCTCGGCGGAAAGCCTGCGCGTTGCAAGAAGACCGGCTGGGGCAAATGGGATTTTGACAAAAAACCTTTCCGGGCAAACCTCGTAAATCCTCTTGGCATAAGCTACTGCCTGCTCAACATCATTAGCTATGCCGGTATGCTCCTCCAAAGACACATAAGCATCGAACTTTTCGACCAGTCTCAGCCCATGCCATACATTAAGAACAAACGAAAACTCCAGCATTTTTTCCTGTTCGCTGAGATGTGAGTAAGAATCCAGGATGCTGCCGACTTCTGGAATCAGCGAATCGTAGCGGCCGGCCTGTATCTCCTTGTTCAAAAGAGTATTGTTGACCGTCACCGCAGAAAATTCTTTCGTCCAAAACTTCCCTATCTCGGCGATGTTGCCTGAATCCAGCCACAATTGGGTGCCGAGGCGTTTTAACTTTTCCCACAGGGAATTGGTCGCAAATCCGCCTTCAAGCTGATTAAAGTGCGGAGAAAAATCCTTTTTTACAAACATACGAAGCTGACGCTCAAGGTCTGATTGTGTTTTTGCTGCACACATAACCAATACCTCCTTCTTGGCATACAGTTTAATCCGCTCTCACACACAAAACAACATTCATAATACACTACAGCACAAAGGCTACAAGACAAGTATAATCCCTAATTAAAGGGGGTTATTTGCTTATAAATACCAATAGCCTGTAAATCGCAGAGAATTTCGCTATAATACACTCAATCCGGCACTTTTGATGAATCGGATTATTACGGTGAGAAATTCGAATGTTTGTTGATGAGGCAAAAATCCACGTTAAGGCGGGAGATGGCGGCAACGGCTGTGTGAGCTTACGCCGTGAAAAGTTCATCCCCAAAGGCGGCCCCGACGGCGGTGACGGTGGAAACGGAGGCAGCGTCTACTTTGAGGCAGTGAAAAACCTCGATACCTTAATGGATTTCGCGGGCAAACATCACTGGCACGCCCAGAACGGCCGGCCCGGTGAGGGAAGCAACAAGCACGGCGCAAACGGCGACGACCTGACAATACCCGTCCCCCCCGGCACGCTCATCTATGATAGCGACCTCGACCTGCTGCTCAAAGACCTCGACAGCATCGGAACAAAGGTCTGCGTTTGCCGCGGTGGAAAAGGCGGAAAAGGCAATAAGGCCTTCGCAACCTCAACCAACCAAACCCCAAGATATGCCGAGCAAGGCAAAAAAGGGCAGGAAAGAAATATACGGCTGGAATTAAAACTCATCGCCGACGTTGGCCTGGTTGGGATGCCGAACGCAGGCAAAAGCACGCTTATCTCCCGCTGTTCGGCTGCAAGGCCGAAAATCGCCGATTATCCATTCACCACTATTGAACCGGTGCTTGGTATCGTTGAACTAAGCGGCTTTCGACGTTTCGTAATGGCTGATATCCCCGGTCTGATTGAAGGCGCCCATAGCGGAACAGGGCTCGGTTTCGAGTTTTTAAAACACATAGAAAGAACTCGAATACTTGTTCATATCCTTGATATAATGCCCACAGATGGCTCTGACCCGGCAAGCAACTACAAAACTATCTGCGCTGAACTAAAGCAATACAGCAAAAAGTTGGCTCAAAAAGAAGAAGTAATCGTCGCTAATAAAATAGACCTCGACCCGGACGGTAAAATAGTCAAAAAACTCAAGAAAAAAATAAAAAAGCAAATCCATCCAATCTCGGCAGTTACCGGCTCCGGCGTAAAAGAATTAATCGAGCTTCTGTGGCAAAAAATTAAAGAAACTAAAATCACGGCTGAATAACATATGAACATAATCGCAATAGATATCGGCAATACGAATATAACAATCGGCCTTTATCTAAAGGACGAGGAGCAGTTCATTAAATCCATACCGGGTGAATCACGCAAAGAACTCACGGATATTTTAGTCTCGGCCTGGGGGAAAATCCCCCTCATTAAAAGCTCTACAGAAAAAAAACACAATGGCGTCATCGTTGTCAGCAGTGTAAAACCCGCTTGGACAAAAATCATCAGGCAAATAGTAGACAGTATCGGCGAAAAAATACTCGTCATAGGAAAAGATATTCCATTGCCAATATCTCTTTGGGTGGATGAACCGGAGAAGGTCGGCACAGATAGAGTTGTCTCAGCCGCGGCGGCTTACGCGGTGGTCGAGGATGCTGTGGCGGTAGCAGATTTCGGCACAGCTGTAACAATAGACCTTGTAAACGATAAAGGGATTTTTCTCGGCGGCGTTATATTCCCGGGCTTTGAAATCAGCGCACAGACACTAAAAGAAAATACCGCCCATCTGCCGAAAATAAAGGTAACCAAACCAAAGGCCCCTTACGGCAAAACCACAACCGAAGCCATAAACTGCGGGCTGTATTACTCCGCCATCGCAACTCTGCAGGAAATAACTCGGCGCTACGCCGAGGAAATCGGGAAATGGCCGCACACGGTAATTACCGGCTCGGCCGCCAAGGCAATAAAGGACGACTGCGAATTTATCGATTCGTACGTGCCGAACCTGGTCACCAAAGGCATCGTTTTAGCATATCGCAAATATATCGAAGAAAAGGAGTAAACCAACCGGCTTATGAGCACCTTCGCTGCAGTAACGACCGGCAAAGGAACCGGCGCAATATCAACAATTCAGCTTTTCGGCGATTACACTGAAGTAATCATCAAAAAGATATTCAAACCGGCCAAAACAAAGCCCACACCTTTCAAAACCGGCAAAATCCTGCTCGGCACAATCAGCAACGGTTCCGAAACTATCGACCAGGTTACAATCGGCTGCGAAGGAACCGGCAATTTCGCTATACACTGCCACGGTAATCCGCTTATTGTTGCCGATATAATGCAACTGCTGCAAAAACACGGAGCTGAGCTATTAACCGCAGAAGAGCTACTGAGCAAAATCTTATCCGCGGAAAAACCTGCGAATACAATCGCGCTTGAGGCCAAACTAACCCAATCGCAGGCCAAGACCCTCGAAGGCACGAAAATAATAACCAACCAAATCGATGGAGGTTTGACCAAAAAGGCCGAAAAATGGCTGAAAAACACAACATCTCTTGAAAAAATCAAAGCTGACGCCGAGCAAATCCTTAAAGACACTGAAACGGCGAAATTGCTTATTTTCGGGTGCACAATAGTGCTTTCAGGGCCGCCGAATACCGGCAAAAGTACGCTTCTAAACCTGCTTACGGGGCGAAAAAAGGCGATAATTGCGGATTTAGAGGGGACAACGCGGGATTGGGTAAGCGGGCGGTGCCGGATCGGGCCGTTGTTTGCGGAACTGATTGATACAGCGGGACTTATGGAAGCTGCCGACGGCGAGATTGAAAAGGCGGCTCAACAAAAGGCGGTCGAGCTTTTAAAAAGGGCAGATTTGGTTCTGCTCGTTCTCGATAACAGTGGTTCAGCGAAGCAGTTAGATGAAAAATTCATAGCGAAAACGACGGGTAAAAAGGTCTTAACGGTCGTGAACAAATGCGATTTAGAGCCGAAAATCGAGGATTCAAAAACGTTCGAAAATTTACAAAACATTATAAAAACAAGTGCGAAATTCAATAAAGGCATTACTAACCTTACTAAAGCCATACTGCAAATGTGCGATGTTACAGACTTCGATTTTAAAACGGCCGTGTGCTTCACCAACCGGCAGGAAAAACTTCTGAAAAAACTTCGGGAGGCGAAATCGAAAGATGAAGCGGTGGAAATCATAACGGAACTTTTAAACGGTCGATTATAAAGTGGCGGGAGTTTGCGGGGAGTATTAAAATCGGCTGCGGAATTCGGATTTTAATAAAAGTAAAGGAGGTCAATTATGGCTGCATTTGTTTCACTGGTAGGTTTTACTGAAAAGGGGATTCGTGACTTTAAGGATACGGCGACCAGGGCCGCCAAGTTCAAAGCTATGGCCCAAAAGGGGGGAGTGACAGTCAAAGAGATTTACTGGACGATGGGTGCCTATGACGTCGTGATAATTATGGAGGCGCCGAACGATAAAACGGCAACGGCGGTTATGCTGGGGCTAGCTTCGCTGGGCAACGTAAGGACGCAGACTATGCGGGCGTTCAACTCGTCGGAGGTCGAGGAAATTATCTCCAAGGCGCCGAGCGCCCATTAAGCACCTCGGGGCTTCTTAACCTAAAGTTGCTGTTGGCTCCGGAGGCCGCGAGTGAAGAGCGTTGGTATTACGCAGCGGCGCAGCCGCGAAGCAAAATGAGAAAAGTGCCGAACCGGAGGCACCAACAGCAAGTACCCCGCTGCCGCGCCTGCGGGAGCCTTTTTTTACTCAAGTTGCCTGTGTGGCCGGACGGCCGCAGCCGGCTGTAATATTCGGGTGCAGACGGGTAAATACATTGCGGATGAAGGTTTAATCACAATTTTTTCAATACGTTCCCATTAACTGCCGATATTCTCGACAGTGGAAATCTAATGGGGTTTAAAAATGAAAAAGATAATCTGGAAAGATGAATACAACTTAGGGATAGAGAAGGTCGACCGTCAGCACCAGCATATGTTTGAAATTATCAATAAAATCATCGACCAGTCCGGCTCGCCCGTTGATATGGAGTTAGTTTCCGATACGATTAGGGAAATGGCCAACTACTCCAGGGAGCATTTCACAGATGAAGAAATGCTTATGCAACAGTACGGCTATCCGAACCTTGAGGCACACAAACAAGAGCATAACTATTTTATCAATACGACTGCTGAATTCGCTGTCAACTTTATGGACAACAAGGACACTACCGGAGATGAAATCGCCGAATTCCTTAGTATCTGGCTGACGAACCATATACTCAAGACAGATATGAAATATAAGGAACTCCTTTTAGAAAAGATGTCGGCCGGCACTTGAAAAATCTTTTTACAACTTTTCTACTGCCCAAATTTTCTCCTTCTTACGAAGCTTACCGAGGGATTTTAGAAAACAGGTGATACCTAACCAACCCAGGCATTGCTTTATTATTTACCCAAATTGCTTGTGGAGCCGGATGCCCGCGAGTCGGAAACAAACAGTGGTTCGCCAAAGGCAGACGGTAAAAAGATTATCCGAGCAGGAGGCGGAACAAGCAGGTTTTTGAAAGTCTGCTAACAAATCCTCGCCGCTATCCGCGCTGAACCTGAAATATGAAATTAACGTAAACAAATCGCGTTTCAGGTTTTGCTGTCCAAAACCTACTTAACACCGTATAATAAAAGCCGTTATGACCCGCGCTGTTTACAGAATCATAGACGCCAATTTCAACCGCGCCCGCGAGGCGCTTCGCGTAATAGAGGATTTCTGCCGTTTTTCTTTAAGCTCTGCTCCTTTAACAAGCCGTGCCAAACAGCTCCGCCATGAACTTTCCGCCGCCATCGCCCTGCTTGACGCTTCCCAGCTAATCGCCGCCCGCGACAGTTCAGGTGATATAGGGGCGGGAAAGACGGTCGATAACCAGCTTAGGCGCAGCGATTTGCGAGACTGCCTCACCGCCGCTTGCAAGCGCCTTGCCGAGTCATTGCGCACGCTAGCCGAGACGACCCAGACACTTAATCCCGAAGTCGCCCAAACAATCGAAAAGCTCCGATTTTCCGCTTATACGCTCGAAAAAGACATTGTTCTCCTCGCCGACACAGCCGAAAAATTCAAATCCGTCAGGTTATACGTAATAATCACCAGCAACCTTCCCGCGGAGGTATTTTCTCTGACTAATCATTATATAAACGGCGGCGCCGACTGCATTCAGCTGCGAGCGAAGGATATCGATGATGAAAAACTTTTCGCCTTAGCCGCTGAATTCGCAAAGACTTGCAAAGACGCCGGCGTATTGAGCATAATAAACGACAGGGCTGATATAGCGGCTGCAGCCGGCGCCGACGGCGTTCATCTCGGCCAGAATGATTTGCCCGTCGAACAGGCGCGTAAACTGCAATTATCACCCTTGATTATTGGTAAAAGCACCCATTCTATCGAGCAATTGAACGCCGCCTGCGGGGAATTGCCGAGTTACGTAAGCTTAGGGCCTGTTTTTTCCACCGGCACAAAGCCGGACGCCGAGCCGGTCGGCCTGGACTATATCAAACAGGCCGTGGAGA
>CAYXUW010000050.1:0-16854 GCA_964468375.1 uncultured Pirellulales bacterium | reverse complement strand
GAATATTTCTATGCAGTTTTCGAACGTTTTTATCAGTTTTTGAAAACTTTTGAACACTTGTTAAAATTCGAGCGCCGCTACCCCCTTAACGCCCTAACTCCATTGTTTAGGGTCCTTTTCTTTTCGCTCATGCGGCTTTAATTGATGCTCCGCCAACTTTTTTGTATATTCTTCGAACGAACTTCTTACCTTTTTCAAATGTTCCGTTTTCTTATCCTTCTCCGGTATTTTCTCCTCTTCCTTACGCACTTTATACAGCCATACCCCATATCCCGCCCATCCTAAAGCCACTATCGCCATCAACACGAGTATCCATGTATATGAAAAATCCATTTTATCCCTCAAAAAAACCTTTCTTATTCGTTTTTTAAGAACTATTTGTTCGCAGGATAACCAATGTTTCCAACCCCGTCAAAACAAAACCCTACCCGCCCTGCCTTGCCCCGAAAAACACCTAAAAAATATTCAGAAAAATACTTGACCAAGCCAAACAAGTGTTTTATACTTTAGTTTGAAACGACCGTTTAAGGAGAATCCTATGGCAGGCCAAAATGCAGATTTTAAGGCCGAAAACAAGGTTTCGTCAAAAGACGTTCGGGACCGATTGCTTAACGTGGCCGAGAAATCATTCAGCGAACGCGGTTTCGCCGACACAAGCATCCGGGATATAACCAAAGAGGCCAACTGCAACGTTGCTGCGGTAAATTACCATTTCGGCGGTAAAGAAAACTTATATATCGAAGTTTGGCGTCGTCACCTGCTTATGCTGCGAGACAATCAAATTGCAAGCATCGAAAAAGTAATGTCAAACAACCAAGGCACCCCCCCGCTGGAGGACCTGTTAAAATCATTCGCCGAAACATTTATCGGTCCATTAGTAGATGAAGCCGGAAGCAGCAAATTTCTCAAACTTATGATGCGTGAAATGCTGGACGGGCACCTGCCGCCGAATACGTTCGTAGATGAGGTAATTAAACCGACTTTGGGCGCTATGCAGAAAGCTCTGCTTAAAACCTGCCCCGGCCTGGATGAATCACAGGTAGCTCTGATAGTATCTTCAATTGTTGGGCAATTGATACATGCGGTACGAATAAGAACTATGTTCGGGCAAACCGACAGAAGAGACCTGCCGTTTTCCGACTTATCCGGAATGATTGACCATATTATCAAATTTTCCGCTGCCGGGATTAGGGCTTACGCAGGCGAGAAAACAAGATGAGAAAGCAAACGTACATTAAGAACATAGTTTGTTGGTTTAGGGATATGAAAGCTAAACAGCTAAAAACCGGTCTGTTTGCAGCGGGTGTTTTGTTTTTACTTCAATTAGCCGGATGCACGAGCAGCGAACAATTTTACCAGGATGCAACGCTATCCAGAGATGCCGCATATCGCCAGTGGAAAAGCCAAAAAGAGGCCAAGGAGCAATCTCAAACGCGGATAAACGGCAAGCTAAGCTTGAAGGATTGTCTGAAGCTGACTCTTGTAAACAATAAGACACTGCAGCGCGTTATTCAGGAAAAGGAAATCGCCCGCGGCAACGAGCTAAGTTCTTATTCAGCGATTCTTCCTTCGATAAACCTTACCGGCGATTATCTAAGAAAAGATGAAGTTGGCTCTTTAGGGCCAATAACATTCGGGGATGTAGATAATTACTCGGCCGACCTTGTAGTTACTCAGCCGATTTTTGCCGGCGGCTCAATAATAGCCCGGTTAAACGCCGGAAAATTGTTCTCTTTGCTTACCGACCAGACGGTTCGAGCTGCGACGCAAGACGTAATTTACCAGGCAGAGCAATCTTATTACGATGTTCTGCTTAATCAGCATTTATATCAGATAAGCGCCGACGCTGTCCGTTCCGCCAAGGCCCATCTGGACGACGTAAAACAAAAACAGCAAGGCGGTGTTGCTTCACATTTCGATGTCTTGCGTGCCGAGGTGGAACTGTCGAATTCCCAGGCTGAGCTGATACAAAACAAAAACGCTATCAACATATCAAAAACACAGTTGCTTAAAGTAATGGGCGTTTCACAGGATAGTGAATTCACTTTGTCAGACGAACTGCTTTACGTTCCTATCGAAATGACTATGGAAAACGCCGTTGGAGTCGCTTATCGCAACCGTCCCGATTTATACGAACGGCAGTTCGATATAAAGTATCAAAAAGAACTGCTTAATATCGCCCGGAGTCAATATTGGCCGACTATCAGCGGTTTCTATGACAACACGTGGGCAAACCCCGACCCCCATAACAGCATAGAAATCGAATGGGGCCATGCCTGGCAGGCCGGGCTTACGGCAACGCTGCCCATATTCGACGGCTTCGCACGCGAGGGCGAAATTATACAGCAAAAAGCACGATTTAAGCAATCCCAGATAGATTTAATTGACGCAGAAGAAACTGCTTTATTCGAACTTACCAAAGCACTATTAAGCATCGAAAATGCAGAGGAGCTCGTTCAGTCACAACAGTTGAATCTCACCAAAGCGAAAGAAGGAAGCCGTCTCGCAAAGATTGGGTACAGGGAGGGTATAAACACACAAGTTGAGGTAATTGATGCCGAGGCAGCTTTGACAAAGGCGAAATCGTTCTATTACCAAGCCATCTATTCCCATATCATTGCCAAACTTGATTTGCAAAAAGCTATGGGAACCCTAACCACAATTGAAGCCGACAAACCCGACATAGAATCAGATAACAAGGAATCAGAAACAGTAAAACAAACAGCTTCGGCAACTTTTATAAATGAAAACGGGATAAACCAAAATGAAAGCAAATAAAAAAGCTATATATTGGACAGCCGCGATTGTATTGGCATTAGTTATTTTCTGGTTAGGTGTGCTATATAAAACCGGTAAAAGTTCGGAGCAGGAAAAAGCGGTGCCGGTTGAGGTCGAAACTGTCGACATCAACTCAATAGAAGAGACTATAGAAGTAACCGGCTGGATCGAGGCAAACAAAATCGTGGATGTCACATCAAAAGTGCCTGGAAGAATTGAATCTTTGCAGGTTACCCTTGATAATGACACATTTGCTCCCGTTGAGGAAGGGGTAATAGTAAGAAAAGGCCAACAAATTGCTGTCATCGACCATGATATTTATTTGGCGCAGGTGGAAGCAGCCAGGGCGGATTTGCAGGCCAGAAAGGTCGAACTGGCCGAGGCTGAACGTGAAAAGGAGCGTATGGTAAGATTGTTCGAAGGAGGATCCGCCACGGAGCAGAACAAAGACAAAGCTGTAACCGCAGCTGAGCTGGCTGCAGCGAGGGTTAATTTAGCCGAAGCCAACCTACGGCTCGCTAAAATAAACCTTGAAGAATCGACTATCACTTCTCCTATTAACGGCGTAGTTACAGCTAAACATATTGACCAAGGCAACCTCATTAGAGAAGGAGACAGGATTGCTACAATAGCCGATATGAATACCGTCAAAGTAGTTGTTGCTGTTGCAGAAAAATACGCTGAGAAAATCTTTGTCGGGACACCTGCTGAAATCAGGGTCGATGCATATGAAGAAAAGGTTTTCGATGCCGAAGTATACTCCGTTTATCCCGCTCTTGATGAACAAACGCACACAATACAGATTGAGATTCGCCTGAACAACGCTGATTTACTGCTCAAACCCGGAATGTTTGCCAGGGTTACCCTGATTGTGCGGCGCAAAGATAATGTCGTTGTTATTCCCCGCGATGTAATTCTCGGCGACAGAATAGGTGAGCCCTATGTTTACGTAGTGAAAAACGAGACCGCACATAAACACTTGGTTAAAATTGGAATACGCCAAGCGGACAGGTATGAAATAGTCGACGGCTTAAACCAAGGAGAAAAACTCGTAATTAACGGAATGAATTATCTTCTCGAAAGCACTAAAGTCGATGTTGTTAAACTGGAAGAAATAGGTATCGACAAAGACTAAAAGGCAGAATTCAAAATGAAGCTTGCGCAAATTTCTGTAAACAGACCTATAACTACAGTGATGATATTCATAGCTATGATAGTTCTTGGACTGGTTTCGCTGTCGCGGCTCGGACTTGACCTGATGCCGGAACTGGAAATACCCGCGGTCTCAGTTCTCACTTCCTACGAAGGCGCAGGCCCCGAAGAAATAGAAACGCTTGTAACCGAACCGATGGAAGACACCCTCAGCACCATAGCAGGCGTAGACCAAGTAATTTCCATCTCCAAGGAAGGAATTTCTTCAGTAACATTAAGATTCAAATGGGGTGAGGAAATAGATGAAAGTATCAACGATGTACGTGAAAAGATTGACCTGATTAGAGACATACTGCCGGAAGAGGCCGACAGTCCTGTTATTTTCAAATTTGACATCGCGATGATGCCTATAGCAATTATCGCAATTACCGCCGATGACAGCTATCCCGATTTACAGGACATAGTTGACGATGAAATAATCGACCCGCTTAAGCGCGTTAAAGGTGTCGCTTCGGTAACACCTCGCGGAGGACTGGAACGGCAGATTCGCGTTGATATAGACCGAGATAAGCTGGCTGCTTTGAATTTATCCGTCGCACAAGTAAATGCGGCTCTCGCAGCCCAAAACGTCAGTACTCCCGGCGGAAATATAAAGTCCGGCTACAAGGATTATTTGCTGCGCACCCCAGAGGAATTCTCCAGTCCTAAGGAAGTTGCGGAAGTTGTTGTTGCCCAGCGGGACGGCGTGCCTATAAAGCTGAAAGACATTGCGAACGTGAGAGACTTCTTCAAGGAAAGAACCTACGACGTCCGAATGAACGGCCAAAAAGCGATGGCCGTCTTCGTCCAAAAACAAAGTGGTGAAAATACCGTTGAAGTTGCCAGCGCGGTCAGGGAAAAACTCGAGGAATTAAAAAAGAACTTGCCGCCCGACGTTAAACCAAAAATGGTGATGGACAATTCCGAATTTATTCTGGCGTCAGTGAGGAATTTACGGGATGCGGTTTTGGGAGCTGTATTTTTTGTTTTCGTAGTGCTTCTTTTTTTCCTGGGAGACCTTCGAGCCAGTATTATTGTCGCTCTTGCGATTCCGACATCGATAATTATTACTTTTCTGCTGATGTATCTGGCCGACTACACAATTAACGAAACATCCCTTGCCAGTTTAGCTATTGCCGTCGGACTTGTTGTGGATAATGCAATAGTCGTTGTTGATAATATCAATCGTCACCGCGCCAAAGGCCAAAGACCGAAGGAGGGCGCTATCTTCGGGGCAAACGAGGTCGGCGTTGCCGTCATTGCTTCCACTCTGACGACCATCTCTATTTTTGCGCCGATTATATTCGTCGGCGGAATAGCGGCGATTGTATTCGGCCAGTTTGCGGCGATCGTTGTTATGGCCCTGATAGCATCGCTGTTCACGGCCCTTATGCTCGTTCCAATGGTATCTTCAAAAATTCTGAAAGTCAGTGATGCAAACACTTCGAAATCAATAATGGGCGCCTTTTGCGGTTTGGGAGAAAAGGTTTTAAGCAGAACAGAAGATTTGTATGTAAAATTTCTGAATTGGTCGCTGAACAATCGAAAGAAAGTCTTTATCTCCTGCGCACTTTTGTTCATCCTGAGTATCGGCCTTGTTGACTTTATCGGCACAGAATTCTTCCCTGAACAGGACCAGAATCGTCTGTCAGCGGATTACGAGCTGCCTATCGGCACACGTTACGAGCGCACCGGGGACGTGGCAATGCAACTACAGAAAATAGCAGAAGAGAATGTGCCCGAAAGGCGCGACAGCTTCATCCGCTGGGGTGTTTACGGCGGCTCCGGCGGCGGGCAGTTCGCAACCGAGGAGGAAAGTTACAAGGGCTTCTTATTTATCAGCTTAAAGCCAAAAAGCCAACGGGACATTACACCTCGCGACATTATAAAAAGACTTCGCAAAATCACGGATGATATACCGGGTGCAACAATTCGTTATAGTGTTGAAGACCCGATTGAGGCAATGGTGTTCGGCAGCGGAGGCAACTTGGCCGTGGAACTCTACGGCCACGATATGGACTTGGCTCGACAGTATGCTGATTCTGTTAAAGCAGCTATGGAGAATATCGACGGCGTCCAGGATATTCAAATCAGCAGAAAAGAAGAAAAGCCGGAGGTTAAAGTCATCGTTGACCGCGAAAAAGCATCAAAACTGGGACTCGACGTGAAAACTATAGGCCAAATCATTGAAACATTCTTCGCCGGCAGCACTGCAACGAAATATCGCGAGGGCGGCGATGAATACGATATAGAAGTTCGGCTGAAAGAGCAGTATCGCGATAAAATTGAAGATTTGAGGGATGTATTCATCAGTTTACCCACCGGCGCTCAGGTCCCCCTGGCAAATATCGCTACAATTGAGCAAGGTGTGGGTCCGACTAGGATAGAGAGAAAAGACCAGGCACGGTATATTACTGTTTCTGGTGAAATCAGCGACAGAGACCTTGGCTCGGTCGTAAAGGATGTTAAGAAGGCACTCGATAGTATTCCTGCGCCTCCCGGTTTTAGTTATAAATTTGCCGGTGCCGAGGAAGAAAGAAGAGAAGCGTTTCATTTATTGATAATTGCTGTGGTGTTGGGAATGGGATTGGTATATATGGTGATGGCTTCGCAGTTCGAATCCCTCCGCGACCCCTTTATTATATTTCTTTCGATTCCATTCGGTATCGTAGGCGTGATAATTGCCCTTGCGCTGACGGGCCAAGCGATGAGTGTTATAACTTTCCTGGCATTGATTATGATGGTAGGTATCGTTGTAAATGACGGAATTATTCTCATAAGTTTCATAGGCATAATGCGCCGTCGTGGTCTCAGCGTTTATGAAGCAGTTATGGAAGGCGGACGCAACAGGATGCGGCCGGTGATATGCACAACCGCTACAACAGTTCTGGCGATGGTGCCTCTGGTACTATCAAGAGGTGAAGGTTCTGAAATCTGGATCCCGTTTGCAGTAACGGTAATTGGCGGTTTGCTTGTGGGAACAATAGTAACCTTGATTTTAATGCCTACTCTTTATAGCGTATTCGAAGGTTATAAATCAAGCAATGCAAAAGGATGATTATGAAAGCTGTTTTGATTGTTCACAACGCTGCGATAAATGAAGAGATAAATGAGATGCTGATGTCCATCGGGATAGACTGCTACACCAAATTCACCAACACTATAGGCAAGGGTCGGCTCAGCGAGCCGCATCTAGACACCGATGTTTGGCCAGGAGTTAACTACGGCACTTTTGTAGTTACCGAACAATCCAAGGCAGAACAGGCAATGGAAAATGTCCGCCGGATGAGAAAAAAACTCGGCTCAGAAGGTCTGAAGGCGTTTATGTGGGAAATTGACGACATCACCTAAGGACGATTTGAGCGAAATCTTCCGGACTATAAGTGGCTTTGGGACTGCAAGTTAACAAACAGCACAAATTTTCCATGCATGTTTTAGAAAATTTTTCTGGCTAAATCACCTCCGAAAGCGGATAATATTTCCGGTTTGTATTTGGTGCAATGAAAGGGGGAAATATGGAAACCGCTGCAAACCGTAAAGCGAATGTAGAAGTTGTTTCCGACCCTGAACGTCTCGCACATAGAAGCACTGCACTTTTCGTTGATGATGCGGAAAAAGCAATAAAAGCAAAAGGCGTCTTCTATGTGGCGATATCCGGGGGACATACGCCTAAGCGCTTTTTTGAGCTGCTCGGCGAAGCACCGAAGGCAAAATCTCTGCCCTGGGACAAAATACAGCTATTCTGGGTCGATGAGAGGTATGTTCCGCCGGATTCACAATGGAGCAATTACAAACTGGCCGCCGACACCTTTTTAACTAAAGTTCCCATCCCTGAAGAAAATGTTCACAGAATACCGACAGAATACAGCGATTTCAAAGAAGCAACACAGGCATACGAAGAGACAATTCGGGAAGTTTTTGGCTTGCAGCAAAATCAGCTCCCCGGGTTCGACCTGATTGTGCTTGGTATGGGCATCGAAGGACATACCGGCTCGTTGTTTCCGAACAGCTATGCGCCTTTCGATAAAGAAGACCTGGCGTGTGTTGTCTATGTCCTGGACGAAACGCAAAACCGCATAACACTAACGCATCCGGTTCTGTGCGCTGCATCTCATGTGGTTGTGCTGGTTTCGGGAGAAGAAAAAGCCGGTATTTTAAAAGAGGTTTTGACTCACGAACCGGACGAAGTCCAGTATCCTATTCACACCCTCTGGCCTATTCTTAATAAAGTTACCTGGCTGGCGGACAGCAGTGCGGCAAAGTTACTGTCATCAAAATAACACCGCCTCTGTTAGCTGCTTCCCTTTTTGCTCTTGCTGCCTATCAGCAGCACCGGTGCAGCTATTGCTATAGACGAATATGTGCCTATGATAATGCCGAAGCCAATCGCAAAGGTGAAGCCCCTTAATCCCTGCCCGCCGAAGATGTACATTATCAGAATTACTATGAATGTCGTAAAAGATGTCAAAATAGTTCTGGATACGGTCTGGTTTATACTGTCGGTAATCACCTGCGGATTAAGCCGGGCCTTCTTCCGATTTTCTCTGATACGGTCGAAAACAACTATCGTATCATTAAGCGAGTACCCAATTAACGTCAAAAACGCTGCTATCATAGCAAGGTCAATCTTGAAATCTCCGATTAAAAGCTTTTCTCCGACTGCCGTCGACACAATATAAGTGCACGCGGTGACAGCACCAAGTGTAATGCACACGTCATGCACCAGCGCGACGATTGCAGCAAGCCCGTAGCGGACATTGCCGAATCGAATCCAGATATAAGTTACAATTGCAAAGAGAGATAAAACAATGGCAATTATAGCTCTTGTCTTGGCCTCCGCGCCTACCGATGGGTCTATCTGTGTTACCCGCGGCAACGAAGTTTCTAATCTGGTTGCAGCCAAAACTTTATCGGTTTCGTTCTTAACAAATTGCGCCCACTCACTTTCGGCCAGTTCCCGCAAGCCGGCTTCAGGTGCAACGCTGATATAAACAAAAGACTTTATCGGCTGGTTCGGCTCTATTGCCCTCATATCTGAACCGAGAATCTCATAGGAATACCAGTCGAGGTCCTGCGTATCGGGTTTAAACCGCAAATCCGCCAGCCGTCGGTTGATTTCTTCCGCCGTTGCAGCCTTTTCTATTTCGCATTCGATTTTAATCCCGCCCAGAAAGTCGACAAGCCCGGGGTGAGAATCTATAAACTCCCCGGCTATCCTCTCCTTAGAGATAATTTGCGGGCGAAGATTTTGCTGGATTTCCAGCTCATCCGCAAATGCAGTTATTATCGCATCGCTTACAATCTCGTCAACTTCCGGTTCAGAGATATCTGCGTTTGGAAAAGCCTCACTGAGGACATTTTTTACCAGAGATTTGTTCACCTGGCTCGTCGCAATGACAAACTCAGCCGGAGTACCGCCTTGAGTTACAATTAAATTGCTCAGCCGTCTATCACCTAATTTTGCCTGGGCCTTTTTAATCGCTGAGGTTACACTTCCTACAGTATGTTTAGACTCAGAGAAAGTAACGGTGGCAGTAGTTTTATTTGTCTCAGTGGTGTTGATTTCGTATTGTTCATTTGATTCCCCGACGCTGTAAACATTTGCCGCCGCAAGAGCGGGATTGTTCATACTGCTCGCGACTTCACGTATTCTATCCTGCACGTCCTGTCTCGACAGGTCGGCATCATCTTTCAGATTGATTTGGACAGAGGTTCCGCCTGTGAATTCGATATCGTACTTGTTGTTCTTCGCATCATCTCTCGTAAAGAAGACAAAGAGCCCCCCTGCAATAAGCAGAATCGAAATCACGAAGAAAACCGGCCTCAATCCCATCCAGTTTACATTCGGCTTGTGTATGAGGCGCAGCATAACCAAGTGGTCCGTAATAATTCTCCGGTCCAGTAGAAAATCGAAAACCACTCGTGTCACAAACAACGCAGTGAACATACTTGAAAGAATACCAAGCATAAGAACGATGGCAAAACCCTTCACTTCCTCCGAAGCGACCCAGTAAAGAATAGCAGCAGTAATAAATGTCGTGAGGTTTGCATCGAAAATAGTGCTGAATGCTCTCTGATAACCGTTTCTAACCGCTACTCTCAGGGACGAGCCCCGCTGCTGCTCCTCACGGATTCTCTCGAAAATGAGAACGTTGGCATCAACGCTCATTCCTATGGTTAGTATGATACCGGCGATACCGGGCAGCGTAAAAGTGGCCCGAAGCAACGCCATTGCCGCTAGCACAAATAAAATATTCATAAACAATGCAGCATCAGCTATCACCCCGGCAAGGGTATAGTAAACCGCCATACAAAAAACCACAGCCGCAAGGCCGATTAAACCGGCTCTGATTCCTTTATCCCGATTGTCGGCACCGATGGACGGACCTATTGTTTTTACCGAGATGGGCTGCTCTATTAATCTGGCCGGCAGGGAACCGGCATTCAATTTGTTGACCATATCAATAACTTCAGTTTGCGTGAAGCTGCCTGTTATTATACCGTGCGTGAATATCCTAGACTCGACATTCGGAGCGGATATTGCGATGCCATCGAGCAGAATACACAAGGGGCGGCCGATGTTTTTTCCGGTAACGTTGGAAAACAACCTTCCACCCTTTTCATCCAGTGCAAAGCCGATGGCCCTTCGACCGCTTCGGTCGGTTTGGGGCTGAGCTCTTTGTAAGCTCCAGTCTCTACCTTCGGCACTATGCAAAACGGTCTCATCCTTTTTATTGCTCGCCAGAACATAGAACTTATCGCCGAATTGCGCAACGACAGAGTCCGGCATCCGCCATTCGTCGATATTTTCTATTTCACACCATATGTATTTATTGTCCGAAGCATACTTGGGCCCTTTTGTTTTAAGCAGTTCGACATAATTGTTCATCTCTTCGGAGTCCACTTCCGGGTGGCCGAACGTCGGCAATACTCTAAACTCCAGTATTCCGGCTCCTTTCAGCATCCGCTGCAAATCCTTCGGGTCATCGAGTCTCCCACGGTAAGGACGGTATTCATCGAAAGCTGCAACCACTTTGTCAATTTTTTCCGCACGGCTGGGAAATTCCGCTTTAAGCTCGTTGATGGCGCGGATGCGCTTAGATGAGCCGGGACGCATCTCTAAACAGAATTTCAGCTGATCCTCGGTCAGGTTTAATTTATCGAGAGCTCTTTCCGCCTCCTTATATTGGATATTTACACCCGTAGCATCCGTTAACCGTTCAGAAACCTCCGCCCACTCGGCATACATATTTACATAACGGCTCAGCAAGTCTAAACTATCTTTAGAACCAAGATAATCCGTCAGCGCTCCCTTCAGCTGCTGTTCATCAAGTTTAATCCAGTCGCCGAGACGCGCTTTTATGCTATCGAGGTCAAGACCGGCAACGGCAATTACTCTTTCGGAGGTTTTTAGTTCCGAAAAAAGCTCGTCTCTCCGCCCCTGCAATTCCCTGCGCTCGTCATATACCTCGGTTATATTGTTGAGTATGACTATTCTTTCAGGGTTGCCCTGGGTGAATTCCTCAAAATCCTCGGCTCGCTGCTCTGCCGGCTTTTGCAAAGAACGCAAAACTGTTGCAGGATTTATATTCTCAGCCAGCAGCTCATCACGTGCCTTCTCGAAATTCCGCCGCTTCTCATAAGTCTCTTCACTCGCCAGAGGCATCTGTATCTCGAAACGGCTGCCCCCCTGCGGGCGCCATACGAGGTTTTGAATGTTAGCAGGGTCTATTCGCCTTCGCAGAACGGTTATCATTTTCTGGGCAATGTCCCTCTTCTCATTCGCTTTGAGCCCTTGAGTATCAATTTCATAAATGAGACTTGTTCCACCCGCAAGGTCTATCCCCGGTTTTAAAGTTTTGTCCGGAGGATACAAAGTCCACGCTGCAACAACCACAAGAACAACAATTAAAATAAACTTCGGCAACAGATTCCTGTTCATAGCTTTCCTCGTATAGTTGTTAAGTAACCGTATAACCGCCGCTCACCGTCAACCGGTCAACAGTTACGTTTTATCCTGTGAAAAATTCTTTCCTATCGCTGACGATGTAATTTTTATCTTCGTATTATTCGACTCGTCTATCTTCAGCGTAATCTCATCGCCTTTGATATCTACTATAGTGCCGAGAATCCCGCCGATTGTCTGAACCTTGTCGTTTTTCTGCAGTGACTGAACTAGTTTCTTGCGCTCCTGTTTCTGCCTTTGAGGTCCTCTGAAAAGGATGAAGTACATCAACACGAACATTAAGACAATCCATATCCACGCCATACCGTCGAATGGTCTCTGCGGCCGAGCACCGGTTGCAGGAGCGTTGGTATCCGACACAATTGTCGTTGTTACGCCATCTTCGCCGGTAATCGGTTCCGAAGTAATGCCCGATGGCGCCTGGTCACCCTCGGCCTGGGCTAAAATCCACATATTATTCATTTCTGTTTCCCCTTTATAATTCATTGCCGATTACTGCTAATTTGTAAGATGTTAAATTATCGTCCACTAATAATCAATAATCATTTTTCTTCAATTGCTCCTCCGCCCAGTCGGAAAATTTATTCTCTTTAAGGGCCTGCCTTATTTTCTCCATCAGCTTCTGGTAAAATCTTACATTGTGCAGCGATGTCAAAATAGGGCCGAGCATCTCTCCGCAATTGAAAAAATGCCTCAAAGCCCCCCTGCTGAAATTCCTGCAGCAGTAACAGCCGCAGCCGGCCTCAATCGGTGCAGGGTCATCTATGTGAGCGCTGTTTCGCAGTCTCACAGGACCGTCTTCCGTAAAAGCAAAGGCGTTTCGTCCGTTTCGCGTCGGCAGAACGCAATCGAACATATCGACACCGGCTCTTACAGCAGCAACAATATCTCTCGGAGTCCCCACTCCCATTAAATAGCGGGGCTTATCCTGTGGCAGAATCGGTGTCGTATTAGAGACTGTTCTAATCATATCTTTATGTCCCTCTCCCACACTTAATCCGCCGATAGCATAACCATCGAAGTCTAATTTCACCAGTTTCGCCGCACAATGCTCTCGCAAAGAAATTTCTATCCCCCCCTGCACAATACCGAACAACATCTGTCCAGTATTAGTGTGAGCTTGCTTGCTGCGCTCCGCCCATTTTATAGTTCTTTCCACGGCTTTTTTGAGCTGCGGCTCACTGCAGGGAAACGGCGTGCACTCGTCGAAACACATTATTATATCAGCACCGAGCCGATTTTGAATCTCGATGACGGTCTCAGCATTAAGATATACCTTCGCCCCGTCTATATGGCTTGCGAATTCTACGCCGTCGTCATCAATTTTAGTTAAACAGTTTAATGAAAAAACCTGATAGCCGCCGCTGTCGGTCAGTATAGGACCGTCCCAGCTCATAAATTTATGCAATCCCCCGAGCCGCTCAACCGTCTCAACGCCCGGCCGCAACAGCAGGTGATACGTATTAGCCAGAATAATTTCGCAACCCGCACCTTTGAGATGTTGCGGCGCTATCCCTTTTACCGCCCCGGAAGTGCCGACCGGCATAAAAACCGGCGTCGCAACCTCGCTATGTGCCGTCTTCAATAAGCCCAATCTCGCCGAAGAATTGGTATCCTGATTGAGAACCTGAAATTGGACCATTTTCAGTAAACACTCACGATTCTGGAACCGGGATAATAATATGACAGTATCTGACCCGTGCTGTATCCCTTTCTCGCCATCCCTTCAGCGCCGCATTGACACATACCAACTCCGTGGCCAAAACCTCTGCCTGACAAAAACCCCCACTTATCACCCGTATCAACGATTTGAAAGCTCGCGCTTTTCAGTTTTCGGCCGGTGGGATCTATCGATAAACGAAGGTCCTCAGCACGCAAAAAATCGCTCTTGCCGGTCGAGCCGATAAGCTTCACCAAAGTCAAACGGGAAAACCCTTCATAGTCGCTTTGGTTGACAGCGCTGATACCTGTAATCTTGCCGAGATGCTTCAGCTTCGGATACTTTCTTAGTAAATTGTTTGTAACAGCCCCCTTATCGAACTGCACCGTAGGCCAGGAGAAAAAACTCGGTTTAGCCACATTCTTACAATACGAACAAGGCACACCGACAAGTGCTTCGAAGGAATCGCCGAATACGTTTTTACTGTTCTCCGTATGTCCGCCGCAGGTCGAGCTGTAATAAGCCGGGAAAATACCTTCGTTGCCGTCGGAATCTTTACTGACCATAACCTTGCCGTAAGTTCTGTTAACCGCTCTCCAAACCTGGGCCGATTCAGCCGCCACTCCGACGTAAACCTGACTTGCTTGTGTTCTGCGAACATCCCAGTGGCGGTTTCGGCCGAATTGTCTTTTGTAGTAGAGACAGTATGTCCTCGCCGCAATGGCCTGCGCCTGCAGCGCTGCCGGTTCCCAGTAATTAGGCATTTCGGCACCAACTACACCTGCCAGATACGGTTCGAGCGGCACAACGTTCACCGCATCGAAAGAATCACCACCGGAATTAACTATCAGCTTCAACTTGCCGCGATAATCATTGCCGTTCAAGCTGAAAATATATGGCTTATCAGGCAAAATAGTTATTTCTTCAGAGGTAAACGAACGACCGCGAATAGTTACCCGGCCGGCCGATATAGTTATTTGAGTCGACGAGTCGGATCCGCTGAAGCGCACCTTTGCAGTTTGTATTTCGGAATCTAAAACGGCAAAGGATGTAGATACCCCCAGATGACAGCTTTTGACGTTTTCGAGGAGCAAAACCCTTATCCAGAACCGAGGCTCAATATCCATCTGAGGAGTCGGACTGGCCATCTGTCTTTCCTTGCAGCCGCTGAGGTTTAGCAACCAGAGCAGAAAAACTACGCGAAAACAGTCTTTAGCACACGATTTGTAGCGAATAGGAAGTCGTATTTTCAATTCTGGATTTTGAATCTTCTAATCCAAACTCCGCAGGGATAACCCGAGGTTGCCGATTGCTTTTTTGATTTCATTTAAGCTTGTTACGCCGAAATTTTTAACGCCCAGAAGCTCGGCCTCTGTTCTGTGAACTAACTCACCGACCGTGCGAATATTCAGTTTCTGCAGACATCTTCGGGCACGAACAGACAGCTGAAGGTCATCCACCGGCTTATTCAAAAGACCCGCATCTTCCTCCTTCGTATCACTGCTGTCAAAAGAATCCGCTACAGAAAACTGCTTCTCCTCGAGAGCCATACCGAGGTACAATCCTTTCGATTCGAGAATATTTTTAATTTCTCTAAGCGAAGTTTCACCAAAGTTTTTATAAGAAAGCAGCTCTACCTCCGTGATATTCAGAAGGTCCCCGATTGTCTCGATATTCATCTTTTTAAGGCAGTTTCTGCTCCGCACCGAGAGCTCGAAATCTGATATCGGGGTCTCAAGAATTTGTACTCTGCGGTCTTTTTTCTTTTCCTTTTCCTCGTCATAAAACATCGTCTTCGAGCTCTCGATGTCCTTCTTGAATAGAATAGCTCTTTTGTGATTCGGATGATACTTCAAAACCTTGTCAATACACTGAGATGCCCTGTCGAACTCGCCCATATCCTCGTAAAGCACCGCTAAATTCAGAAGCGCGCTCACATAAACCGGAGCGTTCGACGCAACTTGCTTGTAATAATCGATAGCCGCCTCTTCATCGCCGGATAAATCACAGCGATATGCCAGGTGAAAAAGGGCCTTTGGATAGCTCGGAAATAATTCTAACGCCGTCTTATAACTCTCCGCCGCCTCCTCGTAAAGCCCCTGTGCTTCCTGAAGCCGGCCAAGCTGATAGTGATACTCGGCGCTCACATTTTCAAAATTGGCAAGCCCTTTAAGTTCCTTGGCCGCACTGTCGAAATTTGATGCATAACGATATGCAGCGGCTTTTTCCAAACCCACGTTCAACAGGTCCGCTTCGTAGTCAACGGCCTTTTCCAAACTTTTTACCGCCTCGTCGAACCTGCCCACTCGGCGAAGTGCAAAAGCCAAATAGATAAACTTCTCCTGGCAATCCTTTGCTTTTTCCAGCTTCTCGATAGCCTCGGCGTCTCGTCCCAGAATGACAAGACCGATACCTGTCGACAAGTAAGCCCTCTGTCCAGTTTTGGACATATTTTCCTCAACCTGCTGGCCGAAAGCCATCAGATTGGACTCACTCGAATGAACAAACTCGGAAAGCTTCTTTATGTCATCCATAGACGGCAAATCATCCGCAAATAAGTTGATTTGGCATTCTGTAATTGGTTCCATAGGAATTCGCTCCTTATTCATCCTGAATTAGAAAACAAGCTATTATAATATAAAAACAAGTATTGGCAATAGATTTTTTGGGCTAACAAGCTACATTTAGGACACCCCGCGCCGCGGCGTGATATAATTTGATTTGACTAACCATCCGGGCTGGGATACATTCTGAATGATTCGTAAGGCCGAAATCATTTAGAGGCGGGCTGAATGTGGTCGTTGACGAAAAATCTTTCAGAGCGAGACCGCAATTTGTCTGTGGTCTGTGCAGTATTTTTTGGAGTGTTTTACCTTTTCCTGTGGTTGTACATTGAGCCCCAGCTCTATCATCATTTCGAGACATCCCGAAGAAGCCTCTTCTTCGAGACCGGCTGGCCGTTCTTGCGGGATTACTTGAGCTATCCCAGTGGGATGAGTCAATATCTGGCTGTATTTCTTACGCAACTGTGCTATTTCCCCTGGCTCGGCGCCCTGTGTATCACCCTGATTGCCTGGGGGATTTACCGGCTTACATTCTCTCTGACCGCTATCAAAGAAGACAGTCTTTGGCAGGTTATTTGTTATCTGCCGAGCATTTTGATATTGATGGTATGCAGCCGGTATGAAAATCCGCTGAGCACGGGTGTGGCCGTGTTGATTGCTACGTTTTTCTCGGTTATGTATGAAAAATTCTCGCC
>CAYXUW010000049.1:0-16949 GCA_964468375.1 uncultured Pirellulales bacterium | reverse complement strand
GTCCCGAAGAGCAAGCAGAACGATGGATACTGCGGCCGGGTCTGGAAGAATACTCTTATCCGGGCGTTACGGTGAAAGCAAGGACGCATCTGCGGAGACAGAAACAGGCCAAAGCTTTGAAGATGAGTAAAGACGGGAGAGAAGCAACGGGGCTGCTTGCCAGAGAGAACGCTCGTGTGCAATGGGAATTGCCCGAGTCTGTGAATGCTGCCCTAAAGTGTGACATATACGAGGGTGATAAGCTGATAGCGGCAAATACCATACGTGAAAAGTTGTCACCATCAGGGAATGAGCGATGGCCGGAAGTTGTCCGAATTGATGTGCCGGGCAGGGACTGCAGCATAATCCAGTGTTTTGACTATCTTGACGGCAGGCCGGGCGAGCTATCGTCCATTCAGAAGGGTTTTGATTTTGGTCGAAAGGGCCCACCCGACGATTCGGCTGTAGACGAGATTGTCACGAGAGAAGAAGCTTCGGGAGATGAAAAATCTCCGGGTACAAATGCTGAAGAGGTTGAGAAGAGAGGACCTGTTTTGTTCCTTGATGCGCTGGTGGGTTTACCAAGCATGGATGTCGATACGGGCTGGAAGCCGGGCGGCAGTCCTCTTCAGATTCGTTTCGAAGCCGGAGCGGGAGCTGTCATTGCCTCTTCGGTTTGGGGCGAGTTTGTACTCAGTTACTCGGAAGACGCGAATTTATTAACACTGCCGGACAATGATTCCGGCGGCGGAATTCTTGGTATGGATTTCGGCGTTGAAATGTCAACGAGGGGGCGCATAAACGTAGATTTGAAGCTGAAAGAGTTCGACTTTACGTTCAACATTCCATACGCTCCCAATTTTGACCTGCGGTGCAAGGACAGCGATTCATTTGATTCTTATCTTCTGTCGAACTCTGCGCCCAGCTCCGTCAAGGTCAGTGACTTCATCGATACGCAAGAGCTATTTACAAAAAGTTTAGGCGGGATTAAAGGGATAGCGGATGTCAGCGTGGGCGTTTATGCTGATATGGAGGCATGGGTGGAGATGTCGGCAGATAAGCTGTCTACAGAGCTGGACGGTGAACACAGGGAGTTTGCCACAGAGGGGGAGAGCGAGGAAGTGACGCTGGGCAGTCAGGGGACATATAATGCGGACGTCGATTACGACGAAGATTTAGACGTGGGGATAACGGTTACTTTCTATCCGGCACTTTGTGCCGAGATTGACACGTATATATACCAATGGGACTACTGCGTTTCGGCATTTGAGCTGCCGGTCAACATAGATTTAGGCTCGATAGACCTGGACCTTAGCTCGACGTTGCAATTCGAAAAGACTTATGACTTAATGATTATTGATAATGATGGCGGGACGACAATCCCCGGTCCGGGAATCTATTCCTCGAACGAGCCCAATACACAGTATGTCGAGGTGAATGGAATCGAGTTAAACTATGACTTCGACCATTGGTTTGACCACTGGGTTGACTCAGAGGGGACGGGAGGGAGCGATACAATTGTGGACTTCGACTGCATGGTTACAATGGATGACAACACGCCGTGGCATACGTTGTATCCGGCATTCTTTTATGCGACTGCTGCGAATCCATTTCCTGCTGACGGAGGTGACAGAATAGGTAATGAGTCTATTCTGAGCTGGAGGGCTGGCGAGCATGCGGATTTACATCGCGTGTACTTCGGCACGTCTTTCGATGATGTCAGTAACCGCAGCGAGGATGTTAATCGAGGGCTCTGGGACAGCGCGCAATACGATACCAGCGACTATGATGCAAACCTCGGAAAATGCAAGACCTACTACTGGCGTGTTGACGAGGTCAATGAAGGATACGGCGGGGCAGGTTCACCTCCGTGGGAGAGCAATACGGTCTGGCGGTTCACAACTGCCGGGTGCCGGGCGTCGGAGCCGATGCCGGCAGACGGTCACGAAGATGCGCCGACGAGAGGGCTGCTTCGCTGGACGCCTGGAGCTTGTGTAACTGATGTAAACGGCCATGATGTTTACTTCGGGACGGATTACTCGGCGGTGGAAAGTGCCGACAACGGTTCTGCAGAGTATATGGGCAATTATAACCAATGCAGCTTTGATACAGACGATTACAACCCCAATGGTCTTACAATAGGCACAACTTACTACTGGCGTGTAGATGAAGTCAATGACGGTTATCTGTATGTCGAGCCGCCGGCGAGGCCGGATTGGAAAGGCGATGTCTGGAGCTTTACTGTAGGGCATATTCCGGTGGACAACTTTGAGGATTACAATGATACGAGCGAACTGGTGGCTGTTTGGGAGGAACTAAGTGCGACGGGCTCGGATGTTAACCTTGAGACGCGTGCCAATTACGTTCAGGAGGGGATACAGTCGATGAGATACACATATGACAATCTTACTGGCACGTTGAAATATTCTGAGGTCTCAGCTGATACCGGAGGTTTGCGCTGCGGTTCGGACTGGGAAGCACAGGGCGTTGAGGCATTGGTGCTGTATTTCTACGGGGACCCGAATAATGACGCTGATGAGAAGATGTGGGTGGGTCTGCAAGATTCAGGCGCTGGGCTCGGGTTTACGGAATGCAATGCCGACACGAACGATGCGAACGAGTGGAATGTTAGACTGGACGACCCTAATTTTTCAATGGTGAACATGATGAATATAGCAAAGATCTATATCGTCTTCGGTAGCAGGGGAAGTACTGCGCCGCCCGGCACTGAAGGTGAGGTGTGGTTCGACGAAATCAGGCTGTATCCGCCGAGGTGCAGAACCGGGTGTGGTCGTCCTATGGGTGATATTACCGGTGATTGCCTTGTTAACTATAAAGACCTTTCTGTGATGGCCCGTGACTGGCTCTTGAGTGACCACTTTGTTTGGTCAGTCGAGCCCGATGATGCAAATCTAATCGTCGAATATACCTTTGACGGGGAGAGTCTCAACGACACATCCGGTGATCCCACATATGACGGCTGTGATGTGAACTCAGTTTATCTACACGATGATATCCTGACGCTATCGGGCAACAATTTTGTGGAGATTCCCTTTGGCGTGAATAGTCCGTTTGGCGGTCCGAACGATTTTTCGATTGCAATGTGGTTCGAGACAAACCAGCCCGGCGTTCTCATAAGCTCGGCCAGAGATGATGATCCTGCTAACCGTTCAATGGCAGTTTTTGTAACAGATTGGGGGGATGAAAGCGGTGCGGTGCTCTACGGCAATTTCTGGCTCGATACAGTTTCAGCGACGGAAAATCCGCTTGATAACGAGTGGCATCACGTGGCAGTAACTTGTGACTATGACCCTAACGCTAATACCGGAGTTCACCGCGTGTATCTGGACAGCGTACCGGGAAGGGAAGACAGCTGGGACCCAAATATTCCAATGGCCGGGGATGATGTGGTTCGTATCGGCGGTTCGCGGAACCCTGAATTTCCTGAAATAGAAACTGCCGGTAATTTTGTTGGCGACGTCGACAGTGTCCGAATCTATAACTATGCTCTATCACCGGAAGAGGTATGTTACTTATTTAACGGGGAACCATTGGTATCCTGTTATCAACCGTTGAAATCACCTGCCGAGTTATACGAGGAAGAATTAGAGGGATCGAAAAGGATTAACTTTAAGGACTATTCGATACTGGCAGATAACTGGCTTGAGGAGATACTGTGGCCGTAATAAACGGTATATGGAGATAAACATAGTTAGAAATTAAGACCCTTAGTGATAAGGAGAAAGCGCTAACGCGCAGTGGCGGCGGATACCCGCGAAGGTTTAGATCCCTGACAGAAAAGCAAGCGAGCACCAGTCGAGGATCTGCGCTGCGCTACGAGGGGCTAAATATGCCGTGCGGGAAGTAAAAAAAGTTGACTTTTTGGGGGAAAATACTATTGTTGTTTGATTCATACGGGTTAAAATGGAATTTAATTAATGCGGGTGAGAATTTAGGAGGTATTGGAAATCGATATAGTAGGCATAAATCAGAAGAAAGAAGCGGAAAAAGCGCTGGAGCATCGAATGTATAATCCCGTGCCCACACAAATGTTTCTGACCAAAGGGGTCGGACAGCACAAATACCAATTGAAGTCTTTCGAGTCGGCGCTGAGGGGGGCAGGCGTAGCGCAGCAGAACCTGGTTCAGGTGTCGTCGATTATGCCACCTGGGTGCAAGGTAGTCAGCCGGGAGCAGGGCCTGCAGAAACTCGTGCCCGGCCATATAAGCTACTGTGTTCTTGCTCGCTGTGATACGAACGAACACGGTCGGCTTGTAGCGACATCTATAGGAGTTGCGATTCCGAAGGACGACAATCAGTGGGGATATCTCAGCGAGGTGCACGAGCACGGGATGAACAGCCAGCAGGCGGGCGATATGGCAGAGGATTTGGCGGCGGGTATGCTTGGGACGACGCTCGGGTTAGAGCTTGACCCGGACAAGGCGTGGTCGGAGAAGGAACAGGCGTATAAGTCGAGCGGGCTGTTCGTCAAGACGACGAATATTACACAAACCGCAAAAGGCCAGGAAGGACTTTGGACAACGACAGTAGCGATAGCAATGTTTCTGTTCGATTGACCAGGCGGGGCTGTTACTATGAAAGACGCGTTTAGCTTCGGGGGTTTGCCCGAGGAGTACTCCAGTCCAGACAAATCGCAGGTAGCAATCATTCCGGTGGCATACGACGGGACGAGTACGTGGTGCAAAGGGGCGGATGAGGGGCCGGCGGCATTAATCGAGGCCTCGGCGAATATGGAGCTTTATGATATCGAGACGGACTCGGAGGTTTTTAAGCGTGGGATATTTACCGAGGATGAAATAGGCGGCGATATTTCCGTCAGGGAGATGACGGAGGCGGTTACATCGACGGTGAGGTATTATCTGGAGGGGGGCAAGTTCGCAGTAGTTATCGGCGGGGAGCATTCGGTGAGCGTGGGTACGATACGGGCGCACGCGGAGCGATATAAAAATCTCACTATTCTGCAGCTTGACGCTCATTCGGATTTGCGGGAGGAATATAACGGCTCGAAGTATAATCACGCGTGCGTTATGGCGAGGGCGAGGGAGGTTTGCCCGATTGTGCAGGTTGGCGTTCGGAGCATGGATTCTTCCGAGAAGGGGGCGATGGACAGGTCGAACGTGTTTTTTGCGAGGGACATATACGATAACAGGGACTGGATTAAGAAGGCGGTTTCGAAGCTCGGCAGGGATGTGTATATAACAATCGACCTCGATGTGTTTGACCCGTCTATAATGCCTTCTACAGGGACGCCTGAGCCGGGGGGGCTGGGCTGGTATGACGTTCTTGCTTTTTTGAAGGCGGTTTGCGGGAAGAAGAATGTCGTAGGTTTCGACGTTGTCGAGCTTTGCCCGGACAGCGGGAATAAGGCGCCGGATTTTCTTGCGGCGAAGCTTGTTTACAAATTGCTGAGCTATAAGTTCGAGGGCTGAAATGGGAAAGGCAATTAAAAGACACAGTAATACTGCAGGGCTGCCGCCGGGGACGCTGGTGCATATAGGGGAGCGAAAACTCGAGGCGGTAAGGATTACCGTTATCGATTATGACGAGCGGGAATTCCAGGAGAAGCAGGTTGCGACGGTTGAGGAGTGCTTTTCTTTTAAGCAGACTCCCACGGTCAGCTGGATAAATATCGACGGGATTCATGACGTCGGCATAATAGAGAAGCTGGGCGGGCATTTCGGTCTGCATCCGCTTATTCTCGAGGATATTCTCAATACGGGACAGCGTCCGAAATGCGAGGATTACGAGGATTACATATATATTGTTATTAAGATGCTCAGCTACGATGATAAAAGCGGGACGATAAAAGCGGAACAGGTTAGCGTTGTGCTGGGGAGTAATTTCGTCGTGTCGTTCCAAGAGAACGTCGGGGATGTTTTCGAGCAGATACGCGACAGAATAAGGAACGACAAGGGTCGCGTGCGGAAGATGGGGGCGGATTATCTTGCTTATGCGCTGCTCGATGCGGTGGTGGACGGTTATTTTATTATTCTTGAGAAGCTGGGGGAGAAAATCGAATCGATGGAAGAGGAACTTGTTGAGGAGCCAACCAATGAGACCGTTCGGCAGATTCATTCGGTCAAGCGGGAGCTGATATCTCTACGGCGGTCGGTGTGGCCTCTGCGGGAGCTGATAAACGGGCTGGCAAAGTCGGAATCGCCGCTGATAAAGGAGTCCACGCGTTTGTATCTGAGGGACGTTTACGACCACACGATACAGGTGATAGACACGGTGGAGACTTTTCGGGATATGGTTTCGGGGATGCTGGATATTTATCTTTCGAGCTTGAGCAACAGGATGAACGCGGTGATGAAGGTGCTGACGATTATTGCAACGATATTTATTCCGCTGACATTCATAGCGGGTATTTACGGGATGAATTTTAGATATATGCCGGAGCTCGAATGGCGATGGGGCTATGCGGGGGTTTTGCTGGTTATGGCGGCGGTTGCTGTTATTATGCTTATATATTTTAAGAAGAAGAAGTGGCTGTGAGACGGCGGCTTCTGCGGGGAAAGATAGGAGATTAATTATGAGTATTATGCTGTTCATAATAGTGCTGGCGGCGTCATTTATAGTGGTGAGGATAGGGGCGATTGCCTTTCAACTGACGGGGCTGGAGTGGTCGCTGGCGAAATTTCAGTCGCTGTCGTGCTTCAGCGGGACGGGATTTACGACTAAAGAGGCGGAGCTTGTTACGGGCCATCCGCAGAGACGCCGAATTGCGACGGTGCTGATGGTTTTGGGTAACGCGGGTCTGGTGACGTTGATAGCGACGGTTGCCAGCGCTTTGAATCCGCAACGGGAGCTGTGGGAGAAGCTTTCGGCGTCGGTGCTGCCTTTTTCCGTTCCGCGCGAGGTGGTGCCGTGGATAAACCTGCTGATTATTATAGTGGCGTTATACGTACTTTATAAGGTTTTTACGAACAAGAAATTTGTTCATCAGCTGACGGAGGTTCTCCGTGCCAAGATTATCAAGAGAAAGCTTTTCCGGCCCGTTTCGTTTGAGGAGTTGTTGCTGCTGGCGGGCGGTTACGGGGTGTCGCGAATAGACGTTGCGGAGAACAGCCCGCTTGTTGACAAGACGCTTGCGGGTTCGGAGCTCCGGCAGAGTGATATTACAGTGCTGGCGATAGTGAGGGGGGATGCGACGATGCCGAATCCGGCGGCTAATTCGAAAATTCTTGCAGGGGACACGCTGGTATCTTTCGGCAATCTTGAGAATATAAGAAGCAAATGTACACCTGAGGGGAAAAAGGCGAAGAAGTAGAATTTGTTTTCCGGGGGGGGGCGTGTTCTGGAAGAAGCTGGGATAGATTAGAAAGAGGAAAGAAAGCTTATGCCTTCGATTCATATAAAAGACGACAGCAAGTGTGCGGTTATAGTAGCTCATCCGGACGACGAGACGCTGTGGGCGGGAGGATTGATGCTGATGCATCCGGAGGCGAAGTGGACGGTGGTTACAATATGCAGGAAGAGTGACGCCGAACGAGCGGCGAAGTTTTTCAAGGCAATGGAGGAATTCAACGCGACCGGTTATATGGGGGATTTAGATGACGGTTCCGAGCAGGAGCCGCTGGACAACGGGGAAATCCAGCGGACGATAGTTGAGTTGCTTGCCGTCGGAAGGTTCGATGTGGTTGTTACGCACAGCACGTCCGGTGAATATACGCGGCATTTAAGGCATGAGGAAACGGCGCAGGCGGTGATGAGATTATGGAGGTCTGAGCGGTTGAATGCGGGGCAGATTTGGTCTTTCGCATACGAGGACGGGGGGCAAAAATATCTTCCGCGTGCTAATAAGGAGGCGGATTTACAGATAAGACTGCCAGAGGATATATGGCAGAGGAAGTATGATATTATTACCAGGATTTACGGTTTCGGCGAGGACAGCTTCGAAGCAAAGACGACACCTAAGCAGGAGGCGTTTTGGTGTTTCGGGGCAGCGGGCCGAAAATAGCGAAGGGGACTGAAAAATGAAAGTTTTGCTTTTGTATGATTATCCTCCTTCTCCAGCAGGTCTTGCTACACAGGGGCAACTGCTGCACAAGGGTCTGGAAGAGATGGGGATAGAGGTTTTCTCTGTTAATTTCGAATCGGCGCAGGAGAAGGAATGGTATTACCGCTGGTTCGCGCCGGATATTGTTGTAGGTGTCGGCTACTGGGGACACACATCTCATTTGATTCTTCATCCGCAGAGGTACGGCATAACAGCGATACCGTGGCTTGTGGCGGACGGTTATATGGCTAACTACGGGGAGATACTCGACAACCTGCCGCTGATACTGGTAACTTCTAACTGGGTGAAGAAGATATATATGCGTGACGGTCTTCACGGCAAGAACATAGAGGTTCTGCACGTCGGGTGTGATACGGACTCATTCAGGCCTCGTGACAGGAAGGACCCGAAAGTTGCCGCCGTTCGCGAGGCGCTGGGCGTGTCGGAAGACCAGATAATGATTTTAACCGTCGGCGGTGACGCTGCATCTAAAGGCGCCCAGGAGGTTATGCAGGCGCTGGCGATAAACGACCCGGAGGCGCCGGACTGGAAATATGTTTGCAAGGTTTGGCCACAGCCGAGAACTGAGCAGCAGAATCTGTCGGATATGCAATTGGCGACGCATTTGGGAATAGAGAAGAACGTGGTTTATACCAGCAGCAGGGTTTCGCGAAACTTTATGCCGTATTTGCTGGCGGCGTGTGATATTTATGCTGCGCCATCTCGCTTAGAGGGCTTCGGAATGATTCAAGTGGAGGCAAATTCGTGTGAGAAGCCGGTGATAGGTATAAAGGCGATGGGGATGCTGGATACGATGGTGCACGGCAAGACAGCTTTTTTGGCGGAGGTTGCGCAGGAGATTCGCCTTCGGGAGGCGATTCTCGGGGACGAGTCCGGCTACGAGACGGGTCATAAGTACAGCTTTAAAAGGCCGAGGATAGTGGATTACCGGGCGAGCGTTCATGATATAGCCAATTATCTTATGGATTTGATGAAGGACGCGGGCCTGAGAGAAAGAATGGGGAAGGAAGGCAGAAAACGAGCGATAGAACATTTTGACTATCGAGTCATAGCGAAGAAATTCGTCAAAATTGTTTCGAAGCGTCTAGGGATTTCATAGATATGAACAGAAAAGAGCGAAGTTTTATAGAGCGGGCCAAGCAGTCTGCGCTGGAGGTGCTTGTTCACAATGCTCATGGGCCTTACCGCGGTCTTCCGCGTGCGGCGGGATGGGGTTATCCCGAACCGTATACACGTGATATTATGATATCAACCCTCGGGATTCTTGCGGTCGGGCACAAGAAGTTGGCCAGGTCTCTTCGGCGTGCTATGGAAACGGCAGCCAGAAATCAAAGCAGGCTTGGTCATATTCCTTCGCTGGTTCATGACCCGACCGACCGGGGGTCGAGCGACTGCACGCCGTTATTTCTAATAGGTGTGGCTTTGTTTCGCAAATTCACAGGGGAGGCCGATTTTCTGGAGGAAGCCGTCCGCAAATCGATGACGTGGATGGAATATCAGAGCCCTTCCGACCGCGTTATCGTGGACCAGCTGCCGACGAGCGACTGGAGGGACGAGCAGTGGGTTCTGGGTTACGGGCTTTATGTAAACACAATTGTGTATATTTACTTGCGGCTGTTTGGTCAGGACGAGCGTGCAGAAAAACAACGGGAGGCGATGGGCCGTTTCACCGTTAAGGGCGACCGGCAGAACCGTCATGTTCACGAGGGTTTGGTATTAAGGTATAAGCCGTATTACGCGTTATGGTCTTACAAAGTTTACAGGAGCGAGCGTTTCGACCTTTTGGGCAACAGTTTGGCGATTTTGTCGGGCATTGCTTCTCATACGCGGGCCAGACAGTTGATTTCCTGGATTGAAACAGAATGTGCGGCGCTTAGAAAGAACGGAGATTTAGCGGTTGACCTGCCTCCCAACTTTTTTCCGTATATCCGGCTCGGCGACCCAGATTGGCTGCCGAGATATGAGAAGTATAATCAGCCGGGGGAGTATCATAACGGAGGAATCTGGCCTTTTATCTGCGGGTTTTATATTGCGGCTTTAGTGGCCGCCCAAAAATATAAACTTGCAGAAAAAAGACTTGTTACCTTGACCAGGCTTGTCCAGCCGGCGCGCACGGCTGACGTGGAGTTCGGATTCAATGAGTGGTGCCGTGCGCAGGACGGCACGCCGCAGGGACAGGACTGGCAGAGCTGGTCTGCTGCGATGTATCTTTACGCGGCCGAATGCGTGGAGCAGAAGAGGACACCTTTTTTCGAGGAGATTAGACGAAGTTAATTGAAAGGAGTCGATTATGAAGAAGAAGAAAGTGAAGATGATAGTGACGATTGTTGTATCCGTACTGGCGCTTATAATTATTCTTCAGAACGTACAATCGGTGGAGACGAAGCTGCTTTTTATTACTCTGCGTATGCCGCAGGCGTTTCTGTTGCTGCTGATATTTTTACTTGGTTTCGTCGTCGGTGCTATTTCAGCGATGAGATCTTCGAAGAGTTAAACTTTATTGCCCGGCTGACTACGAGCCCGCAGTGATGAGGGGGTTTTGTTGGGTTTGGGCGGCGACTGTTATTGGGGGAGTGCAATTTCAGGGGGGGCGGCGTTGGTTCAACGGTAATTTTGCAGAAAAGGCCGAATGGCGGCCGATATAAAAGTGTTGTGTTTAGTTGTTCGCAGATTGTTTTCTGTGTTATTAAGGGTTTCTTATAGGACTTGAAGTGTTGAAAGAGGAAAGAAGCTATAAGTTAGCGGTTGAATGTTTCGGCGTTGCGGCGGTGCTTGTGATTTTGTGCAGTTGCATCAGTTTTGACATTGGCGACTGGCCGAGCAAATATGTCTGGCCTCATAACGAGCCGTCGGCTAACTGGTGCGGCTCGATAGGTGCTTTTATAGCGTATTATCTGATGTATTATGTCGGTCCGGGGATATTCGTAATACTGGTTTCTGCGGTTTGCTTTTTAGTCGCCAAGCTCAGGCATCAGCAGGTGAGTCAGCCGGTTTTGCGGGCGGTCGGGCTGGTTCTGCTGACATTTGCTGCATCGAGCAGTTTTTATTTTCTCCGGCCTTACAGCGTATTTAATTTTCCGATGGGTTCCGGAGGGATTCTCGGCATTGGGACGGCGGAATTTCTGCGCGGGCATTTTGCAATACTGGGGAGTTTCATACTGATTACGGCGACGTGGGTTGTTGGACTCGTTCTTTTGGCGGACACATTTATGCTGACGCTGTTCGGTTGGTTTGGCTTTCTGTTCGCAAGGATAGCGGGGGTGGCGGCGCCGGCGTGGACGGCGGCCAAGCAGCAGTCGCAGGCGCTGAGTGAGATATGGCAGAAATTAAGCACTAGGCAGAAGCTGCTCTCGGTCGAGGCCGGCGAGGGCATCGAGGATAAATATGGAGATGAAGATACGGGCGATGCGAGTGAGGAGAGGGAGCAGGGGCAGTTGCGTTTAATATCGCCGCAGCCGCAGAGGCTGGCGAAGGCGTATGTGCCGACGAGCTATGATGATTATGCCCTTCCGCCGCTGGATTTGCTTGGTGAGCCGGAACATACTTTTGCGTCGGTGCAGGAGAGGGTTATCAAGGCGAAGGCGACGGCGCTTGAGAAGCTGCTGACGGAGTTTAACGTTAATGCGCACGTGGTGGCAGCGGACACGGGGCCGGTCATAACGATGTTTGAGCTGGAGCTTGCGGCAGGGGTGAAGGTCAGCAAAATCAGCACGCTGTCAAATGATATGGCACGGGCGATGGGGGTAGGTGCGGTTCGTGTTGTGGCGCCGCTTCCGGGTAAACATACGATAGGTATTGAGGTTCCGAACAGCGAGAAAGAGAAAGTGCGCATCAAGGACCTGATGCAATTGTCGGGGACTAAGCCGGAGGGGATGGAGATACCGCTGTTCCTCGGCAAGGATTCATCGGGCGAGGCGCTTGTTTCGGACCTGACGACGATGCCGCATTTGCTTATTGCGGGGACAACGGGCTCGGGCAAGAGCGTATGTATCAACAGTATTATCACGGGGATATTACTTACGAAACGGCCGGACGAGGTGAAGCTGATTTTGATTGACCCGAAGATGGTGGAGATGACGGCGTTTAATACGGTTCCGCATTTGATGTCGCCGATAGTTACCGAAACGCAACGTGCAGTTAATATACTGGAATGGGCCACAGTGAAGATGGATGAGCGGTATGCTCTGTTTGCCGAGGCGCGAGTAAAGAACATTGCGGAATATAACATGCTTAGCGTGGAGGAGATTATAGAGCGTTTCGAGCCGGACAACGAGGATGAGGAAGCGAAGATTCCGAAGAAGCTGCCTTACATTGTGATAATAATCGATGAGCTTGCAGATTTAATGATGACGGCGGCCAAAGAAATAGAGGCGTATATTGTTCGGCTTGCGCAGAAAAGCCGAGCAATCGGCATTCATATTGTGCTGGCGACACAGCGTCCTCAAGCGACTGTAGTTACGGGTTTGATAAAGTCGAATATGCCGACGCGGATAGGTTTTCGGGTGGCGGCGAGACTGGACAGCCGAATAGTTCTCGACCAGAACGGAGCAGAGGCACTGCTCGGTCAAGGCGATATGCTGTTTCTAAAGCCGGGCACGAGCGACTTGATACGCGCGCAGGGGACGTTTGTAGATGAGCAGGAAGTTCGGCGGATAGTTAAGCATTTGAGAGGTATAGCAGAGCCGCAGTTCCATCCGGAGCTTACGCGGCTTAGCAGCATAGATGTTTCCGATATGGCCAAAGACGAATTGTTCGATGGGGCGGTTCATATTGTGCTGGAGAGCCAGCGGGGCAGCGTGTCGCTGCTGCAGCGCAAGCTCAGCATCGGTTATGCGCGTGCTTCTCGGATTATAGAAATGATGGCGGCATCGGGTATTTTGGGCGAGTATAAGGGCAGCCAGGCACGCGAGGTGCTGATGACACTTAAGGAATATGAGAAACTGCGGAAGCAGATGGAGAGGGAAGCTGAGGAGGGCTACAAGGACTTAACGGAGGATGAAGACGCGTCCGAGCCAAGCTACGTGGCAGAGGGGCAGCGCGGTTACGTGGCGGTTGACAGCGAAGCGGGTTGATAGAAAACACATCTGCCGGCAACTCTAAATTTTGATTTTTCACGAGCTAAGGCCGTCGTAGCAACTCTTTTTCTGGTTAAAAGATGGCGTTTTTAGGGCTGAAAGGAGGGTTTTGGCTGAAAAAAGAAAAAAGGTTGATTGGCGAGGGCGGATTTTGTATATTTCGTTTTTTGAAAATGCTCCGGCGCACGGGGTAGATTGGGCCGGTAAGCGGTCTTTGGGGTCAGCAGTTTTCACGGCATGGCTGACTCAAGCCTCCGACGGAGCCAAATCGGGCCGAGAAGAATATGGTCTCCGTGACATACTATGCTTTGTTTGCAGTTGGGAAGAATCATAATTACCCGATGGTGTAATTGGTAACACATGGGCTTTTGGTGCCCACGTTCCAGGTTCGAGTCCTGGTCGGGTAGATAAGAAAACCAAAAATTAAAAATCAAAGATAAAAGATAAATAATTATGTCGGAAAAGGTCGCAATAATTTTAGCAGCGGGTGTTAGCAGCAGGATGAAGACGAACACGCCAAAGGTTCTGCACGAGGTGTGCGGGCGGCCGATGCTTTCTTACATACTGGATGCCTGCCGGGGGGCGGGTATCGGGAAGATATATGTTGTGATAGGTTTCGGCGGCGAACAGGTAAAGGAGAAATTTTCCGATTCCGGCGACGTTGTGTGGGTTCGGCAGGATGAGCAGAAAGGCACGGCCCATGCGGTTTTGTGCTGCAGAGAACATCTTAATGGTTTTGGCGGCGAGACGCTGGTCCTTTGCGGGGACGGACCTTTGATTAGGGCGGAGACGCTGAGAGCGATTATAGAAAAGCACGAATCCGAGAATGCAGCGGCGACACTGGCGACGACAATTCTGGACGACCCATCCGGTTACGGGCGTGTGTGCAGGGATGCGGACGGCAATATCGAGGCGATTGTGGAGCATAATGACTGCACAGATGAGCAGTTGAGGATTAAAGAGGTCAACCCGAGCTATTATATGTTCAATAACAGGATACTTTTTGAGGCGGCGGCAAAGGTAAGGCCGGACAATGTCAAAAAAGAATACTATCTAACAGATGCGATTTCGATTATCATTTCGGCCGGGCATAAAGTCGTCGCTGTTGCGGCATTACGGCCCGAGGAGGCGATGAGCGCCAATACCGAGGCGCAGCTCAAAGAGATAGACAGTATTATGCAGCGCAGAGCCGCGGAAAGCACAAAATAACAATAGTTAGGGCTAAAAAGAGATGAATACTTTAAAGATATTCTCCGGCAACAGTAATACAGCACTGGCAAAGGCGGTTTGTGATTACTTGGGAGTCAGCTTAGGCAGTGCAGAGATAGACAGGTTTCCCGACGGCGAGAGATTCATCAGGGTCGAAGATGATGTTCGCGGACGGGATTGTTTTGTTATGCAGTCGACGTGCAGGCCGGTTGACGAAAATTTGGTGGAGCTTTTAATCTATCTGGACTGTTTGCGAAGGGCAAGTGCCAGCCGGGTTACAGCGGTTATCCCTTACTTCGGCTATGCCCGGCAGGACAGGAAGGACGAGGGCAGGGTGCCGATTACCGCGAAGCTGGTTGCCAATCTTATTACCGCGGCCGGGGCCAACAGGATATTGGCGATAGATTTGCACGCCCAGCAGCTTCAGGGGTTTTTCGATATACCGGTCGACCATTTGACGGGCGAGTTGGTGCTGAGCAAATATTTCAGGGAAAAGAATATCAGCAATCTTACGGTGGTGTCGCCGGACGTCGGCAATATAAAGACAGCATCGAAGTATACTTCGCATCTGGGGGGAGATTTGGCGATTGTTCACAAGAAAAGGATGAGTGGCAGTGAGGTAGAGGCGCGTGAAATCATTGGTAATGTAAAGGACAGAAATGTTTTGATGTGCGACGACATCATCGCCACAGCGGGGACGGTATGCGGTGCGGCCAAATTGGTCAAAGAGCGAGGCGCCGAAAAAATATATGTAGGCGCTACACACGGTGTGTTTACTGGCGGAGCGATGAAGTGCCTTGGCGATGCCCCGATTGACGAGGTAGTGGTTACAGATACTATACCGCAAAACGAGGGGACCAAGAAGCTCGGCAATATCAAGGTTTTGAGTGTTTGCGGGATGTTGGGTGAGGCGATAAAGAGAATTCACAAAAATGAATCCGTCAGCAGTTTGTTTGAAGATTCCTGAGAGGACGGAGAAACTAATTTCGTAGTGGCGAGGCAACGATGGGAAAAAGATTATCCTTAAAGGCAGAAGTTCGAGAACACAGCGGCTCCGGGCCTGCGGCTAAGGTGCGCAAAAACGGCCGTATCCCTGCAATTATTTACGGGCATAAGCAGGAGCCGGTAGCCGTTTCGCTGGATGCACATAATTTAACGGAGGGGCTGCATCACGGCCATCGAGTGTTCGATGTGCAGATTGGCAGAAAGAAAGAAACGACGATGGTTAAAGAGCTGCAGTATGACCATCTTGGCAGAGATATTATCCATGCGGACCTGGTAAGGGTTGATGTAACCGAGACGGTGAGGGTGGAGGTTCCCATTGAGCTTAAGGGCACAGCCAAGGGCGCGCAGGAAGGCGGCATTATCGAGGAGCATGCGGACCGTCTGGAAGTCGAGTGCAAGGTAACTGATATACCTGAGAATATTGTTGTGAGTGTGAGAGAGATGGATATCGGCGATGCTCTGCATGCCAGCGATATCGAGTTACCCAGCGGGGTGAAGCTGATAAGTCCTCTGACGACGCTACTGGTGACCTGCAGAGTTGTTGCTGTCGCCAAGAGTACCGAAGAGCTTGAAGAGGAAGAACCGGTAGCACCGGAAGTTATCGGCGAGGTCAAAGAAGAGCCGGAAGAGGAGGAGAAACCAGAAGAGGCCGAATAGCGCATTTGGTGCTGAGAATAAATGGACGGGCCTGAGCTTAAAATGGTTGTCGGCCTGGGTAATCCGGGCGAAGAGTATGTTGATACACGGCACAATATCGGCTTTAGAGTGATAGATTCGCTGGCCGAGGTGCTGAAAATAGATGTGAGGAAGAAGAAATTCGGCGGCCGTTTGGGGTCGGGCGAATTTGCAGATAAAAAGTTAATATTGCTGAAGCCGATGCAGTTTATGAACCGCAGCGGGCAGGTTGTTGCAACGGCGGCGGGTTTTTACAAGGTTTCGCCTGGCGATTTGCTTGTGGTTACCGACGATATGGCGTTGCCGCCCGGTCGGATTCGAATCAGGCCGGGAGGTTCATCCGGCGGGCACAATGGTTTGGCGGACGTTATAGAAAAGCTCGGCACCGAGAATGTAAGCCGGCTGCGAATCGGTGTCGGCCAAAATAATGACGAAGCGGCTGAAGATTATGTTTTAAGCAGGCCGGCAGAGGAAGAAAAGAAGCTGCTGGACGAGGCAATTGTCAAAGCGCGTGACGCCGTGCTTTGCTGGATTGAATATGGTATTGAGACGGCAAGAGAAAAGTTTAATCCGCCATAGGCGGGCATAGGAGGTATTTGGTTTGAAGATTAAGAGTAAGAAAGAATCCTCGTCTCGCAAAAAGACAGAGAAAGGGAAACCCCGATTATACGAAGCGATGTTTCTTGTTGATTCGGCCGATGCAACGGCGGACTGGGAGGGGGTTGATTCTGCCGTTAAAAATATATTGGAGAGGGCGGGAGTTGAAGTTGTCTCGATGAAAAAGTGGGACGATAGGCAGCTCGCCTACGAAATTAACGGCAAGGAAAAGGGGACTTATATCCTTTGTTACTTCAAAGCCGAGGGTAAAAAGATTCGGGGCATCGAGCGTGACGTTCAGCTCTCGGAGCGGATTATGCGTGTTTTGATTCTGTGTGCGGAGAGGCAGGGAATGGAAGATGTAGAGA
>CAYXUW010000048.1:0-17546 GCA_964468375.1 uncultured Pirellulales bacterium | reverse complement strand
ATGTAGGAAAAGAATACCCGATAAAAACTTTACCGACTTCTGATGAATTTGAAAATGCAGAATTAGGGATGCAATGGGGATGGAACCATAATCCTGACCCTGCGAAGTGGTCACTGACGCAGAATCCCGGCAGCTTGAGATTAAAGACAGTCAAAGTGGTGGAAAATTTTACCGAAGCCCGCAATACGCTCACCCAAAGAATGTTTGCCTATTATTCAGATAAAATCGCTACCGCTGGTACAGCTAAAATGGATTTCAGTAATATGAAGGAGGGTGATATTGCCGGTTTGGCTATTTTTCAGGACCCCTATGCATACATTGGAATAAAGAAAATAAACGGACAGAATTATGTCATCATGGTTAACAACGGAGAAATCATCGAATCAGTAGCGGTAAACGCTTCGACAATCTATCTTCGGGCAGAGCCGTTTTATGGTTCCGGTGCCGCTATGTACTACGGGGCAGAGGCGGTTCTCGGCACGGGGATTGCTACTTTTTCATATAGTTTGGATAATAAGTCATTTACAAGGATTGGCAATGCAATGCAAATGCAATTCAAACTTACTGTTTTTACGGGGAATAAGTTTTGTTTGTTTAACTACGCTACGAAAGAACTGGGCGGGTATGTTGATTTTGACTGGTTTCGGGTAACGCCGAGTTTCAAAATATTTAAGTGAAACTAAAGACTGTCATAACATAATGGATTTCGGCTGGCGGAGGCCGACCGAAGCGGAGAAGTTTATTTTTCCTGTCTTCGGAGTGAAAACACAATAGGTTTAAGTCTTACGGCTGAACAAAAGTGCGCAAAATAGCCAGACGATGAACAGCGGGATAAAAAGCGGCAGCAGGAAGGGCAGGGTGACAGCTATAAGTATAACGGCCACCAGGGCTAAAACGCCCAGAACGATAAGGCCGACCCCGGCGAGAATAAAGGCCAGGAGTATGGCGATGGAAAAGAGAACGACTAACGCCAGAATAAATTTCCATATTCCAATTGCCGGTGCGAGTGGGCCGGTGACGGGCTGGCCGTTTATAACGATAGATATGTCATTTGCCGAGCTAAATAACACCCAGGCGAGATATATAATCATTAGAATTATTGAGATTGGGAACAGTTTCTTTAGCATTATGCATCTCCTTTTCGTATTTATTTGTCCTGATTTCGGAGCATCAATACACCCAGGGAAAAGGCAACTGTTCCAATCGCCAGTAAAATCAGGCAAGGGGTTATCATTTCCAAAGGTGTAAATTTTCGCCAGATAGCCCCTTCAATAGCGAATATCCCCCACTTCGCCGGACTGAAATGACTGAGCGGGCGCAGCCATGGTGGCATGAAGGCGAGCGGTATCATAGCTCCGCCCAGCATGCCCATAATCATAAGTATGGCCCATACCGAGGCACTGACGCTTTGCTCGGTGCGCCCCAGTGTGCATATAAACATCATAAGACCGACAAAACATAATAGTGTGCAGGTTACTGCCAGGATGAAAAGGGGGTAGTTGCCTATGGGCATTTTGAAAAGTGCTTTTGCAAGGATATACAAAGCGCAAGTCATTAGCAGGGAGGTCATAAAGCACGCTAAAGCTTTACCTCCGAGTATGTGAGCGCGTCCAATCGGCCCAACGCGCAGACGCTCGAAGGTTCCATGAATGCGTTCCTTCACAATCGAAATTGCAAATGTTGATGTGCACATGAGAATTCCCCAAATCAGGCATTGTGGAAACGTAATCTGGAACCCTGTAATGGGGCCTTCGTATTCCCTATTTACATCCAATTTATCGAAATTCAGCATTTCGCCGTCAAAGGCGGTGTTGTATTCCTTATCATTGACATCCTTTAGGAGAGTGTCGTAGGCGTCAAAGAAGTTAAATAACAGCTTTGTCTGTTTTGCGCTGATGTCGTCATCGTTTTCGACATCATTCTTCCAGAGTCTTACTTGCTCGCGCATCCAATTTCGGTCAGTGAGTTTTTCGTTGAGCGCTTCAAATTGTGCCTTTGCAAGGAGTCCCTGCAGGTAGGCACTTTCCATCTTGCGAGACGGATCTGCTGCTATTTCCAATTTTGGTTCATTGCTGTCAAACAGGGCTTCGAGGCCATCGCCGTAACCGTCATTTAGAATAACGGCGGCGGTTACTTTGCCTTTTCTTATCTGTTCGACAGCTTCACTGCGGCTCAGTTGGGAGATTTGCAGCGCTTCTTCGGACTGCAGCTTTGATACGAAGGAGGCTGAAAAATCGGATTGGTCTTCATCTACTACGCCGATTTTCATTCCAGACGGTCCTTCACCGGCGCTGGAATATATGGCGCCAAAAAACAGCGCGAAAATAATAGGAAAGCCGAATACAAAGAAGATGTTGCTCTTGTCACTGAGCAAAACCCGCATGTCTTTTACGGCAAGAGAAAACAGCTTCTTCATCAGTCTCGAAGCCTCCGCCCAGTTAGATTGAGAAAAACATCCTCGAGATTAGCCATCTCGACTTTCAGCGATTTAAAACTTACGCCGCTTCGATTCAGCATCGCCAGGGATTCCATCGGCTTATCGGTTTCGAATTTAATCTTTGTTCCTTCGAGTTGTATGTTCTTATTGCCGATTAACTGTTTTATTTTATCGAGTTCTGAGAGGTCTTTTTCGAATTCTGCCTCAACACGTGACGGGCCGCCATGTTTGACGATAAGATTATGGACGGTGTCCATATCGAGGATTTTGCCGTAGTCGAGAATAGCGACCCTGTCGCAGATGCGTTCGGCTTCTTCCATATAGTGTGTTGTGTAGATGATGGTGCGGCCCTGATTTTTCATTGTCTCGATATTGTCAAATATCGAATTACGGGACTGGGGGTCGACTCCGACGGTTGGTTCATCGAGCAGCAGAAGCGGCGGCTCGTGCAAAAGCGAGCACACCATATTGAGCCGGCGTTTCATTCCGCCGCTGTATTTCGAGACGCGCTCTTTGCTGCGCTGCGTGAGGCCTGCGATTTCGAGGCAGTTGGCGACGCGCTGTTTTAGCTGTCGTCCGCTAAGGCCGTATATTTTGCCGAAGAACCGCAGATTTTCTTCTGCTGAAAGTTCCTCGTAAACCGCCAATGTTTGCGGCACCATTCCCAAAGACAGGCGGACATCAATAAGGGTCGGGTCGGTTTTGCCGTTGAGAGTGACTGTTCCACTGTCAGGTTTGGCAAGGCCACAAAGCAGCCGGATGGTAGTTGTTTTTCCCGCCCCGTTAGGTCCGAGCAAACCGAAAGTCTCGCCCTTTTGGACCTCGAAGCTTACATCGTCGAGGGCAATGGTGCTGCCGAATCGCTTTTTTAGATTGTCGGCCTTAATCATACGGACGATTGTATCTTATTTTCTTTTTTATGGTAGTTTGCAGATTAGTTTTTTTCGTCCGGTTTGGAAGTTATCGGATAATAGGTTTCGAGAAAGCTGAATATTTTCTCCAAGCTTTCAGGCGCTTCGTGAATGACACCGCGGCTGGTATTATAGCTCAGGTGTCCGCAGTGATATGGATACTTGTTTTCTTTCAGCCGCTGCATCATAACCTCGGCCATTTTATAAGAAGGCCATAGCTCGTCCTTTTTGCCAGAAACGAAAAGAATCGGCGCCTTCGCCAGCTCTATTTTGATTTCGCCCCGGGCGGCATCCGGGCTTGCTATGGCCTCGTTGTAAATCGGCAAAAATTTATGCGTTTGCATCGCTCTGATTACTTTTTCTTTGTTGCTGACCATCGGTGCAAAGGGAATATCCTTGCCTCCGCGCGACCACGAAGACGTTCTTTGCTCCTTGCCGCCCGGTCCCTGTATTCCCCAGAATGCGTAAGCGCTGGGCGCGATTGCCACGATAACTTTGATATTGTGATTCGTTGTGGCCAGCAGCAGAGCCGCCTCGGTTCCCTTTGAACCTGCTATTATTCCCACACCGTTTGGGTCTACGTTCGGTTGTTTGCGCACCCAGTCGATGGCATTGTCGAAATACTCGAGCGAGATACTCTGCAAGGTCGGCGGAAGGCCTTCCGTACCGAAGTAAGCCAGGACAAGGACGGCGTATCCGCGCTTAATGAGTTCGCTGATTTTATCCGTCCATTCACTCAGGGCTTTGCCGCCCTCGGCGCCCCCGAGCAGAATCAGGGGACGCTGGTTCTCGGCGTCTTTACAAAAGAAAAAGTCTCCGACTATTCCATTTTCATTTATTATTTTCTTTTGAACGACTGTATCTGCGACAACAAAAGCAGGCGATGCTGCACCGAGCACAGCGCAGACAAATGAGAGTCGGCGTATTTTTTGGAATTTCATTTTATTTTTATAAAGCCGATGTTGGTTTTCAAGGTTACTTTACCTTCGCCTTTTCCGATGGTGCCGCTTGATTTTTTGCCGAGTGTGCCTTTTATGCTAAGCGGCAGGTCGGTTTCTATGCCGCCGATATTTGTTGAGAGGTCTAATTGTGCAGAGAAATCAGGCGGGGCGGTAAAGTCTATTTTGCCGACATCGGTTTCGATGGTTGCGTTGCAGACACTGGAAGCTGTTCTGGAGTAAATGACATTTACTTCGCCGACATCCGTCTCGATATCGATGTCACCTGTTATTTCTTTACAGTAAACGGCCCCGACGTCCGTTTTGGTTTTAATCGATTTGGTGATATTGTCGATTTTGATTTCTCCGACGTCAGTTGCGAGCTGCAGGGCGGTTTGCTTAGGCACAGTTATATTGAAATCGATATTTATTGACTGTCCGGATTTGTCGACGGGCTTTTCTATTTTGATATGAAGTTTATTACCGGACGGCTCCAGCTTTATCTGTACTTTCTCGGCGAGTTTCTCTGCCTTTTCTTCGGTTCTCGCCTTTGCGGTTATTGCAGCGGTGACGGTGCATTCTTTAACATCTGCGCCGGTAATTGTGATTTCGCCGACATCGTTTTGGAGCTCTAAGGTTTGTCCCGGCGCAAAAGGGGCCGACAGGTGTTCGGTTTTTTCGTATTTGGCTTTGCAGATGTCATCTATATTGCCGCAGCCAAATGAGAAAGCAGCTATCAACAGAGAAAACGACAAAACCGGCACAACATATTTTTTGAAGGAGTGTTTTTTCATTTTCAGCTTCTCCTGATTGGGGGTTTTGTATCCTTTTTATTCCTTATTTTATATCAATCGAGCCGTTGTGGGTTTCGAGGTAAAGCTTTCCCTCACCTTCGCCTATCGTTCCCTTGAGTTTTGTTTTGGTTAGTTTTCCGGTTACGGTTATCGGCAAATCGGTGGTTATTGAGCCGTTATGCGTCGAGCATTCGACCTCGGCCGACAGATTCGGCGGAGCGGTCAGGCGGACGCTGCCGTTATGGGTAACCGCTGATATATTGCAAACCGACGGGGCGGTTGCAGAGTAAGATGCTCTTGTGTTGCCGTTGTGGGTTCGAAGTTCTATATCGCCTGAAATTTCTTCGCAGGTTATCGAGCCGTTATGTGTCTCAAGTTTTGTTTTGCCTGTAACTTCGCCGCAATCTACTTCTCCGTTGTGTGTTTGAAGGTCGATGGTTCCTGAGATTTTTTCCGCGGTAACCCTGCCGTTGTGTGTTTTGCCTTCGATTTTGCCGGTTAAATTTTCAATTCTCAGAGCCCCGTTGTGCGTGATGACATCTGTTCCGGTTTTGTCGGGCATGGTTACGTCGAGACTGACGCTGATTCTTTGGTAAGGAGTCAATTTGGGCTTTTCGATTTTTGCGATGAGTCTGTTGCCAGAAGGGACAAGCTTTATTTCTACCGCTTCGGCGAGTTCTTGAGCTTCTTCTTCGGTGTGAGCTTTGGCGGTAATGGTTGCCGTCACGCTGCACTCGGTAACATCCGAGCCGGTGATGTCGATGTAGCCATTGTGAGTTTGGGCTTCGAAGATGGTGTTTGCAGACATAGGGGCTGAGAGATGGACAGTCCTTTCGTATTTTGCCTTCGGCTCGCAGCCGTCTTCACAGCCCATAATAACGAATGCCAAGCACGATAGAAAGACCATGGATATTTTTTGCAAATTGTCTTTTTTCATTTTCATTCTCCTTTCGCAAAATAACTTTTAACTTGCAGTAAAGAGTTTAATTCACCAAGCGTTATCCTATATTACGAATGTTACCTTTTTGTTACGATATCGTCCTTTTTTTATTTTTTAAATCGTTCTTTAGGAGCGGATTTCGACCGGCCGGGGAGGGCTGAACCGACGCCGAATTTGCGGATTGGAACCCAAAAATCGGGATTAGGCACGGGATATTTTTCAATGTTTGCTCTTGACGGCCAGCCGAATAATTGATAATGGTAACAGGCAATTGGTAACAGGTAGAACGACGGAAGCGATTGCAGGTTATCGGTTACCAATCCCTGATTACCGAATTTGGTTGAAAGGAGGCCATTATGGCAAGAACACTTCTGGCTGTATTACTGATAGTCTTATCGACTGTGTTGACGGGTTGTCACGGTGTTGACAGCGGCAAGTCCCAGCTTTTACCTCCCCCCCCTGTGAAGGAAGTTCCGATTGTTGAGGCGGGCGAGGCGGATATTATCGAGCAGATGGCAATTAACCGCTCGGCGTATCGGCAGTATCTGGAATCACTGATAGCGCACTACAAAAAGACAGGCAATAATATGAAACTGGGATGGGCTGAGAATGAGCTTAAGAGACTTAACGAGATGCCGCAGTATAATTATGTCATCGAGGCAAGCGTGGCCGGGCCTGATTTGAAAGCAATAGACTCAATTGCCATAGCCGACTATATGTATGACGAGGCCTATCGGCTTGAAAAGAAATCCAAATTTTTATTTATTGCTCATGAAGATAATTTGCGGAAGGCGCTATATAAATACAATCAGCTTATAAGGAAACACCCTTCTTCCGACAAAATTGACGATGCGGCATACAGGGCGGCCGGCATTTACGAATACTTCATGGATTATACTTTGGCTGTTTTATATTATCAGAGGACTTACCAATGGGATCCGGATACACCTTATCCGGCAAGATTTAAGGCGGCGTATATTTTGGATGAGCACCTGCACCGCAGGGCAGAGGCGCTGAAGCTTTATCAGAGGGCCCTCAAAAAGGAGGATTTGACTCCCGATGATAAAGAATTCGTAGAAAAAAGAATCGCCGCGCTGACAAAGAGCGAGAGCGGCGAAAGTCTTGAAGAGAATAAGTGATATTTGCAGAAAACTGCGTTAGAGTTTTTGTGTTATAATCTCGGGCCTGGCTGAATATCAGGCCTTTTTTTATGCGTAAAAAATGCTGCTGGAATTCGAGAAAAAGATAGCCGATTTAATCGGAGAAAACGGGCTTTTCAGCCCGGATAACAGGATTTTATTGGCCGTTTCTGGCGGAGCCGATTCGACATCCCTTATGTATGTTATGTGTGCGTTGAAGGCCAATCATATCTTTAACGGGGATATTTTCTGCGCTCATATAAACCATCAGTTAAGAGCCGCGGAAAGCGACGGCGATGAAGCATTTGTGATTGAGCAGGCAGACAAACTAAACTTAGCTGTAACGACAAGGCGGCTGGACGTGCGCGGCTTTGCCCGTGAAAATAAACTGTCGATTGAGACGGCTGCTCGTAAATTACGTATCGAAAGTTTGCTCGATATTGCGAAAGCCAATCGGTGCAGATGTGTAGCGACGGCACATCAAAAAGACGACAATGCCGAAACGATTATTCAGCGTCTAATTCGCGGGACGGGCTTTCGCGGCCTCGGCGGTATTTGGCCGAGGCGCGAGTTCGACAATATTGAATTTGTGAGGCCGCTACTTTGTGTCCGAAGAGATGAGATTATAGAGTATTTAAAACAGCGGAACCTGAAATGGCGCACCGACCGGATGAACGAGGATTGCAGCTACAGGCGAAGCTTTATTCGACATCGGTTAATTCCAGAGTTGCAGCGCCAGTGCAATGGCTCTTTGGCGGAACAATTATTTGAATTAGCCCAATCGTCCCGAAGGTTTTATAGTTTGGTTCGTAGCGTTGCGGGGCAAATTTGGCCTAATTTGGTTGATTGTGATAACGGCAGAATTGCGCTCGATTTGAACAGGCTTTCATTTCAGCATCCTGCTGTAAAAGTTGAAATAATCCAGCGGTGCCTGACATATTTAGGCAGCGGTGAGAGAGATTTGACGCATCAGCATTACGAAAGAGTGTTGGAATTAACACAGCAAAATATCAGCGGCAGGAAAATCGAATTGCCAAGTGGATTTGTCGTTAGGCGAGAGTATGATAAATTGATCTTCACACGGCCTCATAAAGCTGCGAATCTTAAAGAAAAAGTTGGCATTGTGGAAGTGCAGATTCCGGGCCGGACAAAGTTCGGCGGGTATTTGATAGAGGCGGATATTTTTGAGGCGGGGAAGAAAAATTTTGGGCAGTTTAAATCTCAAAAAACCAATTTTGTTGAGTGGTTTGATTTGGATAAGGTCAAGCTTCCTTTGACGGTGCGTTTTCGCCGCGCCGGCGATAAGTTTTGGCCTTTGGGAACGGCTTCGGAAAAGAAGGTGGGCAAATTTTTTACGTCTGCAAAAGTGCCGCAGCAGATACGCAAAAAGGCGTTGATTGTTGTTGATTCGGAAAAGATAATCTGGATTTGGCCAGTCAGAATAGGCGAGCAGACCAAAGTTATCCCCGAGACCGGAAAAATCCTTCAATTGCGAATAACCGGCGATAGATTGGCTGATTAGTTTAATTACTGACAATAAATTCTTGACATAGAGGGGGGTTGTAAATAAAGTATCTCTTTCGTCTGTGTAAACAGTGTAGTAGATAAAAACCGCATTTTCAGTATTGAGAAAAGGAGATTTACGAATGGCAACAAAGGTGGCAATCAACGGTTTCGGCCGAATCGGCAGGGCCGTAGCAAGGATTATTATGGAAAGAGGCAGGGATTTGGAATTGGTGGCTGTCAACGACCTCTCAGATGCCAAGAGTCTCGCACATCTGTTCAAATATGATACGGTTATGGGAACGTGGAACGGCACGGTCGAGGCCAAGGACGGCGACCTCGTGATTAACGGTAAAACCGTCAAGGTTTTGGCCGTTAAAAATCCCGCTGAGCTTCCCTGGAAAGATATGGGCGTTAAAGTCGTTCTCGAATCGACCGGCATTTTCCGCATGAAAGAATCCCCGAAAGGCGGCTATGGTGACCATCTTAAAGCCGGTGCCGAAAAGGTTGTCCTCAGCGTTCCTGCAAAAGACGAGATTGACGCGACAATTGTTTTGGGCGTCAACAGCGAGAAGTTAACGAAAGACGTTAAATGCGTGTCGAATGCAAGCTGCACGACCAATTGTCTCGCGCCTTTGGCTAAGGCAATCAATGATGCGTTTGGTATTGAGCAGGGACTTATGACTACCATTCACGCTTACACCAACGACCAGAAAGTTGCGGATATGATACATAAAGACCTTCGCCGTGCACGTGCTGCCGCTGCGAATATAATTCCTACTACTACCGGTGCGGCGAAAGCCATCGGAAAGGTTATCCCTGAGCTCGACGGCAAGCTCGATGGTTTCGCTGTTCGGGTGCCCATCCCGGTCGGAAGTATCGTTGATTTAGTGGTTAATGTCAAAAAGGATGTTACCGTTGATTCCGTAAACGCAGCACTCAAGAAAGCGGCCGAGGGAGCGATGAAGGGCATTCTGATTTATTGCGACGAGCCGATTGTCAGCAGTGATATTGTCAAGAATCCCGCATCCAGCATTTTCGATTCCTTACTGACTATGGTAAACGGAAGGACTGTTAAGGCAATCAGCTGGTATGACAATGAATGGGGTTATTCGAACCGAACCGTTGATATTATGGAAAAAATGGCAAAGATGTAAAATTAACAGAGGGACCCGTCCTTATGCGGACGGGTCCTTTTTAATATCCTTCGAAGCGACGATATTATCAGTGTTTTATAAGCAGGTGCCGGATTATGGACAAAAAAGAGCTTGAACAGACACTTGTTCTCATTAAGCCGGACGCCCTTAAGAATTCCGTTACCGGATTTATATTTTCTCAGTTTTCAGAGTTTCATACGGGAGCGCGTTTTGCTGCTGCTAAGATTGTCAATGTCAACAGGTTCCTTGCGGAGGAGCACTATGCCGAGCATAAGGGAAAAGTATTTTATGAGCCGCTGCTCGACTATATCACCGGAGCGAGCCATTATTCTGAGCAGGAAAAATGGAAACGCAGGGTAATTGCAATCATCTTTCAGGGCCATGGCGTCTTGGAGAAAATAAGGTCGATAGCGGGCCCGACAAACCCGCACCAGGCAAGAGAAGAAGAACCCGGCTGTATCAGGGCGCTGGGAACGGTGGTGCCTATAAAAGACGCCGAAGGTAGGGTTATCGGTAGCCGAATGGATAATTTAATTCATACCTCGGCCACGTTTGATGACGCGGAACGGGAAATCAAGCTCTGGTTTTTACCCCAGGATATTCCGCCGCTGATGCGTGCCTATCCTGCGGAGGTGTGCACTTCTCATTATTACTACAAGGACGGGCGGCTTTATGATGCCTATGAACCGGACAGTTTATTTTTACTGGCCCCCGGAGATGTTGTCTGGAAAACTGATTTGGAAATTCTTCGGGCCTGCGCCGCCAGCGAGCCCGCGAAGTGCAGGTTAAACACGGTCGTGGCAAAGTATCTTATCAACAGAAGCTAAAAGAGCCGGCGAAGTTACGTTTTTGGAAGTTGGCAGAGGAAATTTATTATGGCGAAGAAAACCATTGCTGATATCAGCGTGCAGGGTAAAAAAGTGCTGATGCGCGTAGATTTCAATGTGCCACTGGATGACGATTGCAATATCACCAGCGACGACCGAATAGTCAAGGCCCTGCCGACGATAAAACACATACTGGGTGGAGGCGCTTCGCTTATTCTGATGAGTCATCTGGGCAGACCCAGCGGCGAGAGAGATGAGAAGCTGTCTCTGGCGCCGGTGGCAAAGCGGCTTTCCGAATTGCTGGGCAGGGAAGTTTTGTTTGCCGAAGATTGCATCGGGGACAAGACAAAAGCTATGGCACAGAACCTCAAAAGCGGCGATTGTATGCTCCTTGAGAATCTGCGTTTCCACAAGGAAGAGACCATAAAAGATAAAGCTGCCAAAGAAGATAAGCAGCTGCGCCAGGCCAAGGATGATTTTGCAAAACAGCTTGCCGATTTAGCGGATATTTATGTTGACGATGCTTTCGGAACCGCCCACAGAGACAACGCTTCGATGTATACCGTGCCCGCACTTATGGAAGGCAAACCAAGAGTCATCGGTTTTTTGATAGAAAAGGAGCTGAAGTTTTTGGGCGAAGCCCTAAGCGCCCCCGGCAAACCGTTTGTTGCGATACTCGGCGGCGCAAAAGTCTCCGACAAGATAGGTGTTATTGAAAATCTGATTCATAAAGTCGACCGCATCGTTATCGGCGGAGCTATGGCATATACGTTTCTTGACAGTAGGGGAAAGACCATCGGCAAAAGTCTGTGCGAAAAAGATTTTGTCGATAAGGCCCTGAATTTGCTTAAGCAGGCCGAAGAAGCCGATTGCGAAGTCCTTCTGCCCGCCGACCACGTTGTGGTTAGAGAGCTTAAGCCAGAGGCGCAGCATCGTATTGCTGTTGGCGATATCGACCCGGGTTTTCAAGCCGTTGATATAGGCCCAGAGGCGATAAATGATTATACGGAGAAGATTGTCGATGCCAAAACCATCGTTTGGAATGGCCCTATGGGAGTTTTCGAGGTGCCGCCTTTCGACAGAGGGACAAAGGCCGTCGCAATGGCTGTCGCCAAGGCGACGGGAAAAGGAGCAGTCAGTATAATCGGCGGCGGTGACAGCGCAAGCGCCATAACAAAGCTGGGGCTTCAGGACAAGGTAAGCCATATTTCTACCGGAGGCGGGGCGTCACTCGAATTTTTAGAGGGCAAAGTATTCAAATGCCTTGAAATCCTCGATGAGAAGTAAAGTTTAAAGATTTTATGCCCTGTTATTCTCTGGCTAGTTTTGTACTATTTCAGGATAAATCTTTGTCCCCGCTTTGAGAGTATCATTTTTCTTCCTGAATGACCCACATCGGGGACGAGGACTATTCTCTGGTTATTTTTGATATCTGGGCCGAACTCGTCAACCAGGTGTCCAAAGTATATTCGTCCTCTCTCAAGTCTGTTATTACCTTCCAGCATGGCGTGCGGATGGACCGACATGGAAGAATCAGCTTTGCAATCTTTTTCGCCGAGAAGATACACTACGTTTCTTTGAGGATACATTTCCCTGATTTTTTCAGCGGTGAGTCCGTTTTTCCTGTGATAAAGATATAATTTATCGAGGCCGTAACCGTAATTATTGTAGCCAGGATGTTTTTCCACCACCTCTGGTGTTGGTATTGAGAAATTCCGGATTGAGCCGTTTACAGACCTTTTCGGGCTGAAGTACACGTACGAAGAGGGATTCATAACTACATATTTGCACTGAATCCCAGCTGGTCTTGCTACATCGAACTCGACAGTATTGCTGGTAGCGAACCTGTTGACAAATTGACCTCCGGCGGAATGTCCAAGAATAGTTATCTTTTTGATGTTGGGAAAGCTTGTTTTGCTGCAAAGGTCAACTATGATTTCAGAGAGTATCGAATATGCGCTTATTTTTAAATTTTTGCTGGCAGATTTTGTTGTGCTGGTCGAACTGCCCCAGAAAGGATAGACTTTCCAGAAAAGCAGATTTTCCTCGGTATTATTTTTTAGATGTTTTTCCCTTAAGAATTGAGGTGAGATTACAAGTGTACTCTTGTTTAAGTTCTCATGGGAATTGATTAATTCCATACAGTCGTTGTAGGCCATGGTGGCATCATGGTTTGAGCTGTGAATAGCTAAAATTACGTGCCGGATATCTTCATTTTTTTTGTTTAGCGGATAGTTGGAAATATATGGAATATAGCAGTCATCTGCATTTTGGACTTTCAATCTTGATGGGGCAATTTCTAACGCGCACACAGAAGTTGTGCTCATTAGAGATATTATAATAGCTGGTATGATAGTTGAATTGCGAAGCATAAAATCTGACTCCTGAAGAATACAAGATGATCTTTGGTAGTTTATCATATATGTGATTAAAAATCCAAAAGCATTTTATCTTACCGACTTGTGTTCTAACTGACCATGGTGTATTTTCCTTGCATATTTGTCCGAATGCCTGTTATAATTCTTCACGAGATTTTTACTTAAGGAGCTGTTAAGTGCAATTGCCTAAAGCTGGAACAATCGAGATTGTGCCGTCGATATTGAGTTCTGATTTTGCACGGCTGGCCGATGAGATAGCTGAAATTGAATCGGCGAACGTGAATATGGTGCATCTGGATATAATGGACGGCCATTTTGTGCCGAACATCACAATCGGTCCGCCGGTAGTCCAAAAACTGCGAAAGCACAGCAAGCTTTTCTTCGACTGCCACCTGATGATTTCCGACCCGAAAAAATATGCCCCCGTTTTCATTGAGGCCGGCGCGAATAATTTGACATTTCACATCGAGGCGGCTGATGAGCCGGAAAAACTTATCGATGAAATACACAGCTCCGGCTGCACCGCGGGAGTATGTCTGAATCCCGAGACGCCGGTGGAGGCGATAGAGAGGATTGCGCCGCTTTGTGATATGGTTCTGGTGATGACAGTCCATCCGGGTTTCGGTGCGCAGGAGTTTATGCCGGAGGCAGCAAAGAAAATTGTCAGGGCTAGAGAAATTGTCGGCCCTGACATACGCGTGGAGGTTGATGGCGGAATAGACCCTCAAACCGCACCGATTGTGGTTTCCTACGGTGCCGATACCCTCGTGGCGGGCAACGCCATATTTTCAAGATCGGACCGTGTTGCCGCGATAAACGCACTTCGACAGGCCTGCGGGTGATTTTTGTAGCCGAAACAGCAAATTTCTGGTAAGATACGCCGTTTAGTTAAAATGGTATAAATATGGCCAAACAAGCAAAATCGAAATGGAACGGTTTCTCGCTGAAGCCGCGTAAAGAGATGCCCGAAGGGCTTTGGATGCGATGCCCGGCCTGCGAGCATATGCTTTATAAAAGCACGGTCGAGCAGAACCTTAATATCTGTCCCGAGTGCAACCATCATTTTCGCATTGAGGCGGCGACTCGAATTAAGTATCTCACCGATGAAGGTTCTTTTCAGGAAATTTTAAGTGACCTGACGACCGATGACCCGCTCGCTTTTAAATTCAGGGGAACCACTTATAAAAAGCGGCTCAAGGCCGACGAGAAAAAAAGCGGCGCCAAAGAGGCAATGCGAATCGGCAAGGCCTTTATCAAGGGAAGGGGGGTTATCCTTGGTGTAATGGAGCCGGATTTCCTGATGGGCTCTATGGGCTTTGTCGTCGGCGAAAAGCTCTCCGTAGCCGTCGATAAGGCAATGGAGGAAAACCTGCCGCTGGTGGTGATTTGCTGTTCAGGCGGGGCAAGAATGCACGAGGGGGTGGTATCGCTCGGCCAGATGGCCAAAACCTCTGCGGCGCTGGCCAAATATGACGAGGCCGGCGGGCTGTTCATTTCAGTGCTGACCGACCCGACTACCGGCGGCGTAACAGCCAGTTTTGCCATGCTGGGTGATTGTATAATAGCCGAGCCCGGAGCGCTTATCGGGTTTGCCGGGCGCCGCACAATCGCCGAGACCATAAAAGTAGAGCTGCCGGAGGGTTTCCAAACGGCCGAGTTTATGCTCAAGCACGGCTTTGTCGATATGATTGTCCACCGAAAAGATCTGCGAAGTGAAATCGCCCGCCTCGTAGACTACTGCCAAAAATGAATACAAAAGCCCTGTGGCGACATTAGGCACCTCTTAAAATTGACCGTATGGCCCGATAAAATAAACGTCTTTTTTTTATTTTAAAATACAAGTAACGAGGGTTTAAGGTCGATATTGCTTGTATTGGGGCTACCAAATTTTGTTTTAGCCAAGGTATTTCGTATATTTTAAGCAAAGGATGCTTATATATTTTCCTGTTTATTTTTTAAGGATATCTCAGCCGTGGTGAAGGAAAAATGTAATCAAGGAAATATTCAGAGGCGCATAGTTATAGTGCTGATTTTACTGAGTTTGATAATGTGTGTTATCAATTTGCAGTTTCTCCTTGAGCGTAATGTAGTAGTCAGCATAGTAACTCGCACAAATAAGGCAAATCAGCAAAAAAATCTCTTTAAGATGCCTATCAAGGATTTGATGGAGGTGACGGTTGCCTCCTGACGGCCGACTTGCTGGTTTTTTTATCAAATTTCCACTAATATCATCCTTTTGGATTCTAAAGGTCACTTAGCATAAGTTCACTCGCTGTGCCGTAGCCGGATTGGAATCTGCAAAATCATCCTTTCACTTCCGACCGAATAACCGTATAATTCTCTGTGAAAGTTTTATTTCGGAGCCGATATGAGCTATTTTCGGGAAAACATCGAAAAAGCAAAAGGTTATGAGCCGGGATTTCAGCCGAGCCGCGCCGACGTTATAAAGCTCAATACCAATGAAAATCCCTACCCGCCCTCGCCGAATGTAATGAAAGTCCTCTCTGAAATAACCCCTGAGCAGCTTCGCCGATACCCCGACCCTGCCGGAAGGGCCTTTCGCAAAGTGGCCGCCGAGGTTAACGGCGTTGAACCTGATTATATTATGTGCTGCAACGGCGGAGATGAATTGCTGAGAATGGCTTTTCAGGCCTTTTGTGATGAAAATCGTCCCGTAGCATATCCTGTCCCGACGTATTCGCTTTATCCGGTGCTGGCGAAGTTGCAGAATTGCGAAGCGATGGAAATTCCGTTCGATAGAGAGTTTAACCTGCCGCCAAGACTTGCGGCAAGCGATGCCGCCTTGATAATTGTCTGCAACCCTAACGCGCCGAGCGGCAGTTTCATAAACGTTAACGAGCTTGCCTCGCTGGCCGACGAGACCGCAGGCGTTTTGCTGATTGACGAGGCCTATGTGGATTTTGCCGAGAAAAACTGTGCTGCTCTGGTAAAGGATTTCGATAATGTAATTATACTCAGGTCAATGAGCAAAGGATACTCGCTTGCTGGAATCCGCTTCGGATATGCAATTGCTCAGCCGGATTTGATAACCGGCCTCGCCAAGGTCAAGGATTCCTACAATGTCGATGCAGTCGCCATTGCTGTTGCCGCCGCCGCTGTTGGCGACCGCGACTATTTTAAGAGCACGGTCGAGAAAGTAAAAGCTGAGCGGGCAAGATTAACCGAGCAGCTTAGAAGTCTCGGCCTTGATGTTCCTGGCAGCAGTTCCAATTTTGTTCTGGTCGAGTGCAGAGACGGCAGGGCGGCTGAAATTTATGAAAAATTATCGCAGCGAAATATCTTCGTCAGATACTTCGACTACTCCGAGCTTAAAGATAAATTGAGAATCACAATTGGCACGGCCGAGCAAAATGATACACTGCTTGCAGCCCTGAAAGAAATCTTATAGGAATATTCTTATGGCAAACAGAACCGCTAAAGTCCGCAGGAAAACCAAAGAAACCGATGTGAGCTTGCAGCTTAATCTGGACGGCGTCGGTAAATATGAAATCGATACTGGCATCGGATTTTTAGACCATATGCTCGCGCATCTCGGCAAGCACGGCAAAATCGACCTGACCCTCCGCGCCAAAGGTGATTTGCAGGTGGACGCGCATCATACAGTCGAAGATATTGCTATATGCCTCGGCGAAGCGCTGGTCAAGGCCCTCGGCGACAAAAAAGGAATTGCCCGATATGGCTACAGTTCCGTCCCGATGGAAGAAACAATAGCAAATGTCTCCATAGATTTATCCGGAAGGAGCAACTGTGTGTATAACGTGGAATATCGAACGGACAAAATCGGCGACTTCGACGTTGAGTGTCTGGAAGAAATGCTGCGGAGCTTTTCGAACAACGGAAAGTTCAATCTGCATATAAATGTGCCTTACGGCACTAACAGCCACCATATAGCTGAGGCGATTTTCAAAGGTCTGGGCCAGGCCCTTGCCGATGCCGTAAAAATTGTCGGAACAGATGTGCCCAGCACAAAGGGGATATTGTGATTGAACGCCCTAAGCCCGAGTACAGAAGTGGAATCGGCACCGATATCCACGAGCTGGTCAGCGACAGAAAGCTTATGCTTTGTGGAGTTCAGGTGCCCTACAAAGCCGGGCTGGCCGGCCACAGCGACGGCGACGTGGGCCTGCATGCTCTTATTGACGCACTGCTGGGAGCAGCCGCGATGGGCGATATAGGCACACTGTTTCCCGATACTGACCCCCAGCTCAAAAACGCCGACAGCAAGGGGCTTTTGCTTATTGTGCGGGAAAAGCTTGAGGAAAAGGGCTGGGAAATAGCCAATGTTGATTTGATAATACACGCTGAACGGCCGAAACTGGAACCTTTCAAAGGACAAATGAAAAGATGCGTCGCCGAGCTTCTCGGAATCGATTTTGCCGTCGTAAATATCAAGGCAAAAACAAACGAGGGATTTGGTGACATAGGAACAGGCGACGCCATAGCGGCGACGGCCATAGCCCTTTTGAAAAAGAAATTCAAAAGAACATTATAAGAGCTAAGT
>CAYXUW010000047.1:0-17727 GCA_964468375.1 uncultured Pirellulales bacterium | reverse complement strand
GATAAGCAGTTAAAGCTGCTCCCCAAACTGGTAACCTCCGTCCGCAAAGGCGGCCTGACAATCGCCGTCGAGGCCGCCAGCGAAAGATTAAGAGAAATCATCAACAAGCCCTTAAAAAACGAGGACTTGTTCGCCGCCGCCGAAGCCGCATTCAAAGCGGGCTGGAAACGGCTGAAACTGTATTTTATGGTCGGCCTGCCCGGTGAAACAGAGGAGGACATAAAACAAATCGCACAGCTTTCTTTCGTGCTGGCGAAAATTCGCAGAGGAGTTGACGGCAAAACTGGAGAAATCAATGCTGCCGTAAGCTGGCTCGTCCCCAAGCCGCACACGCCGTTCGGCTGGCTCGCGCAAAAGCCGCTTGGGTATTTCGAGCAGGCAAAACAGTTAATCCTCGACGAGAAAAGAAAACTCCGGGCTAGATGTGTGCAGTTCAAATTCCACAATATCGAGCGCAGCGTCCTCGAATCGGCAATCGGCCGGGGCGACAGGCAGCTCGGCAAAGTCATCGAAGATGCCTGGAGAAACGGCGCTAAATTCGATTTGTGGGATGAGTGCTTCAACCCAAATATATGGCGGGCGGCTTTTGAGAAGTCCGGCTTATGTTTAAACAAACTCGCGGAAAGACAATTCGGAACAGATGAGGTTCTGCCGTGGGAACACCTCGGCGGCCCCGACAAAAAACTCCTCCTCGACCACTTAAATGATGGACAGTTATTTGCCCATTTGCAGCAAAAACTTTTTAATAAGAGCAAAAATTAAGCTGGTGTACTATTTTTGATTATGTTATCCTTAGAACACGTTCAATCAGAGGCGTAGATTTAAGGAGTGTATGTTATGCCATATGTCAAACAAGTCATGAGTATGGCGTTTTTGGTAGGGAGCCTTATTTGGGCTGCTGGTTGCCAATTGGCAGCACCTCCTCAGATAACCTTGGACATCGAGCCAGTCGAGCCCCGAGGACCGAAAAAGGAACAAACTGTTCCGATAGTAGTTAGAAGATTCATCGATGCACGCAGCAACTGCTTGAAAGACCAAATTGGGCATTACGGATGGGGGACTTGCTCACTGAATGATTTTGAAGGAACTCTCACTCGCGCATTCAGTGACAGCTTGAAAAGTCATGGCGCGACAGTGGCAACAGTGGAAGAAAATGGAAGTCCTGTATTGACTCTAACAGGCGAGATTGAGAGTTTTTTCATCCTTTGGCAGCAAACTGCTGTTTATGTTCCAAGTCGAGACGTGGGAACGCAAATTGCAGTGAGAAACATGCCGCTCAGAGTTAAACTTGCTTTGTCAGACCCCCACGGACAAATTATATGGCAAAGCGCAGTCAGTGGGAGTGTCAGCGATAATGATCTGTTCTGGGATAGTGCGTGGTCAGCTGGGGACTGTATGAAAAAAACTACGAAGAAATGTGTCAGAAGAGCCGTAGAAGAGCTTTTATCTGATGACTCTTTCTGGTGTGCAGTAGCTCGTGACAAATCCGCCACGTCAAAACCCTGACGAGACTTTGCCGTGGGAGCATCTCGGCGGCCCCGACAAAAAACTCCTCCTCGACCACCTAAATGATGCGATGAGCAAGATTGAAAAGGCGTAGCAGATTTGCTTGTGCTGCCTCCTGCACGGGTTCAATCAATCAAAATAACCAAAATATGCAAAACAAACCCAATTTTTTAAAAAGTCAAATCTTTACAAGTCAAGTGAAAACAAGGGCTTATAACGAAAAATAGCAATTGGACACTTGGTTAAAACAAACCCAATCAAACCCAACTTGCCCCGAGCTTGGTCGAAGAGTCTGTAGTGGGGCTAAATATAGCCAGACGGAGGGCGGCAGGAGAGGTGTTATCGGATGGAAATTTTTTTCCAAAAAAAAGCTCGTTTTTTTTGCATATTCCGCGCCCTTGCGGAATTCCAATTTGTATACTTTACACTAAAGCGATTCTTTCGTTTGGACGAAAGATTCTATGAGGTGCCCATCAAGCGTGGAGGAAGGGCAAAATCAAATTAGATATAGGGGGTTTAATAAGGGGTGCGATAATGGCAGCGAACACACAAAAAAGACTGATTTGTATATGTTTAGCAGGCGTATTTTTGGCAGTTATACTGCTCGGTTCAGGGTGCTCAAGGTACGGCCAGATAGTGGGGCCGAGGACCGAGCGCGAGGAGATTTCGAAAGCTCATTCGGAACTCTCCCACTTAGCTGATTTCTCGAATTTGCCTATCGAGTATATCAGCGAAGGCAAGATGGGCATATCGAAGGTGGAAGCCACTCTGGAAACGGCCGACACCGCCGACGTGCAGGCACGCGCAGAATTGAATAAACAGCTGGCTGATTTCAGCGCGCGGCGCGTCGAAGTGGAAGCTCAGGTGAGCAAGAACATCTCCCAGGCGGAAGCTCTTCTGGAAAAGCACAACCATGAGTACGGCAAGGCAATGGCGCAGATTGCGTCGAGGGAAGCGGAGCTTGAAGCGCTCATCGAACGGAAAGACACAATTATAGCGTCGTTAATTAAAGAAAGCGAAAGCAAATTCAATGACGATGTCGATGACGCGCGAGAAACGTTCGCGAACGAAACAGCTCGTATAGACCAGCTTAAAGAAATTCGCAAAGCAATTCAGGTCGAAGGGGAAGCAAAAATTGTTGAGATGACAGAAGCTTCGAAAGCAACGCGGCAGCGCGCGGCAGCGACCATTGCAGAGCTTGAGGCCAAAGCCGTGGCGGCCTCAAAGGAAACGGCAGCCCGCGCAGATGAACTTGAAGAGCAAATCAAATCTGCAACAATTCGGACAAACTCCGAAGTCAGCAGACTCAAGGTTGCGAGCGCAACAATTCTTAATGATACGGCGGCCCGCGCGAAAGAGCTTCGTGCGAGAGCCGATAAGATTGAGGCAAATCTCGCGAATGAGGAGTATCAATTAAAACTGCTGGAAGCGGCGTCCTTTAGGACGGTGGAGCAGGCGAGAACACAAGAGAAATCCGCCGGTGCTCCCACTCGCTTTGAAAAAGCGATGGCGGAAATCGACCGTCTGCGGGCGGAGGTCCAGCATCATCAGGATAAATCGGCAGCCAACTACGAATCGCTGCTTGCAGAGGCGCAGACCAGACTCGACAACGAGCTCAATGAAGTCGAGAAGCTTCGAGTAAGCGCAGAAAGGACCGAAGAAACAGCCCAGGCCGAATTTGTCAGGGCAGAAGCCGCGGCCCGCGCCGAGGCGGCACGTCAAACAGCCGTCCATGCGGAAGCTGTAGCGGAAGCAAAGAAACTTCAGCTAATCGCGGACGCTGAAGCAGAAGCGGCAAAAATCAGAAAGGAAGTTCTAAAAGAGATAGCGTCTAAAAAAGCGGTCGGGAAGGTTGAAATGAGCAAATACACCACCGAGATATCCCAGCAAAGCGAAGAACTGCACCAGGTGCCTGATGTTCCTGAAGTAACGGCCGTGGCAGCGAGGATAGAACCGGACCACATCGCAGAGTATCGGAAAAGCATGGCGGAGGTTATGCGAATCGAGGCACGAGCCAACGCTCACGAAATGGTTGCAGAAGCGACATTCGCAGAAGCTCACGCAAATCTTCTGGCCACAAAAAGACAGGAAGACGCTATAGCACAGGAGAAATTAGGTATCGCCGATGCTCTCGAAGCTCAGGCACGTTCACGTTTCAACGAAATTGAAACGAAGACCGAAAAAGAGATGGAAGTAATAGAATCGAAATACCAGCAGCATCTTGTTCAGGCGGAATCGTTCCGTAAAGAAAGAGAAGCGGAGGTTTTGGATTACCGCAGCCAAGCAGATGCTCTGGAGCGTATTGGTGCAGCCCGTGCGAAAAAACTCTTTGCAGAAGCAGAAGCCGCTGACAAATGCGGCCAGCACGAGATTGGAGAACTGAAGGTTAGGCTCTGGGCCGTTAAACAGCGAGGAGAAGCACAGTATTCCAAACTTATGACAGAAGCTAAAAGTGTTTCTGATTCGCAGGAAGCTCTTGCAATGCAGATTGATGCGCAGATTGATTCCGCCCGCAGATGTCTCCAGGCAAAACTGGCCCAAAGTGAGAATTCAATACGATCTGCGGAGAAAATTGCTCAAGCCAACTATCAGCAGGAGCTGACGCAGGCTAATGCTACGCGGCAAAAAAGAGGTTCAGAAATCGACCGCACCAATACACAATTTACAATGGAATACGCGGTATCTAAGGCACAGATAGAACGCGACAGAAAGCTGGCATCAAGCCAGAAACTCCGCGGCGAAGCTGCCTATGACCGTATGATAGCAAACGCAAATGCAAGCAAATTGTGCGAGAACGCCGGCATTGACGCGTGCTATGCGGCCGCTCAAGCCGAGGTGGATATTATTCTGGTAAACAATACTGCAAAACGCGAGGCGGCACAGGCGTATCTTGACGCTGTTAAAGCCAGGTTCAGCGCACGGGTACAGCAAGTAACGTCCGAACGAGTAGTCGACAGGGCCGGAGAGGACCATGCTCTGGCTATGAGACAAACCGATTTGGCCGGTGCACTGGCCGAAGCGAGGGCTGCCCGTGAAGAGTCTAACAAGAAACTGGCTGAGCTGAAGGAAAAACAGACGGAACTTCAGGTTGCCTCTATGGAAAACTGGTCAGCCAAACTTGCCATGTTCAAAGATGACAGTATAAAGTTCCAAGCTGCTGAACAGGATATTCCATCTAAGCCGATAATCAAAATGACTTTACCTGAACTGTCTCCTGCAGTTCGCACAGCAATGGATTTTGACAACCGCTGAAGCTATTGAGAAAGTTGCGATAAAACGCCAGTTGCAGAAATGCACTGGCGTTTTTTTTTGTTTTAAAGAGTGGGGCGGACTTTCGAGGTCACTCTTTCTTCATTTCGGAGGGCAGGTCGATACCGACACGGCCCTTTGCCTCTCTGAAGTCAGTTATGATTTTGACGGCCTCTTCCGGCCTATCGACGACGGTGAATACCTTGAGGTCCTTCGGGGAGATAAAATGGTGCTCTTTGAGCATCTTCTCCTTCATCCAGTCAATCAATCCCTGCCAGTAGTCGCTGCCCATCAGAATAACGGGGAAAGACGCCTGCTTTAAGGTCTGAATTAGGACAAGGGATTCTGTAAATTCGTCCATAGTCCCGAAGCCGCCAGGGAAGACTATAAAGCCGTGGGCGTATTTGAGAAACATTACCTTGCGGCAGAAAAAGTATTTGAAGTGCAGAGACAGATTTTGATATTTGTTCGGTATTTGCTCCATCGGTATTTCGATATTTAGGCCGATACTTTTACCGTTCGCCTTCACAGCTCCTTTATTGGCCGCCTCCATAATACCGCCGCCCCCGCCGGTTATTACCGCGAAGCCGGCCTTGACTATCTCCGAAGCGGTCTCTTCCGCAAGTTTGTAGTATTTCTGGTCGGGCTCTATTCTTGCAGAACCGAAAAATGAAACGGCGGGCCCCACAGCGGCAAGCTCGTCAAAGCCCTCGACGAACTCAGCCATTATCCTGAATATCCGCCAAAGGTCCTTTACCGGTTTATCAATAGTATTCGCCATAAACAAAAATCTCCCTAAAAACGTCTTACCACAAGGCCGGCTGATTCGCCGACGGACAAAATTTCGCAATTGGGCAATTCCCACAATCGGGCTTACGTGCCTTGCAGATGCTCCGACCATGAAGAATCAGCAAATGGCTGAACAGCATCCAGCTCTTCTTAGGTATTATCTCGGCCAAATCAAATTCAAGCTTTACCGGGTTGCTGTTCGCGGAAAGCTGCAACCGCCGGCTCAGCCGGATAACGTGGGTATCGCAGGCGATGGCAGGAACGCCGAAAGCATTGCCCAAAACGACATTGGCCGTCTTTCTGCCCACGCCGGGCAGCGCCACAAGCTCATCCATCGTGCCGGGCACTTTATTATTAAACTTCTCAATCAACGCCGTGCAGCTATTTTTAATACTAACCGCCTTATTATGGTAAAAGCCGGTACTTTTGATGTCCGCCTCGATTTCTTTCAAGTCGGCCTTGGCCCAGTCTTTGGCTGATTTATACTTTTTGAACAAATCCTTGGTCACTATATTTACCCGCACATCCGTGCACTGAGCCGACAGAATAGTCGCGATTAAAAGTTCCAGCGGATTTTTGAAGTTAAGCGCGGTTTTCGCCTCGGGGTAGAGCTCTTTCAAAATCGGCAAAATCTTTCTGACCCTCTCGGCCGCTTCGGCTTTATTGACTTTTATTTTCCGTTGCTTTGCCATCGTCCTGCTGCGTCACTTCTTTCGAACTATCTGCCAGTTATCCTCCATCGTATTTCCGTCCGGAAAAGTGTATTTTTCAGTAATAACAAACTTGTCATCGCTGACTTTCTCCGTAATGCGCGTCGATACACCCTGTCCCCCTGCAGACCATTGCCACTGTATAATTTCTTTATTTCCTTCAATTCTGCCGGTGCCCTTTGCAATGCAGCGCATGCTGTCGAAAAGGTAGCCGACAATTTCGCCGGTTTCAGGGTCGGTGGTTCGAAGCTCCATGTGTTTGAAGGTCGAGCCCCTAAATTTTGCGATATTTTCGTCAGAGACGTGCATAACTTCTTTTAGATACTGCTTCTGCTCGGGAGTTATTTCAGTTATCTTTGACTCGCCCCTGATAACTAAAAACTGGCCGTTTAGGTCTAGCTCTATTCTCATCCAGCCCTTACCTGTCCCTGCACTTGATTCGCCGCTGCCTTCCCAGTAGCCGACAAGCAGCTTATTCCAGTTGTCATCGAGAGGTTTCGGCTGAAGTATCGACGGCTCATTCTGTTCGTTCTTCCCCTGATTTATCGCACATGAGGTCATAATCAGCATTCCAATCAACAATATAACAAATAATTTCTTCATATCAGAAATCTCGGTTTTTATCAGGAAGCTCTTCCAAAATCGCCTTTAACTCATCGGCAAAGGATATGCCTCGCCATCTGACCGGCTCTTTCCGGCCTGGGACAAACAGCATACTAACGGGGACACCTGGCTCGTTGTATATCTCTTTAAGCGCAATAGTAGCCGGTAAATCTTTAGTCGTCGTATCAGCTTTAATCGGCAAAACAGCTTTTTCTTTAATCAGCTCCGCAACATCCTTTCGCGAGTAAACCATTTTATCCACCACCTGACAGCTCAGGCACCAATCGGCAGTAAATTTAATCAAAACAGGCCTTTCCTCCGAGCGGGCGGTTTGTATTAAATTGGAATCGTAACCCTGCCAGTCGACAAGCCCCTTTGCAGGCGCACGCAGAAAAAGCCATCCAGTCGCCACAGCTAAAGCTACTGCTGCAATCCGTATGAGCCATTTGCGTGACAACTTAGTATCGTAACTAACCCAACTGCCCCACATCCAAACACAAAAACCAAGCACTACCGCGAAGTATAATACACCCATTCTCCGCGCTTCCGGCAACGCCGCAATGAGCTTCACCGCAATAATCAGCAGGACAAATCCTATCGCCTGCTTGAATAATTCCATCCATCGTCCCGGTTTAGGCAAGCGCTCCAGTAAACCGGGCATTGAGGTCAATATCATATACGGCACAGCCATTCCGAGGCCTATAACCATAATCGCTACGGTAGCCAGCAGCAACGGCTGGGCCTGCGCCCACGCAAACGCCGCCGCTAAAATCGCAAAACTGCACGGCGTGCTCAGCACGGCGGCCAAAAAACCCATTCCTATCGTGCCCGCGAAACCACCGCCGCTTTTACCGGATATCGAGCCGGGTAAAACAAAGCTGAAAACATCAAACATAAACAACGCCAGCACGACCAACAAAAGCGCCATCCCTGCAACGAAAGCCGGATTGCGAAACTGGTCACCCCACTGCAAAACCTGCCCATAGAAAACCTGCAAGACAATATTAGCTCCCGCCAGACAGGCAAAAAACAGCAATATCCCCAAACAAAAAGCAAGTCCCATCACCATCGACTTACTTTTGTCGCGTTTTGCCTGCTCGACAATCCGCATCACGACAAGAGGCAACACCGGCCAGACACACGGCATAATATTCAGCGACAACCCCGCTAAAAACGCCAGACCAAGAGCAAACCAGAGAGAATAATTAACCTGTACCGCCGGCGAAACTGATTTGCTTTGATTTGCAGCTTCCGGCAGGACGAACTTCGGCTCGGTCATTTCCGCATCAGGAATAATATTGACTGTTATACTCAAATCATCAAAATCGGGCATACGGCACTGCATATCTGAACAAACAGCCCCTTCAGCTTTAATTGTTACCTGTGCTTTTGCCTTCGGCGCATCCCCGCTAACGGTAAAAGGCAAGAACACCGTGAACTCGTCGCTAAATACCGCCAGTTTGATGCCTAAAGATTTGTCAAAATAAAGCTGCGATTCCGGAAATATCGGCTCAGAAAACTTTATATAGCTCGGAGAAGCGGGATTTACTTTAAGATTCATGCCACCCGGCGCGGCTCCGGCTGAGGCGTAGAAGTGCCAATTCTTTTTTAACGCGAAATGAACCGCCAGAGCAGAACTGCTGTTCGGCTCAACAGCTTCATACTGGTTCTCAACGGAAATGGTAACAATATTGGTTTTAATTATACCGTCGGGCGACGGCTCGGCGAAACCGTTAACAGTGAAAATCAGCAAAGCTAACAAAATAGCAACAGTTCTTACCCGCATATACGCCTTAGAAAAACTAAAAGCGAAAAAATAAAAAGCAAAAAGAAAAGCTGTTCGCACCTTTATCTTTTTGCTTTCACCGTTTTATTTTTTTCACGACTGCTCTTGCTGTTCCTTTTGTTCGGACTTTTCCTGCTTACTCTTAGCCTGCTCGGCAGTCAGCAAATCGGATACTGTTGGTTTTTTCAGCTCGCCGCCTTCCAAAATCAATTTTACATCATCGGCATCGAGGGTTTCATATTTCAGCAAGGTCTTCGCAATCCTGTCAAGCTTATCCTTGTTCGCCTCTATCAGCTCTTTAGATTTTTTATAGGCCTCATCGACAAGCCGTTTAACCTCGTTATCAATCTCCTCGGCTGTCTTTTCCGAATACTCTCTCTCACCCGGCATCATATATATCGAGTTCTTACCCATATCCGCCTCGTAGCTGATTGGGCCGAGTTTGTCACTCATACCCCACGTTAAAATCATCTGTCTCGCAATATTGGTCGCCTGCTGGATATCCGCCTGCGCACCGCTGGATATATCCTCGCAGAACATCTCCTCGGCAATGCGGCCTCCGAAGCATACTTGCAGAAGCGCCATACAATACCTTTTCGTGTAATGCAGACGGTCCTTTTCCGGGAGCGCAAAAGTTGCCCCGCCGAAAGGCCCGCGAGGTATAATGCTGACTTTATGCAGAGGGTCCGCGTCTTTCAGCATTGACTGAACAAACGCATGCCCCGCCTCGTGATAAGCGGTAATTTTCTTGTCATACTCATCGACGACCCTGCTTTTCCTTGCCCTTCCCCATCGAACTTTGTCCCTTGCCTCTTCCAAATCGGAGGTTTCGACATAATCCTTGTTAGCCATAGTTGCCGCCAGAGCCGCTTCGTTAATAATAGCGGCCAAATCCGCTCCGCTGAACATCGGTGTCCCGCGAGCCAGTCTTTCCAGGTCGGCACCATCACCCAACTTAACCTTCTTCGCGTGGACTTTCAGAATTTCGAGCCGGCCTTTCAAGTCCGGCAGCGGCACCGAAATTTGCCTGTCGAATCTTCCCGGCCGGGTCAAAGCGTGGTCCAAAATATCCCCGCGGTTTGTGGCCGCAATCACTATAACCTGGTCGTTCGTATCGAATCCGTCCATCTCAACTAAAATCGCATTTAAGGTCTGTTCACGTTCATCGTGCCCCCCGCCGATATAGCCAGCGCCGCGTTTTCGCCCGATAGCGTCAACTTCATCAAGAAAAATAATACAGGGGGAATTTTCTTTGGCCTGTTTGAACAAGTCGCGCACACGGGATGCTCCTACACCGACAAACATCTCCACAAAATCGCTTCCGGATATACTGAAAAACGGCACTTCTGCCTCTCCCGCTATCGCTTTGGCAAGCAGTGTTTTTCCGCAGCCGGGCGGGCCCACAAGCAAAACGCCGCGGGGAATTCGACCGCCAAGCCGCTGAAACTTCTTCGGATTCTTTAAAAACTCGATTATCTCCGCCACCTCTTCCTTAGCTTCTTCAACGCCGGCTACATCTTTAAATGTTATCTTGACCCGGTCTTTGCTCTGTAATCGATGCCTGCTTCGGCCGAACGACATCAGCATTCCACCGGCCCCGCTTCGAAGATTACGTGCAAACAAAAAGTAAAAAAGCCCAATCAATAAAATTATTGGAAATATCATCCCCACCAGATTCCAGAGCCAGATGCGCGGCGGCTCAGCGACTGTCTTCACGCTGTTTTCCTCCAGCAGTTTTCCGAGGCGCTCGCCCTGCACTTCCGCCTTGTAATAAACCTTAAAAGATTCCTTGCTCCCCTCCGGCCTGCTGGCGATACCCTCCTCATTGAATTTACCCATTATCTCAGTATCTTTTATAGTAACGCTCTCTACGTGATTGTCCTCAACCTGCTCGACAAACTCATCCCATCGTATCTCCTCCACGCTCTGCCACTGCTGTAGCAACATCATAGCTGTGAATATCACAATTCCGATTACGAGGTAGCTAAAGGGCCCGTGTTTATAGCTCGGCAGCGGAGGTTTTTTGCCAGGTCCACCTTGAGGGCCGCGGCGCGGCTGAGGCGGCTTTTCGTTTTGACTTTTACTCATAATCCATATTTCGTCTCTATCGGCTTGACTTATAAGTCACAAACCGCGGTTTCACCAATCTTTTTCCATCAACTCTACGATTTTGCGTGCCAAATTGTTTGCCGCAAGAGTCGACCCATACTCGAAGCCCTGTTCCTGCCACTCAGAATAGCTCGCCGAGGCGCTGACAGACTGATTGTCTATCAGTAACTCTCCGGTTTTTAAGTTTTCCCAGTTTACAACAGCCACCAGCTCCACTTCCTTCTCCAAAGCTCTGCCAGTCTCCCGCTCCCTGCTGAGCCACAATTCCCGAGCTGATAAAATCTGGCCGCTTATTACGGTATCAGCCCTGTCTCTGCTGGAGATTACTTTATAGGGCGTCTCCGCCTCAATCCGCTTCGCCAGAGCATCGGTAAGGTCGTATTCAATTCCGCGCCGGAAGCTCCTATTGTCAAACATCTCCACATAAACGCTGCTCACTTCTTCCGGAAACAATGATTCATTGGAATAGCCGCTCATGTCAACACATCCGCAGAAACTTGCGAATGTCGCGACGATTGAACTGAAACAAATTACAAAAGCAGCTCTTCGATTTTGTTCACAAGATTCTTTTTCCATTTTTTTCCTTCTTCGGCGCTTATTTTTTCGCCACTCATCGCCCGCTTTGCCATCTCAGCCGCTGTACTGCCCGGCCAATTATCTATAACCATTTGATAATAAACATTAGCCGACTGCTCACTGCCGGTTCGCTGATAATACTGACCTATACTGAATTGCTTATAGGCCAACTGTTCATCTATTTGTTTTAATATTCTGTCAACATCAAGTTCGGCGGCCTCCGCAGGGTATCGTAATTTGAAACTCTCATAATAGCTCTTTGCACCAATCAAGTTAGAGACATCGTACTTAGGCCCTCTATATGTAGCATGCTTGCATCTAGCCATACCCAGCGCTGCGTCTTTTGCAATCTGGCCCGTCGGCCACCGCGATGATATCTCCGACCACTTATGGTATGCCTCGGAGAATTTGCCGCGTTCTTCCAGACTTCGAGCAACTGCTACAGCCGCCCTCACTCCGATAGGGGAATCTGGCGCCTGGTCGCTAATTCTTTCCATAATCTTAGCGCCTTCGGCGTACCCTTTTATTTCAAACATCCCTTTAGCTACTTTTTTCTTTTGGCCGCTTAAAAAAGCCGTCCCTATAGCAAACTGTCTGCTTAAAGCCGCTTCGTAAAATTCGCTCGCGGGAAACTCCTCCAAAAACTTATCATAGCTTCTGGCCGCTTTGGTGAATTGCCCCTTAGAATAAAGTATCTCCGCCTCCATAAAGGCATCTAAGTCGGGCCCGGCAATTTCCGGAAAGTCTTGCTTAAGCTTATCTATCGCCTGCTTTACCTGCTCTGTTTCTCCCATATTAACCAGCTTTTTGATTTCGGCCACAGCCAGCAGATACTTATCCTCAGCCGAGACAGCTTTCCACTGCCCTTCTTCGCCTAAACGCCACGTTTCTGCCGAGAACAGCGAAGAGGTAAACAGTGCGGTCACAATTGTTAATATTATAAATCGTATTTTACGTTTTCGCATAATCCCACCATTTACTTTAAATACCAACCATAACCTCGTTCCAAGCAGCACCACAGCATTATACACTCTCCCACAGCCGGTGCAAACCTATAACTTGGAAGAACTTGTACTTACCACCCTTCCTAATCTGGCTATAAATTCATTGTCGTCTCAGTTATTATCGGTTTACAATTACTCCATGCTTTACCTCTGGCTAACAATACTGATACTCCTTAACACGGTCTGGCTTGCGCTGGTTCCTTTTGCACTGCCGGGCAACTGGCTTATTATTATAACAACGGTTCTGTTCGCCTGGTGGCGTGCCGAAGACGGGATTTTCTCCATTTACACCCTAATCGCCATAACTGTTCTGGCTCTTATCGGTGAATTGGTTGAATTCTTTGGCGGAGCAGTCGGAGCAAAAAAAGCCGGCGGCCGCCTGCTCGGCTCACTCGGAGCTATAATCGGCGCTATTGCCGGCGCCGTTCTCGGTACCATCCTAATCCCCATACCCCTGCTCGGTACACTTATCGGTTCCTGTGCCGGTGTAGCTATCGTCGCTTTTATTTTCGAGATTTTCTCCGGCCGCAGAATGAAAGACTCCATACATTTAGGATTGGGGGCCGGCTTCGGCCATTTCCTCGGAACCACCGGCAAAATCACCATCGGCTTGCTAATCTGGCTTATCGTCGCTGTCGCCGCTTTTTGGCCGTAATAAACTTACATTACGGTAAAATATAACTCTGAAAAATCTGTCCCCCATTGCCCCCGATACAACAATATATTTTACAGCTACTGCGCCTTCTTGTTTTTTATCTCCCCGGGGTCTTTGCCCTGCTCAATAGCCGTTATTTTATCAATCCTTCTCTGGTGTCTTCCGCCCTCGAATTCTGTATCCAGCCAGACCTGCACTATCTTCCGCAGTAGCACCTCCCCTATCAGGTCTCCCGACAAACAAAGAACATTTGCGTTATTATGATGGCGTGAAACCCGTGCACTAAGTTCATCATGGCATAAGGCAGCCCTGATTCCCTTAATTTTATTTGCAGCTATGCTCATCCCTATTCCAGTCCCGCAGGCCAGAATAGCTCTGTCGGCCTGTTTTTTCGATACCGCCATAGCCGCCTGGTAAGCAAGGTCGGGATAATCAACCGGATTATTATCGGAACTACCGACATCGACACACTCATGACCGAGCTGAGTAATTATGCTTTTAATTTGCTGTTTGGCTTCGAAGCCACGATGGTCATTTCCAACTGCTATTCTCATATCCAAAGTTTACTAATCCTTTCTTTAACAGCTTCTTCTATCAACCCTGCACAATCATCAAAAACCCGCTGCGGCTGACCTATTGGGTCAGGTATTTCCTTATTCCCTGCTAATAACATACATTTATCCGCAGCTACGTGGTTGAGAGCGATGAGCTCTTCATAGTGCATTCGCGTCATTGCAAATATAAAATCGCTCTCCTCGATAAGCTGCGCCGTCAGCGCTCTGCTTTTATGCGCCTTTATATCAACACCCTTAGCCGCACAAGCCGCTACGGCCTCGGCGCTTGCCGGCGAACCTGACATATTAATCATGCCCGCGGACGATACTTTATAACCTTTTTTACCGAGATGGTCAACCTTACATTGTAATTTTTCCGCCAAGTATTTACGGAACATTCCTTCAGCCATAGGGCTTCTGCAGGTATTTCCCGTGCAAATAAGCAAAAATTTAACCTCCGACATCGCTTCCAATTCTGCTTCGGAATATACGCCGATCCTTAAAATCTCCAGCCCCTCTTTGCCTATTTTCACAACAGTACTGCTTTTTTTATGTTTACAAGGCCCTCCATCTAATAATAAATCTATCTGACCTAAGAATTGAGCGAGGACTTGCTCTGCATCTGTTGAAGGCGGCTTAGCTGTTATATTTGCACTCGGTGCTACTACCGGATATTTAGTTTTCTGCAGCAGCATTGCCGCTATAGGATGGTCGGGGCATCGAATGCCTATGGAATTATCTTTATATAGACATTCAAAGACCTCTTTATTAAGACTTTTTCGCTGTTTCTCGATATTCCGTTCGGTTAACTCAAAGACTATAGTCAACGGCCCTGGCCAAGCGTTTTTTATCAGCTTCTGCGCCCTTAAGCTGACAGCAGGAACGTAATTCTCAATATCGCTTTTCTGACCGATATGCAATGTATAATGTTTATCAGAACCTCTGCCTTTAAGGTTATCAAGTCTGGCCAATGAGGCGGCTTCAACTCTGCAAGCGATGCCATACACCGTTTCGGTGGGAAAAGCTGCAAGCCCGCCTTTATCGATTAATCGAGCCGCCTCTTCGATTTCCGCTGAATCAATATTTGAAGGGTCGAGTTTTACTATCTTTGTCTTCATTATCCTTAAAATACACCAAATAACCCCCAACAACAAGGCAATTTCAAAGCCGCAATCACGAACCGTCGGAGTACAAACTAAAACTATCATCAATCACAAATGAATCGTTCTTAATCCATCAACTCCACATCCAAACTTACCTGCCGCAAATATAAATTAAGCAAAAGCCCGATAAAAAAAGTGAAACCAGAGCAATATTCAAAAGAACGATTATTTCTTCGACAAAAGTTGCTATTTGCCCTATATTTTCTAATCTACCTATTTTAACATTGCCGATAATGTTTTTAATTGAAGGAACGCTTTTGACGGAGATTTAAGTTATGGAGACTTTAATTGAGCAACGCAGGGAAAGTCGAACCACGCTGTCCTGGCCGGTGAGCGTTTGGCTGCCGGAGGCAAACAGATTCTTCAGCGGCCGAAGCGCGAACATCAGCAAAACTGGTGTTTTCATAAGGTTACCTATGACTACGCCTATTCGTTCCGGCCATTTTGTCGAAGTCAATTTTCCGCGGACGGAAGCATTGGCAAAACAAAAAGGCCAATTCGCACGTATTAAAGGCGGTAAGGTGGTCAGGGTAGAGCACAAAGATATATTCAAAGATGCCAATATCGGGGTCGCTATCCAGTTTGTGTAGCGGTCCCGTATAAGAAATATTACTGCCGGCGAGGTGTTTGTTAAAGGCGGACAAGGGAGAAGTAAACGGCTGAACGCCGGGAAGGTTTTCAGCCGTTTTTTTATGCGCTGTTGGTTCCGGAGGCCGTAAGTGAGGAGCGTTAGTATTACGCAGCGGCAAAGCTGCAAAGTAAAATGGGAAAATGGCCGAACCGGAGACACCAACAGCACGCCGTCACTCGAAAAGCAAAATACGAAACACAATAAGAAAAATAACTTTGGCGTAAATCAGTTATATTTCTTCTTCAACAACTGTTAATTTTTTCTTTCTAGGTGATTTTCGTTTTGCTGATTTTCGTTTTTTAGCTTTTTTCTTTTTTGGTGTTTTGGGTTTTTCGGCGGCGGCGAGTCGTTTCTCCTCCTCGTCTAAATATGTCCGCAGAGACTTTATGCCGGTAGCGCCCCATTTGCCGAGGAACCTTAAGACCCTTGCGATGAGCTTGATAACCTCGGGGCCGTATTTGTCAATCTGTCTGAAGATTTCCTGGATTACGTGGATAACCAGGAGGCCGACCTCGGAGCGGGTTTTGGGGAGTTTCATTTTCTTTTTCTTTGCCATATTTTATCCCTTTCTAAAATAACCTTAAAAGTAAATCTCAATTATGCATGTAATTATATCACTTGTTTATTTAAGTTCCACCTTTGAGTAGCTAAAATCTGGATTCATAACACGGGCGTTGTCGGGTGTCATTTTGACAATGACGTAGTCGGGTGAGGCGGGGTCGGAGATGTGGTCTTTGAGGTCGGGGAGCTGTTTATAGAGCCAGAGCTTTTCGTCGTTGTCGGTGCTGACAGAGCAGTGGCCGGCTATACGGACGTGCATACCGTCGGAGTCACAGAAGCAATACTCGGCATAAGGAACCTTTCCGAGCTGAGCGACTTTGTCGGAAGAGGCGAACGTGGCACAGAGGAACTGGCCGTCCTTCCAGGCGACGGCACCCATCGGTCTGACGCCTACTTTTTTGCCGTCGGTAGTAGCCAGATAACCCCAGCCGAGCTTTTTCGTGAATTGTTTGAGCTCTTCAAAGTTCATATCGTTTCTCCTTTGGCTTTAGCCGTTAAATCGGGGTAATTATACGGGGAAATAGGGAAAAGGGGAACAAAAAAGGCGTAAGGCAAATTTAGCTTGACAAAGGGGCGATAGTTAACTATCTAAGGGGTTTTTAAGCACTGTTTGAGTGGTTTTTAAAATGTGGAGCAATTGGTATGCTACCAGCAAAAAAGACGAGTAAAATGAGGACACGGACCCGCCGAAGCCATCATCGGCTGAAAGCGGTCAATTATTCAGTATGCCCGAAATGCGACCAGGCGAAGCTGCCTCACGCGGCATGTGCAAACTGCGGTTATTACAATCCGAAAACGACGCTGGATATTAGTAAAGAGGAGAAGTCGTAGAAGATGCGGATTGCGATTGACGCCATGGGCGGCGACAAGGCACCGGAGGAGATTATTTCCGGAGCGCTGGAAGCGATTGAGCAGCTTGACGGCAGCGATGAGGTGATACTTGTCGGCCCGAAAGAGATGGTAGAGTCGAAGCTGCCGAGAAAAACTAAAGGTGCAGTGACGGTAATTGACGCACCAGAAGTAATCGGGATGGACGAGTCGCCGATAGACAGCATTCGGAACAAGCGCAACAGCTCCATCGCGGTTATGGCGAAGATGGCCAAGGAAGGCCAGACGGACGCGGTCATTTCGGCGGGTAATACGGGGGCGTGCGTCGTCGCTTTCCAAATGAGGATGCGAAATCTTCACGGAGTGAACCGGCCGGGGATAGCGGTGGTATTTCCAACTTTCGAGGGACCGGTAACGATATGTGACGTTGGGGCAAATATAGCATCGAAACCGATAAACCTTTATCAATACGCGGCGATGGCGAGGATATATTCGAAGCATGTGCTGGGGATAGAGAACCCGCGGGTGGGGCTGATGAGCATCGGGCAGGAAGACGCAAAGGGCGACGAGGTAGTTAAAAAGGCGCGAGCGTTTCTGAAATCCGACGGGAAACTTAATTACATCGGGAACATCGAGGGCAGGGACATATTCAAAGGCGTCTGTGATGTCGTAGTCTGCGACGGTTTCGTAGGGAATGTGATTTTGAAGCTAACAGAAGGAGTTGTCGATGGGTTGTTCAAGGCAATAAAGCACGAACTGAGTCAGGAGAAGCTGCTGCTGGCGATGAAGTTCAAGCCGGTAATGAAACGGATTTACAAGAAATATGATTATAACACATACGGGGGAGCGCCGCTTTTAGGCATAAACGGCACAGCGTTCATATGTCACGGGGCGAGCGAAAGCAGAACAATAAAGAACGCCATTATGACAGCAAAAGCATTTCATACCAAAAAAATAAACGACAAGATTACGGAATATTTATCAAGCACATCTGTAAGGACGA
>CAYXUW010000046.1:850-17799 GCA_964468375.1 uncultured Pirellulales bacterium | reverse complement strand
GGACATAAAAAATAAATATAATATCCCTAATTCGGAAATGGTGTCAGCTTCGGCGTCGGTTCCGGCAGAAACTGTTTCCTTGCTGCAAACAAATGCCGAATTAATCTGCCAAATGGCAGGTCTTAAAGAATTCAACCCTGGAACAGACATTCCAAAACCTGCCAAAGCCGCCGTAGCGGTAGTGGAGGGAATGTCTTTCTATATGCATAATGTGATAGACCCGGACGCTGAACGAGGAAAGCTCAAAAAGCAAAAGGACGAGATAGAAAGGGCTAAAGAAGCCATAGAGGCCAAATTAAATAACAAAAATTTTGTTACCAAGGCCAAGCCGCAAGTCGTGGCTGCGACCAGAGATAAGCTGGCCGAATTGACCGAACAACTGAAACTGCTTGAAAAACATCTTTCGGAATTGTAAACTGTACATACGTAAGCATTGCTGCGATATCATTTAATAAAGGTACCGCCAAAAATGGACGTTGAAGTCGAACTATCACGAGTCATTATTAACGAAACATCCGACCAGCAGATAATTGTCTTGAAAGAACGGCACGGTGAGCGCAGCTTTCCTATCGTTATCGGCATAGTTGAAATTTTTGCAATCGACCGCCGGCTAAAAGGCATCATCCCGCCGCGCCCGATGACTCACGATTTACTGGGCAGCGTAATTGAAAATCTCGGCGTAAAAGTAGAAAAAATAGTCATCGACGACCTGCGCAATCACACCTTCTATGCAAAGATACACCTGCGTTCAAACGGCCAAACGATAAAAATCGATTCCCGCCCTTCCGATGCGATTGCGCTGGGTGTGGCCTCGGATATCCCCATTTACGTCGCCGAACATGTCTTCGATAAAACCTCCCAGTAAAACAGACATCAGGAGGTTTTAGACGGCTGAAAGCACGAGATAATCCCCAACCCAACGGCAATACAAAGCATACTGTCTGCAACATTGAACGCCGGCCAATGCCGACCGGACCAGATAGTAATATCAATGAAGTCGCGCACCAGACCGTCATTAAATATCCTGTCGTAAAGATTGCCGCAAACACCGGCGGCAAATAGCCCGAGAGCAACCTGGACCAACCGCTGCCTAACCCCGCCGAATAAAAAAACCGCAAAAATCACCATCAATGCGAGGACCGAAACCGCTACCAGCCAAGAAGGATGCCCCGCAAACAGTCCAAAAGCGGCGCCGTCGTTCACCGCCGCTACAAAACGCAAAAAACCGTCTATAATTGAAACGCTGCCGCGGCCTTCCAGCCAATCGAATACGGCTCTCTTACTCCACAAATCAAGTGCCACGCCGCCGATTAACAAAGGCCAGAAAATAAGATGTGCCGACAAATCCGGCAGCACCTGACGCCTCAAAAAAACCCGGCCCAAGCTCGGCCGGGTGTCATCTTTCTCGCTTTTCAACTCTCTCACGTCTTATCTTAACTTCGAATAATATCGTATTAGTTTAAGCAATCTGTCGCGATTGGGCTGGTCCGGCTTGATTTTCAGAGACAAACGCCAATGCTCAATTGCCTTTTCCCTCAGCGCCTTGTTCACCGTTCCGTCTTCGTTCTTGCTTTTCAGTATATAAGCGACCCCAAGACCGCGATGCGAATCCCAGTCCTCATTATCTATCTCAATCGCCCTGCTGTAGCTTTCTACGGCCTTATCTATCTCTTTAAACTGCAGATAACAAAACCCGAGATGCTTGTAAATGGCACCGTTGTCGGGCTGAATTTCCAACGCCGACGTTAACAGCTCCTTTGCGCTGCTATGTCGCTCGGTTCTCAGATATATAATGGCCAGCGATATCATAATATCGGGATTGTTACTGTCTTTTTCCAACGCACGCTTATAAAACGCAATGGCCTTGTCATAATCTTTTCGTGATTCGTAAATGTCACCGAGAATTTTCTGAACCTCGCCCACATTAGGGTCGATTTGCTCGGCGCGCTCGCTGTAAATCAAAGCGCTGTTATAATCCTTGATTTCATAGTAAGACCTGGCGGCATGGATATGCGCTTCCAGATGGTCGGGCTTAAGCTCACAGGCCCTGACGTATGCCTTGACCGCCTTGGTAAACTTTTTCATTATCTCGTAAACCCGCCCGAGGTTAAAATAATCATTAAAAGAATACGGGTTCATCTCGGTTGCTTTTTCATAAGAAGCGGCACTTTTTTCATACTCCTTCATCTCCTCGTAAATTTCACCAAGCATAGAATAAGCCAAAGAAAAATGTTTGTGCAATTTTACAACTGAGTTGAGCTTTTCGGCGGCCCTTTCGTTCTCGTCGATCTCCCTGAGCATTATAGCGTCGATATATAAATCAACCACTTCTTTCTCCTGGCTGCAGCTGGCGGAAAATAACAGAATCATTACGCATATGCATAGAAATGCCTTTTTACAACAAGCCGCAAAACAAGACCTGATTACGGAGAGGACATCCGTGTTATTGGACATGTGCGTTTTCCTTTCCGGCACCGGATAACACCACACTAATCGAGCTTATACTAATGCCTAATCGGTGTAGCGTCATCTCCAAAACACCTACAAATCATTTTCCAACCAGTAACAGGGATTATACCCATAGTAACTGCCGCTGTCAAAAACTTTTAGCGGCACGGAAATTTTTTGCTTTTGGCCGTCTCCGCTAAATGTTTGACATATTTAACGCAGCATTATATCATATTTGCCTAACTTAACGAGACCCTCCGGGGTCAAGCTCTAAAAAAGACGAGGTAACCGCCTCGTCTCTGTTGCTTTATTCGAAAGGCGGCTGTATATGGCAAAAGTAACTCTGAAAAACAAACCATTCATGCTGATTATCCGCGACGGCTGGGGTTACAATCCGAATAGCGCCGAAGACGAATATAACGCCGTTAAGCGCGCCAATACCCCCGTCGACGATATGCTAATGGCCGAATTTCCTAATACGCTTATACACACCAGCGGTGAAGATGTGGGCCTGCCGGCAGGAACTATGGGCAACAGCGAGGTAGGACACCAAAACCTTGGGGCCGGCAGAATCGTCCCCCAGGAATCCGTAAGACTAAGCAGGGCCATTCGCGACGGCTCATTCTTCGAAAACGAAGAATTCCAGAATCTAATTAAGTACACAAAAGATAATAACGAAAGAATACACTTTATGGGACTTTGCAGCGACATCGGCGTGCACTCACTGCTGGACCATCTATACGGCCTTCTTGAGCTGGCGAAAAGAAACGGCATAAAAGACGTTTTCATACACGCTTTTACTGACGGCAGAGATTCTCCCCCGGACAGCGGAGCGGGATATATAGCTGATATCGAAAAAAAGGCACAGGAGATAGGCACAGGTAAAATCGCAACCGTTATGGGTAGATTCTATGCTATGGACCGCGACAGCCGATGGGACCGCGTGCAAAAGGCCTACGACTGTATGAGAGTGGGCAAAGGTCTCAAAGCCGCCAGCGCCGCAAAGGCAGTTGCCCAAAGCTACGAAAAAGATGTAACGGACGAATTTATCGAGCCGACCTGCATTGTAAACGAAGACAATGAGCCGGTAGCAACCATCAAGGACGGCGACGGCGTGGTATTTTTCAATTTCCGCGGAGACAGGCCCCGTGAAATTTCACGAGCATTTGTTGAACCGAATTTTAAAGAGTTTCCGAGAACCACCAAGCCCAATATCTATTTCGTCTGTATGACCGAATACGATGCGACTATACCGGCGCCGGTGGCGTTTCCCAAACCGCCGAAAATGAAAAACATCTTAGGCGCATACTGGAGCTCTCTGGGGCTCAAACAATTTCGCTGCGCCGAGACGGAAAAATATGCCCACGTTACTTTCTTTTTCAATGACTACACCGAAAAACCTTTCAAAGGCGAGGACAGGCAAATCGTCCCGTCACCGCGTGTGCGAACTTACGACTTAAAACCGGAAATGTCCGCCTACGAAGTCACCGAAGTAGTCCTTCAGCGGCTGGATTCGAATAAATACGACGTAATCGTTATTAACTTCGCCAATCCGGATATGGTCGGCCATACTGGCGTATTGGAAGCGGCCATAAAAGCTGCCGAAGCGGTGGACGAATGCGTCGGTAAAATTCTGGACAGAGTCAAAAATATGGGCGGTGCTGCAATCATCACAGCCGACCACGGAAACTTCGAAAAAATGATAGATGGAGGCCCGGACAATCCGCATACTGCTCACACAATCGGTGACGTGCCGCTGATTGTATTTGACGAGCGCCACAAGGGAAAAAAATTGCGGCAAGGCGGAAAGCTGGCCGATGTCGGGCCTACCCTGCTGGAAATAATGGAACTGCCGAAACCCGAAGAAATGACCGGCCAGAGTCTGATAGAAAAATAAATATAAAACAAGGAACTTTAGAGCCCCGCGTTTAATATTCGGTTGCTCGCTGGAGGAGCATTAGAAACAATGAGCCGAATCATAATCCTCGACCAAAATATGGTTAATATGATTGCGGCCGGAGAGGTCATCGAACGCCCCGCCAGCGTCGTAAAGGAACTGATAGAAAACAGCATCGACGCCGGGGCAACAAAAATAACCGTTTCCGTCGAGGATGGCGGCAGAAAGCTACTCTCGGTTACTGACGACGGCTGCGGAATGGACGCCGAAGACCTCGCAGCGGCATTCGAATCGCACGCCACAAGCAAAATAAAAAACAGCAATGACCTGCTTGGTATATCCACGCTCGGCTTCAGAGGCGAAGCGCTGGCAAGCATCGCCTCAGTAGCGCAGGTCAAAGCGACAAGCAGGACAAAAGATTCCGCCGGCGCGAACTGCATTGAGATTGACTGCGGAAATAAAAGCAACGTCAGCCCGGCCAGCGCAGATTACGGCACAACAATCCAGGTCAGAGACATCTTCTACAAGCTGCCTGCCAGACGTAAATTTCTCAAAACCGCCAATACAGAAATGGGACATATCACCGAGCACTTCACGCGCATCGCACTGGCAAACGCCGATTTGGATATGACCCTGCACCATAACGGCAGAGAGCTTTATCGGCTGTCCGGCAAACAGGACATCCGCCGGCGCATAGCCGAGCTGTTCTCATCCGAACTTAGCGAAAATTTAATCGAAACCGAAAGCACTGAAAAAAACCTGAATATTTTCGCTTTACTGGGTAAGCCCGATATATCAAGAACGAACAATAAATTCCAGTACGTCTTTCTAAACGGCCGATTCATCCGCGACAAATTCATCTCGCATGCAATCAAAGAGGCCTACCGCGGCAATCTGGAGCCGAACAGATACCCCGTCGTCTTTTTGTTCATTCAAATGCCCTATGAAAACTACGACGTCAACGTCCATCCCACTAAAATCGAGGTGCGTTTTTATAATACCAATTTAATCCATTCACAAATCCTCGGCTGCCTGCGCGAAAAACTCCTGGGAACAAATCTCCAGACACAGGCGAAACTGCCGATAACAACATCCTCCGCTGCAGCGGGTGGAAAAAGTATACACGCCGCACATCACAGAAACAAAGAAATCGCCGACGCAATGGCCGAGTTCTTAAAAAAGCACCGGCCCGTTCAAACGCAGCAGCAATTTGCCCCTGCCCCAAAAAAGCACGTCGTTCCGCTCCATCCTGATACCGGGCAGATTGAAAACCGAACCGCGCCCTCCCTGCCTGCAGGAACAAGCCAATTCCTGCAGGTACACAACAGCTTCATAGTCGCAGAAACCGAGGACGGGTTTATAATTATCGACCAGCACGCGCTTCACGAACGCATAATATACGAGGACCTGCGCAGGCGAATAAAAAAAAGCAACCTCGAATCGCAGAAACTGCTTATACCCGAAAGCTTACCGCTAACCGAAACCCAGACCAGTGCGCTCGAAGCAAATACCGAACTGCTTGAAAAGTTAGGAATAGAGCTTGCGCCGTTCGGTCCCGGGACGTATGCCATACAGGCATTCCCGACTATCCTGGCAAAAGCGGTGCCTCTTGACTTCGTCCGGGATTTAATTGACCTGCTCACCGATAAAGCCCTCAATCTCAACGCAGAAGAATTGCTCGATGAGGTCTTGAACATGGCCGCCTGCAAAGCGGCAATCAAGGCCGGCCAAAAGCTCACCAACAACGAAATAGAACAACTGCTCGCAGATGCGGAAAGAATTGACAGAGCTGCCCGCTGTCCTCACGGCAGACCCACCATCATAAAATTCCTGACAACCGAATTGGAAAAGCAATTTAAACGAACATAATTATGCGGAAACTATGGTTCTTATCGATAATCGCTCTTGCCTGTCTGGTTATACTTACAACCGTCAATCATAATATAAATAAAGTCCATAAATCTAACCCGGCGGATTACTCAAACACCCCCGCAAGGATTGTTTCGCTCGCCCCCAATCTTACCGAAATTCTTTTTGCACTTGGCCTTGATGAAAAAATCGTCGCCGTCTCCAGCGACAGTGACTATCCCCCCGATGCCGCCAGCAAAAGCAAAGTGGGAACATTCTGGCAGCCGAATACAGAAGCGATTATAGTGCACAAGCCGGACCTAGTGGTCTCGTTACAGACTGAGCAGCAAAAGGCAATTGCAAATACTCTGGAGAGGATGGGCTATAAGGTCCTTGCTTTGAAAATCGAGAGGTTGGAGGATTTATTCGCATCAATTGAGCAAATTGGCACAGCAACAGACCATAAACAACATGCAGATAGGCTTATCAATAACATACGAAGCCAACTTGACAACCTAAAGTCGAAATTCAGCTTACAGGACAAGGTCAGAGTCTTATGGGTAGTGCAGGCTGAGCCTTTGCGGGTCGTAGGCAGAAACACTTTCATCAACGAAATGATAGAGTTAGCTGGTGGAGAAAACTGCATCGGCCCAACGCTCAGCCGATTTCCCCAAATTAGCAGTGAGGAAATCATAACTTCTAAAGTTGAGGTGATAATCCAGTCAGCCATGGGGCAGGATAACAATGACCACCAACAGCAAGCAGCTCAAGCCTTCTGGGGGAAATGGCCAAACCTGCCGGCTGTAAAAAATAACAGGATTTATGTTGTAGAATCAGATACAGTATTGCGATTAGGGCCGAGATTACCTGAAGGCGTAAACCTGATTGCTTACTATCTGCGCCAGAACCGTCCAATACAGACCAGCGACGCTATAAAGTAAAGTATGTATGGAGCAAATGAAAGAAAAAGTGATACTATCGTGGAGCGGCGGCAAAGATAGCGCATTAGCCCTTTACAAACTTCAGCAAACCAAAAACTACCAAATAATAGCCCTGCTGACAACAATAATCCAGGACTACGACAGAATCAGTATGCACGGCGTAAGGACAATTCTGCTCGAAATGCAGGCAGAATCTCTTGGATTGCCTATTGAAAAAGTGCTCATTACAAAAGATACCACTGATGAACAGTACGAGCACAAAATGTGGCAAGTCCTGGCAAAATATCGGACCGCTGGCGTATCCTCCGTAGTTTTTGGGGACATCTTTCTGGAAAACCTAAGAGAACACCGGGAAAATAATCTATCGAAGATAGGCATGAAAGCGATATTCCCTCTATGGAAGAAAGACACCACCGAACTCGCCCAAAGCTTCATAAATCTTGGTTTCAGGGCGGTCATCACCTGTGTCGACTCACACTTTCTTGACCGAACATTTGTGGCAAAGGAACTCGATGAGCGGTTCTTATCTGCACTGCCGGCAGGGATTGACCACTGTGGTGAAAATGGAGAATTCCATTCCTTCGTCTACGACGGCCCTATATTTCGACAGAGGATATCACACAAGATAGGCGAAGTCGTTCTGAGAGAAAAACGCTTTTACTATCGCGATTTGGAGCCTATTCAAGATAGCCGACTAATTAACTGCGATATCGCTCAGAGGTCTGAATAAATTTATGGCTGAAATGCTTACACCCAAAGACTTGGCTATCAAAGTCCTCGTCTGCTCAGCAGCGCTGGCGGTTGTAATGTGTTTATGCGCTATGATAGGAACACAGAAGGTCTCTTTGATAAAAGCGCTTGATGGACCGGGTGAACTGCCTGGCCAAAATATTGATTACGAAATCCTAATCGGCATTAGACTGCCGCGGGTCATTTTAGCAGCACTAATAGGAGCAGCTCTGGCCTGTTCAGGTGTCGTGCTGCAGGCAATTTTGAGAAATCCGCTCGCAGACCCTTACATCCTCGGAATATCCAGTGGTGCGGGCTTGGGGGTAATTATTGCGGTAATATCAGGGATAACATGGCAGTTCGCCGGCGGCTCACCAATAGCGGTCTTTGCATTTGTCGGCGCGACTTTAACGGTATGGCTTGTTTGGTACATCGGACGGCTCACAGGAAAATCGCAAGTAACAACCTTGCTGCTTGCCGGCGTTGTAATCAACGCCTTTTTCTCTGCAATGATAATGTTCCTCACCTCAATAGCAAAAAGCGACCAGGTGCATTCCACGCTTCTATGGCTTATGGGTAACATAACAGAAAAAAGCTTTGCGGTATTACGGGTCACCGCCGCCTTCATCCTAACGGGAATATTCGGATTATTTTGTATCTGCCATAAGCTAAACATTCTGACCTTCGGAGAAGAACAGGCAAAAACCCTCGGCGTTAATACAGAAAAAACCAAAATAGTCGCCTTCGGCCTTGCAGCTTTTATAACCGCTATCGCGGTCAGTCTCAGCGGCCTTATCGGATTCGTCGGCCTTATTGTCCCCCACGGTGTTCGTCTGGTATTCGGACCCGACCACCGCAAACTGCTGCCCGTCAGCGCGATAATCGGAAGCGGATTTCTTGTAGTTGCAGATACAATCGCACGAACAATTGTCGCCCCCGCTCAACTACCGGTCGGAGTAATAACAGCTATTGCCGGAGGCCCGTTTTTCTTATTCTTATTAGCAAAATACAGCAGAAAAGTCAGTTGGTTAAAATGAGCAATATAATAGAAGTCGAAAATTTAAGCTTCGCTTACAACACCAGAGAAATTCTAAAGGCCCTCAACCTTGAAGTGGCACATGGAAAATTCGTCGGAATAGCAGGACCTAACGGAGCAGGCAAAACAACATTGCTAAACCTGCTCTGCGGCCTGCTCAAACCTAAAGCCGGCTCCATAAAAATCGACGCGGCACCTGTGGAATCATATTCGGCTAAAAAACTCGCACAAAAAATAGCCGTCGTTCGCCAGGAATTCATACCCGTATTTGATTTCGCCGTCGCCGAGATAGTGTCTATGGCAAGAACACCTTATCTGGGCACGTTCGGCTTCGAGAGCAAAACCGACAAGCAATTTGTAGCCGAGGCGCTTGAGCTGACCGATACAACCCAGTTCGCCTCACGCACACTCGCAAAATTAAGCAGCGGCGAACGGCAGCGCGTTTTCATCGCAAGGGCGCTCGCTCAGAATACGCCCGTTATGCTTCTGGACGAGCCGACGAGCTTCCTCGATTTGAAACATCAGGTCGGCATATATGATTTGCTTAAAAAAATGCAGCTAAATCACGGCAAAACAATCATAGCTGTAACACACGATATCAACCTCACAATCCAGTATGCCGACGAAGCCCTGCTGCTGGGGACAAACACAAGCTGCCATATCGGCAAAACCGAAGACGTGTTTTCCACTCAGAAAATTGAAAACGTTTTCGGAGTCAAAACATTCACAGGTAAAGTTGGCCGCGAAAATTTCTTCCTTCCTTTGGGCAAATTTGCAAAAGACACCCGTACAAACGCCGACTAATAAAATTATTTCCCTTGGTCTTATAACTGCTTATTCAACAAGATGTTATAACTATACGCCCAAATAACTTGAATAATTTAAGTACGTTTACTATACTCTCGAAACTTGGGGCCGTGATTTCGGAACCAATGAAATAAGATAAATAAAATTGTATGGAATATACCCTGAATATGTTATAATAGTGCTTTTCGCATATACGCAAAAACAGGTTAGTTAAGAAAGGTATTAAAGCAAGTGGCACAGAAACGCAAAAAAACAACGAAGAAAAAAACAAGCTCAACTCGGGCAAAGAAATCTCGTATGACCGACGCTGATATGGAGCGTTTCAAAGAACTGCTGCTGCAAAAACGCAGGGAAATCCTGACAAACGTAAGCGAAATGGAAGGCGAAGTCCTCAAAAAATCCCGGCTGGATGCGGCCGGAGACCTGTCAAGTATGCCAATCCACATGGCCGACATCGGCACCGATAACTACGAACAGGAATTCGCTCTCGGACTGATGGACAGCGAAAGAAAGCTGCTCAAAGAAATTGACGATGCGCTGCAGCGCATTGAGGATAAAACTTACGGCATCTGCGAAGGAACAGGCAAACCAATACCAAAAGCACGGCTAAAAGCGCAGCCCTGGGCCAGATACTGTGTCGAATACGCCCGAATGCTCGAAGAAGGACTCGTTACAGAGCCTGAACAATAAAGCCGGATTCATATCTTAAATATGAAACACAGATGTCCAATCTGTAAAAAAATTGTCAAGGTACCGCTTAAAAAACAATCCGAAGAAGCGAAACTCTTTCCCTTTTGCTCGCAACGGTGCAAACTGGTGGATTTGGGCGCCTGGCTGGACGGCCGCTACCAGGTTATTTCCAAACCGCCTGATGCTTCCCTCGACACCCCCGCAAACGAGCCGTAAAACAACATATCCTGAAATAAAATATTATAAAATTTGTTGAAAACGGCCTACAATAAACTATATTTCTCACATAAACGTGCATAATAATATTCTTGAAAGGATGCAAAATGGGCAGCGAAAAAAATCTCCCCAAGAATTTCAATAATCTCTTATTCCCAAAGATATTCCAGACTTTTCGTATGGCTATTCAGCCGAGCAAACTGATAATCACTTTTGCAGCATTAGCTATTATATCCCTCACCGGTTGGCTTATGGACCGCAGCAAAACAGTCGTCGCCGTCCCGAAAACGCAGGGCCAAACCACCGAATTGCAAAAATATGTAACCAATCCCCAAACAGTAAAACCATTCATTGAAAATTACAAAGAAAGAGGCGATAGAAAAGGCGTTTTCTCCACACTCTGGAAATTCGGCTCTGAGAAATTCCACGGCGCATTAAAGTCCCTCTTCGCATTCGATTTCACCAGCGTAATGATAAACATCTCTGATTCCTTCAAGGCATTAAAATGGGCGCTCAGGTACCATTACATTTACAGTATAATATTTTTCGCAGCAGTGCTTGCCGTGGCTTCCATTGCCGGCGGCAGTCTTTGTCGAATTGCAGCCCTCCAGCTTGCCCGAGGCGAAAAACCCGGTATGGTTGAAGCCCTGCGATTCAGCGCCAGAAGATTTCTGAGTCTCTTCACTACGCCCCTGCTTCCGATTTGCATCATTATCTTTATCGGCTTTTTTATCTTCCTCTTGGGAGTCATAGGCAACATCCCAATAATAGGCGAGTTAATAATGGGCATCTTTACGCTCCTGGCTCTGGTCGCAGGAACACTGATAGCAACCGTTATGATAGGAACTGTTGCCGGTTTCAACTTAATGTTCCCGGCTATCGCCTACGACGGCTCAGACTGCTTCGACGCAATAAGCCGCTCTTTTAGTTACATATATTCAAAGCCATGGCAAATGGGTTTTTATACCGCTATAGCTGCCGTTTACGGAGCGATTTGTTATTTATTCGTCCGGTTCTTTATCTTTCTGTTACTCTGGATTACCCACTGGTTTTTACAGCTTGGCGTATGGACCGACAACAGCAGCAATGAGGTCAATAAACTTGCTGCAATCTGGCCGACACCAACCTTCACCGGCCTGCGGGGTGTGCAAAGCTGGGCAACAGTTAACTGGTCGGAATCAACAGCAGCATTTTTGATTTATTTAGTTCTATTGATTGCCGTGGGCTCGTTGGTTTCGTTTGTAATAAGCTTTTATTTTTCCGCCAACACTATAATCTACGCACTTATGCGCAACAAAGTCGACAATACCGCTCTGGATGACATTTATACCCTTGCCTCCGATACCGAATCAGAGCCCTTTGCCGCTGAATCAGAAACGGAGCCGTCACAGTAGAACAAAAGTCCATAAGCCGCTCCCCCGACCCGTAAGACGGCGATTATTCCTTGACATAAGCTTAAGTTATTGTTAAACTTAAGCTTGTAAAAACCGGAGGGTGAAACCGGAATGTTTAGTAAAATATGCCTGACGCAAACGTAAATACACAGCTAAAAGACCAGAACCGCCCCCCGTCAGAACCAGCAACACCCATAACAGCCTTGCTGCGTTACCGCAAATTCCTCATTATATTTGCCCATATACTTGTTTTCGCTACCTCCTTGATGCTATCCTTCCTGGTGGCGCAAAATATGAAGTTCAGCCGCAGGTGGCTTGTGGGCCAGTATCCTCCCATGCTGCTGTTCTTTCTCGTAATAAAGCTGCCGATATTTGGCCTCTTAAAGCAATATCGCGGCTGGTGGCGATATGTAGGAATCTCCGACCTCCTTGGAATACTCCGGGCATCACTGGTCAGCACTTTTGCCATCGTAGGACTATGGTTCGCAGTGAGTTATATCGACCCCATCCGGAGAAACTTGCCGACGGGTCTGCAAAGTCCGACGGAAGGTATATGTATGGCCGATATGTTCGCTACCGTCCTGCTGCTGGCCGGTCTGCGAATGCTGATAAGACTATACCACGAGGAGTTCCAAGCCGTCGAAGCCGGCCGGCTCAAAAGATTCCTGATAGTCGGCGCAGGCGACGCCGGCGAAGAGCTGCTTCGGGCAATTCATCACAAGCCCGTCGCCGAATATGAGGTAGTCGGATTTATCGACGACGACCTTGCCAAAAAAGGCACGCTAATCCACGGTCTGCCCGTCCTCGGAACCGTAGAACAGCTCCCCAAAATCGCCGAAAACCGTAACATCGATGAAGTCGCCATCGCAATGCCTTCAGCAACTCATACCCAGCTACGACGCGTCGTCCGGGTATGCGAGGGCACCAAACTGCAGTTCCGCACCGTCCCCTCAATAACCGACATCGCATCAGGCAGATTCAGGGTCTCCCAAATCCGCGCCGTCGATATCAACGACCTGCTCGGCAGAGAGGCCGTCGAACTCGACCTCGACCTCATAGAAGCTTTCGCCAAAGATAAAGTAATTCTCGTCACCGGTGCCGGCGGCTCTATCGGCTCGGAAATGTGCAGACAGCTATGCAACTTTCAACCCAAGCTGCTTCTGCTCATCGAGCAGGCCGAAAACCCCCTGTTTTACATAGAACGCGAATTAAATAGAAAATTCCCCGAAGCACAAATAGAAACAATCATCTGCAACATCACCGACAGAACGCGGGTGGATGAAATCTTCGACAAATACAAACCGCAGGTCGTCATCCACGCCGCCGCACACAAGCACGTCCCCCTGATGGAGATTAACCCCGGAGAAGCAATCAAAAACAACGTTACAGGCACGCGAAACGTCGCCGACGCCGCCGACCGCACCGGCAGCACAAACTTCGTAATGATAAGCACCGACAAGGCCGTAAACCCCACCAGCATAATGGGCTCGTCAAAGCGGGTCGCCGAAATATATATCCAGGACCTAAACCGTACAAGCCAGACCCATTTCGTCACCGTCCGCTTCGGCAACGTCCTCGGCTCCGACGGCTCCGTAGTCCCCATCTTCAAAAAACAAATCGCCGACGGCGGCCCCGTAACCGTTACCCATCCCGATATGAAACGCTACTTTATGACTATCCCCGAAGCCAGCCAGCTCGTCCTCCAGGCCGCCACAATGGGACAGGGCGGTGAAATCTTCGTCCTCGATATGGGTGAGCCCGTAAAAATCGTCGACCTCGCCAGAGAGCTTATCACCCTCAGCGGATTCCGCCCCGGTGAAGACATTGAAGTAGCATTCACAGGTCTAAGGCCCGGCGAAAAGCTCTTCGAGGAGCTCTCCATCAAAGGCGAGGATATGCAGACGACAAGACACCCCAAAATCGCTATATGGAAAAACATCCCGATGGACCGCGACAAGCTCCGCGCCGGCATAGACGCCCTGCTGACCACCGCACAAACCCAAAACCACAGCGAAATAGTCGAAAAAATAAAAATCCTCGTCCCCGAATACACCGGCGGAAATAACAACAATTAAGCCGTTTACCGCAACCACCGAGGGCGAGAGAGTTGACGTTGACATCCTATTCCCTCCCAGTTACACTAAATCCTTGGCAAAAGCGTTGTATGTTATTTTTGGCGGAAAATTTAAATGAGAACATTTGATAATAGTGAACTGCAAAAGCGTGTCGATGAGGTGCTCTACTATGTATGGGATCCCATTGGTGTTTCAAACGAGCCGTGCGCCCGTGGAGAATACGATAGCTACGTTCCGCAGGTATTAAAACTGGTACTGGAAAATGACAGCATCGAACCTATTTCTGAATACTTGGCAAATATCGCCACTGCTCAAATGAGCCTGTCCGCAGACCCTAATCGTTGTGACCGCGCCGCAGAACTCCTGCTTCAGCACAAAAAAGCAATCAGAGAAGGACTTGCCTGATAACTTAACCTCGAAAACCCCGAAGCAATTGGCGAACGGCTTAATCGCCTATTGCGCCTGCCTCGCCAGCCCGCTTCGGCGACACTCCACCGAACAACCGAGGGCGAGAGAGTTGCCGTTAAAACTACTTTCCCTTTGCTATTGGTGCCTCCGGTTCGGCCATTTTCCCATTTTACTTCGTCCCTTCGGGACTGCGTAATAATAACGCTCCTCACTCGCGTCCTACGGAACCAACACCAACTTTAGGTAAAAACTAAGCCAGCAATTCTTTCAAAAAAACTTTCTGCTTGTTTACCCTGCTATCTCTACTTACTAACAACTGATTTGTGTGCTGTTCTTACATATAATAACTATAGCGAGGACAAATGTCTGAGTCTTTCTCGACATACTTTAGAACATTTCCTACTCTGTGCGCCGCCTCCATTGTGATTGGCATAGCATGGTCAAATTGTGTGCTGTTCCAGTTCATTTTTGACAACGCCAAAATTTCACTTGCCAAAGTCTGGGGTGATTGTTCGGAAACTTCACTTCTAAAAAGGATTGATCGTGGCACATACAAGCCTGGGTAAGTCTCATAGAAATATATACTTCCACGTGTATAAAGGATATGATCGATATCGCTAAGACTAAGCAGCGTACCTCTAAGTGGTGGATAATTCCCTTTCCTATATAGTCTGATGCCCGACTTGCGCACACTTATCAGGTCGAACACTTCGATTCTGTTCTCACTTAGTGCGCTTAAGAATCCCTTCTTCTCCTGTTCTGTATATTTAGAGCTCTTATGTATCATAACACGAGCTGGTTCTGTTTTGTGTTCTTGACGATAGCGTTCAAGAGCATTTTGGAGGACAGTGCTTGCGTCTTCAACGGTTAGGTGCGGTTGACGATCTTCTTTGGTAACTTGAGCTTGGGCACCGCGGATGATAATGCCGTCCCCTAATTCATTAAATATCTGAGCGACGCTAGTATCAACAGATTCTTGATCCAAGGTTTTATAAAAACCTATCCCTACGTAACAAGTGGTTAATTGAGAGGAAATCCTAGGAAGTCGCCAAGGGGTTCCTCCGGCCTTATAATACAAAGCGGTGAAAAAATTCCATGCGCGAGTTGCCTCGTCTTGTAACGATTGTCGAAAGTGCCTTTGTCTTTTCTTCACCGATTTACCGCCATACGTCATTGGGATAATTAATTGGATTGGTGTCCTAAATTGCATGGAAGCTGCTTTTAGCATATGATGAAAGTTGACAGACCCATGACTTGATTTTTTAGAATTCTCCTTGCCTTGACCATCACATGAATCCGCAAATACCTCGGAAATCTCCACAATTTCGGATGGAATGGCACATATAATAACATCTACCTTCGTTTCCTCTGCCAAAAATCGAATGTGTTCTAGAAATAATGATACTGCATTGTTTACCGCCGATATCTCATCTTTTGCTTTAACCGCCTTGGAGACATCTTCACTTGGAATGGAGCGAAGACATCTATCCTCAAACGCAAGTTTCGACCGGAAGCATGTATCTTCTTCAAAACCAGGGAAACGAGGAAACAAGTTAATTAAAGGACTTTCTTTAGCATCTACCCCATAACAGCAACGTTCGATCCAAGTCTTACTACCATCGATAGCTTTCTGAGTTCCGATAATCCCAAGATGGATGGTAGACGGAGCATTTGGTTTGTCGAGGTCGAACGGTCCATAATTCATCAGTCCAAACCGAATATCCTCATGCTGACCTGCATGAAAATCTAGCTTAGGTTCTTCTATCCAATCAAGCTTCATTAAGTAAACAATCCGTCCTCTATATCTTCATCAAATAATTCAGCGTCCGGGTCACTCCGAAAAAGCCAAGATTCATCTGGAATATGCTGTTCACAATCAAATTTCAGAATATTTCCAAATTTGAGAAATGCATATTCGCGTTTAAATAACGATCGTTGTTTCAAAAATCTAGACCACATAATAACCTGTCCCAAAACGGCGTCATTTTTCTCCAGTTTTTTAATACCAGAAAGGCGATCGGATGCGAACCGGCTCTCACTAACACCATTTGATGTAAAAACATATGTGGGATTAATTTCCAAAAACCAATTCTCATTGAAGGTTAAAAATTTTCCCTCAAACGCGCTATGACGGTAATAGGCAGTTCTTCCTGGTGTTGTCTTGCTTTCGTGGGGACCGAAAATCTCACGAGGAGCCGTTTTCTTCCTACTAAAATATTTAAAACTCCTCTTTCCCAAATCTTTAGTTGCTCGGACATAATAGCATTCCGACGACTTTCGATATCTAACACCCCACGCACCTAGCTTCTGCTCTAGACACATATTCAATAACTGAACAAACTGACGCCGTCGGTCTTCATCTTCAGAACAAGACCATTCTTCGACATCAAATTCCTCTACTGAACCTCGGTCGCAGAAAATATCCCACGGTTTCTCCCGTAGATTGTGGAAGCTCATGAT
>CAYXUW010000046.1:0-840 GCA_964468375.1 uncultured Pirellulales bacterium | reverse complement strand
TTCCCTCAATACCCACTCGCTACCAAGTCTGACTTCATGATCTCTAGCTCTTGCCCAAAACCATCCTGGTTTTCTTAAGTCTGTACTTGCCCAGTATATTGTATTGGGAAAATATGCGACTTGAAGTAGATTCGAATAGAGAGTTTCCTTCTGATGTGGTGGTGGGAAATATAGTCCTGAATCCCTAGGTATAGCTAACTTCATCAAGGCTTTGTCAGTAGTTTTGTCAAATTTGTGTATTTTCTTACTGAAATGAATCCGACGGTCTTTTAAACGTGCTGGATCTTTGAAGTATTCACCAATGCAAATCCAATATGCCTCTTTCATTTTAGGTCGAGACACTACTAGAATAATTGGTACATTACCGCTTAACCAGTAATCTAGGTCTTGTTGTCTACAAATATATTCGAAACTTTCCTGTGTTTCTGCGGTAAATTTCCCCGAAATTGCCTTGCTTTGTACTTTTATAATACAGTTTGACATTTCACCTGTATCAGGATTCCTGATTTCAATCTCGCCATCAACACCTGCGTCATGCAAAGTCGTTGGCCGCCATATGAAACCCATATCCATTACGACACTTTCTATGAGGTTCACACCCTGCTGACCACTTACCTCTCTTTTGTCAATTCGTTTCCTTGCCATTTGAAATGATAACCTAGAGATAATACCAGTTTTTCAATTCGCATATCTTCAATTCTCATCCGCCAAACACTAACTCTGTGATGCTCCTCTCCAAAGGTGCAGACCGAATTTTATCCCATTTCCCAATCCCCCACAACCCTTTTTAAAAAGCCCCCGCGGCGACTGAGCGGGGTGCTTGCTGTTGGTGCCTCCGGT
>CAYXUW010000045.1:0-17920 GCA_964468375.1 uncultured Pirellulales bacterium | reverse complement strand
ACCTCTGCAACAACTACAACAACCAGCTGGTGGTGGGGCAACTGGTGGTAATAGACATTGATAATTTTTAGCTCAAACCGTAAAAAGGCAAGGCTGCCCGAGTAATAATCGGGCAGCTTTTTTAATTGCGAATCGTTACTAACTCATTCTATCGCTTGAGCTTGCACTCGTTTATTCTGTCGTTTCCTTTTCCGCTGATTTATCGTCCTTTCACCCGATTCAACGGGGGTATCTTTTGACGCTGCCTGGATGGCTTCAAGTGCCGTCGCAGCGAACAAATCCGCCCCGATTTCCTGCCAGAGCCCTTCTGCCCGGTTAAAAAGCCCGCCCGATACCATTATACGCATGTCCGGCCAGGCGTTAATCTCTCTTATGGTATCTATAAGCCGGCGAACGTCCGGGGCCTGTTTAGGTGTGCTGCCGTAAATCAGCAGTATATCAGGTGCGTATTCGTGCACGAAAGCGAGGATATCGTCGTTTGTCAGTCCCCCGCCGATGAATTTGACCTCCCAGCCGTCGCTCTCGAACAAATCCGCCATTATCTGGGCACCAAGCTCCTGTAACTCCGCCTGTGTGCAGGAAATCACTATCTTCTTGTTCCTGTGGGGCTTGCGCGGCAGCTTGTTCTGAAGCTGGTCCACAATCGTTCTGTTAATCCGCGTCGCCAAGTGCTCCTGCGTGCTCGTAATCTTGTCCGCACGGGCTAAATGCTCGATTTCAGCTATAATAGGCCATATTACGTCCATATAAACGGAATTAGCGGGGGTGCCAGTCTGAAGGGATTCCTCGATAACGGCCCGGCTGGCCTTTCTGTCGCCCTTTAAGAGGGTATCCAAATAACGCTCAAGCGTGGCTTCCTTTACCATAATTTTGCTCTCCTAATTGTTATATATTGCCTAAATTCTCATTTTTTACGCCTTTTAAACCCTAAATGTTAAAATGGGTAAAATATGTATCGGTGGGTGATTCAAAAAAACTTTAGTTAAAATGGGTGATTTAAGCAATATAGATAAGCGATTTTTCGGGCGAATGCGCTTGTTTGAAAACAAAAAACGGCGTGAAAGGGGGCAACGACGCGGGTTTACGGGCAAGTGTTCAAAAACGTTCGAAAGTTATCGAAAAAACTATCGAAACATACAAAAAAGATGCTGAAACAACAGAAAAACATACCTGAAATGTTCGAAAACATTCGAAAATTTCAGAAGTTTTCAGTTCGCTGTTTCCAATTCATAGTTATTTCACATAAGGGGCGCAGAAAAACGCTGCCTCTATAATTGGACGAACCTGCGCGGATGATGCGAAAAAAGAGTTAGTCGTTAGTATTTAGTCGTTTGTAAATCGATGCGAGAAAAGGGGTAAAAAATTTTGGGGTTTTGCTGTTTTTGGTGTGCGGGTAGGCGCGCTTTTGATTGAATTCCGCTTAGGCGCACCTAAGGCACAAGCCGCCGGGGGCTTTTTAAAAAGGGTTGTGGGGGATTGGGAAATGGGGTAAAATTTGTTGAGCACCTTTGAGGGAGAATCATCGCGTAGTTAGTAAATTGTATTTGATGTGCTGATTTAGGCGAGATGGTTTTTTTCAGCCTGGCGAAGATCTCCTAAAAAGCAAAATGAAAATAAAAGGATATGGTAATGGCTCCAAAGGCCAAAAAACAAAAAGCAACTGTCTTTGATGACCTAATAACTAAAGCACCGAAGATTACGGTTCTGAGTGATAATCCCGTATCTCTTGCCGATATGAAAAGCGATATTTTCAACTTCCATTACCATCTGGAGCCTGTTTACGACATTATTCGGCACGAGAAAACACAAATGCCCCTGACCATCGGTATCAACGGCAAATGGGGCACAGGAAAGACCACAGCCATGCAATGGCTGTTTGATGCACTGGAGAAATGGAAACAGTCAGACGAATCAAAGGGCAAGGTAAAAACAAGAAACGTATGGTTCTATCCTTGGAAATACCATAAGAAGGAGGATGTCTGGAAAGGTCTGATTGCCGAAGTAATATTAAACGTGACCGATTTTGAAAACGCCAGTACTGCAACCGTACTTAAAAGTCTCAAGCTGCTTTCCGCTTTTGCCGGTGAATCGGTACTTGACATACTATCTGACACAGAATTTGAAGTGGCAGGGTTCAAGGTAAAACCCGGAGTTATCAAGAAAATTAAAAAGAACTTTCAGAAGGCCAATCACCCGGAAAAACCCTACCTTAACGAATATGAAGATGCCTTTAAAGACTGGATAAAAGACGCTCTTTCACGCAACAACGAAAGGATGGTAATCTTCATAGATGACCTCGACCGTTGCATGCCGGATATTGCGTTACAGGTGCTTGAGGCATTGAAACTGTACCTGAAGATCGACAAGTTGATCTTCGTGATAGGTATGGACATTGGTGTGGTTAAAGAGGCAGTAAAGGCTTACTATAAAGACAAGCATATCGAGGATATTGATGCAGGTTGCTATTTAGACAAAATGCTACAGGTTGAGCTGCAGCTTTCACCTTTACAGAAGGAAATGGACATCTATCTTGACGAACAATTGCAAACAGTTGAATATGAACAAAACCTTGAATACAAGGACGGACAAGGCAACAAAAGGTTCTATGGGCTGTTCAAAAGACTGATATCGAAATATGGCGGAAGAAATCCCAGGCAAATCAAAAGACTGATAAACGGCTCACTGATAAGAGGAGCGGGAGCTGAAAGGATAGAGAAAGAGGCAAATAACGATGGCCTTGTCTTTGAACAGGGTGTTCAGATATTCTTCATTCAAAAAATTCTTGAGCGACAATGGAACCGCACTGAACTCGTAGGTGATGGTGGTAATGGTGATGACTTTTTCACCGAATGGTCAAAGATCGTGCGAAGACATTATGGCAAGAAGGACTTTTCTTGCACAGTTAGTAAAAAAACTATTTATAAGTACATGCCAGAAAATAAGAAAAAAGAATTGGATGTTATTCCAAGTCATAGTGAAAAGCTGGCAGAGTCTATGACAGAAACTATTTCACAATTTTACATTTCTATTCTTGATGATCCCGGATATTCTGATCTGTTAATCTTGCTTTCTGATAAAGAACTTGGCCAATTGATGCGGATTGAGTATTCAACAACAATTGCCGGTGTCAGCAAGCAACAAGATTCAGATTTATTAAAGACCGACGACACTGTGATTATCCGCAATGCCATTGCCGAACATCTTGGGAAGGAGCCGCAAGACCTAAAAGAGAGAAACTATGAAGATGTAACTAAGCTTAGTCTTTATGGCAAAAAGATTGCCGACATCACGCTCCTTAAACAGTGTAAAAACCTGATAAGTCTGCATTTGAGTAAAACCGGCATCAGTGATATATCTGCGTTAAAAGGGCTAATAAACCTTACGGTGTTATGGTTAGACAATAATCAAATCAGCGACATATCTGCGTTAAATAGGTTGACAAATCTGACTCACTTATATTTAAGCAGTAATCAAGTTAGCGATATATCCTCGTTAAAGGATCTGACTAAATTGATACTGCTCGACCTTAACAGTACGGAAGTTAATGATCTTACGCCGATAAGAGGTCTTGACATGCTGACCCATCTTGGTGTTTCAACCACACAGATTGACAATATTCAGGCGGTTAGCAAGTTGGGCAACTTAAGGTTATTAGGTATTACAAACACAAAAGTCAGAGACCTTGCGCCGATAAAGCGGTTAAATCATTTGGAAGAGCTTTTCTTTTCAAGTACGCTGGTCAATACTCTCGAACCGCTGAAAGGACTGAAAAAACTAAGAGTACTAAGTCTTAAGGATACAAATGTTAATGACCTTGAACCACTTAAAGAATTAAGTAACTTGCAAGTACTCAAGATTCAAAACACGCCGATAAATAGTCTCGAACCGATTAAGGGACTTAGTAGCTTGAAAGAGCTTCTTCTCGAAGGTTGTGAAAAAATCTCTGCTAAACAGATCGAATATCTGCAAAGGACCCTGCCTGATTGCAAAATCCCGGCAGCAGCAGTAAAAGAAACTTTCATAATTGACAATAAATGGCGGCTCTTTTTCAATCCTAAAGTCCCAGGACTATCTAAAACCAAAATCATGCGGTTTGACAAAGATGGTGTAATACGTGAAGGACAAAACATTAATGAATCATCATGGCGAATTCGCCATGGCTATTTTGAAATGCTTGATTCTGACAATAAGGTCCACAGCCGCTTCTACTACAATCCTGACAATAACCGATTTTCCCATACAAACGATCCAGATACCGGTTCGATCCGAAAGCATTCAATCCGGAACCAGTATATGATTCCAGAGGAATGATCAAATAAAAATGTGACTTTAGTTCGGGTGAATTCTGGCGGGGGAATTAAATATTCCCGGCTGAGAGTTAAACAGGAAATGGCAGAGCAAACAGGCAAGAAATAAGAAAAAGTCGGACAAGAGTTGAGACTTCGGCATCTTCCTTAACAACTAATCCGCGAAGCTGGCTTTAGGCAGGTAAGATATACATCTTCTGCGTTCAGTTGTTAAGAAAGGACACCTTGTGCTGATAAAGTTAAGGCATCAGACCAAATAAATTCATTTTAATGTCAACTCTCTTGGGGTAAGGGGAACACACATAGTTGCTTGTTCAGCCGGATGCCCGCGAGTCGGAAGCGAACAGTAGTTCGCCGAAGGCGGACGGTAAAACAGTATCCGAGCAGTAGGCAGGACAAGCAGATTAGCCGTTAGTAGAGTATGGATTCCTGCTTTCGCAGGAATTACAAGAAAGGATTATTTACAGGGCAGGAGGATTGCGACGGTTGCTCCGGAGGCGAGCTGGCTTGTTATGCTGAGCGAGCCGCCGTTTAACTGGACAAGACGGGCGGCGTGGGCGAGTCCCATTCCCCTTCTTCGTCCCGCGGGCTGGCTTGAGAAGAACGGCTGGGTGGCTTTTTTGAGAGTTTCGGAATTCATTCCGCAGCCGAGGTCGGCGACCGTTAGCTTGACGAAGTCGCCGGAATCGTCGGCGGAGGCGGTGATTTTCACGGGGCCGTTCTTATCAGGGTAAGACTGGACGGCGTTGGCAATAACGTTGGAGATAGCCGATACAATCTGGGCGGAATCGACGAAAACTTTTTTGACGTCGCCGGCGACTTCGATGCGAACGTCGATGTGTTCGGCGGCGGCTTTTCGGGCGGCCTGCTGTATGGCCTCATCGAGCATTCGGCTGCTGTCCGTCCAGGCGGGGTTCGGCGGCGGCGGACTGGCGAAGGCGAAAAGGTCGTCGATAATTACAGATATTTCCTTAGCGTTTTGCCGGATATATTCGAGGGTGCGTTTTTTGTCGGGGTCGGCTTCGCTGTCGGCGAGTATCTGCGCCCTGCCCGCTATGACGGAGAGGGGATTGTTCAATTCGTGAGCGGCGCCGCCAGCCATTTCGGCCAAAGCGCTCATAGCATCAATGTCGATATCCTCGACCACGCTCTGCTGAACGCCCTGCCGCTGGGAATCTTCGGGGAGCAGCTGGGCGAACCGCTCGGCCAGCCGCTGGCCATCCGCAGAGGCGAAAGCCAAAGCCAAAACAGAGCCGGCAACAGAAGCGGCTGATTTGCACCTCTGCTCGAACTGCCCGGCTTCGACAGGATAATGAAGCTCGAATACAATCGCTCCGAGTGCCTCGCCGCCTGAGAGCAATGGGACGATTTTTGTATGGGCGGGGTCGAAATCAACGGACAACTGGTCGAAGAGCCAATCGGCGTAACCGGCGGCGTTGAGAAGCGCGAAGGTGCCGGCAATCGGCTGAGGTATCGCAGGCGCGTCGGCGGGAGCTTTCAGGACGATGGCCTTTTTCTGCGACGGGCTTTCAACAACAACGGCTTTTAGAAACCGCGAATCGTCGGGAGGAATCAAATAGAGGCAAACCAAGCCGGTCTGGTAAAACTTCTGCCAGCGAACGGCGAAGTTCTCGGCGATATCAATCGGCTGGTCGTTGGCGTTTATGCTTAGCAGAAATTCTTTCAGAAAGTCAAAATGGTTTAAGTCGGCCTGCAGTCGGCGACTTTCGAGAAGCACTTCCGTATGCTTTCGCGCCAAGCGGGCAGCTGCGGCGTGAACAGTATTGCAGTAATCGTCAACGGTGACTTGTGAATCCAGGCCGAGAAGCTTCGATTTCTGCGCGACCTTATCGGCGAGGTTCATACGAATTTGCCCCAATTGTTCGGGGGAGATTTCGAGGGCCTGCGCTATTCTGTCGGCGGAGTCGGGTTCATCGAAGCTGCCCGATTGGCCTACGCCGCACTGCCGAGCGACTAAATCGGCCAACTGAACTACGTGGGCAATTCTCGCCTGGGACATACCCTGAGAAATCAGGCCGGCATCAGTATGATGGAGCCAAACGGCCAACTCAATCTGCTTGGGCAAGCTCCAGCTAACGGCGAGGCGTTTTCCGATGGTCGTGTGGTCGAGGCCGAGATTTTTTAGCTCAATCGTCCGGGTGGGGGCACGTTTCGCTTTTGCCTGCTCGACTACTCCTGCAAAGCCCCTCGGCATTGCCTCGTCGAGGGCGAGTTTGCCGATATCGTGGAGAAGCCCGGCCGAATAGGCCAGCTGCGGGTCGATTTGGGGCGACGAGATTGAGGCAATATCTTCGGCACAGCAGGCAACAGCGATGCTGTGCTTTATGAGCTGCTTTCTAAACGTGACTCTGTGCTCGTCCCGGCCGAAAGCAGGGTAAACCCCGACAGAGAAAAGGGCCTGGCGGACAGCATTAGCGGGCAACCTGTCAACCGCACGGCGGACCGACGGGCTTTTATCAGGAAAGCTTAAGCGGTGCCGTCGGGCAATCGAAAGAACCTTGGCGGCCAAGGCAGGGTCCGACTCGATTGCTTCGGCAAGTGCCGAGGGCTGAGCTTTTAAGAGATGTGAAAGAACGCAAGGCAGGGTCGAAATAAACCCGAGCCGACGAATAACAAGCTCTACCTGATGAGCAACTGTCGGGTCAGCGATTCCTTCCGGCATTCAGCAACGTCCTCGTATTTACTAAAGGGGCCCGCAGAGCGGAAACCCTCCCCCCTATTGTCTATTTCATTTTTAAGGCGGAGGTGATTTTTTTAGTAAGCTCGGTGATATCGAACGGTTTTTTTATGAAACCCTGTGCGCCGGATTTCAGCAACTGGTCGATTTCATCTTTCTTTACAACGCCGCTCACTATAATAATCTTTATGCCTGCGAAATCCGGATTTTTTCTTATGGTCTGGCAGACAACATTGCCGTTGATATCGGGCAGCATATAATCGAGCAGAATCAAATCCGGACGGAACTGATGGGTCGATATACCCGCTTCATAACCGCTGGAGGCGGTTTCGGTCTCGAACCTGCCGTCCCGGTCAAGGATATCGACTATAAGCTCAACAATCTCAGGGTCGTCGTCAACGATAAGAACTTTTACTTTGCCGGAATCAAGGCCATCCAAGGAAATATTGTTTTCCTTCATAAATTTGATGAGATTCTGGCGTGGAATTCTGCGGAATTTTGAGCCCGGAACACGAAACCCTTCCAACCGGCCGGAGTCGAAACACCTGATGACTGTCTGCTGACTTATTTTACAAATTTCGGCAACCTCGCCAGTCGTAAACAGGTCTTTCATTTTTCCACTCCTCTTTTCTAACCCAAGTCCTTTTGGCATAAGGCCTCTCCAAATTGCCTTATTATCCTAATTTAACTATGGGGTTCGCAATTTGTCAAGGATAAAAAATATTGAAAAACCCAATTTTCAGTATTTAAAACCAATTATATTGCACAGTTTTTTCTGACAATCGCAGGATTCGACGGCTCTATTGCGACTTGAGGGTAATTGCCCTAAAGCGTTTTCTGTTCGGGTCAGTCAAGTATTTATTCAAACATTTTCCGTCTTTATTTAATTTCCCCTGCATACACTCGAAAACACCAGATACATCGACGGCCAAACCGCCGTCATCGCTGAGTAATAATAAGTCGGGGGAATTTTCAAAGACAACCAAAGCTTCGGGGCTGAAATCGGAATCTATCGACTGCACAAATATCGGCGGTTCGCCCCTGCCGCCCGACCAGCGGTATAAGGCAAATTCAGCGGGCTCGTCGTCGTGGGGGCCGGCGATTATAAAAAAGGCCTTACGAAAACGGGAATACTCCATAGCTCTTATGCCGTAACCTTTTAAGTCCCAGAGAAGCGGGTCAGCAAAAATCGGGGGCTTTTGGCTTTCAATTACCCGCTTCGGATTGTTCAGGACAACTACAATGGCCTTGGAAAGGTAGAGAGGGTTTCTAAGGCCGATGTAAATGGTATTTCCATCGGGGGAAGCGCAAAGGGCCTCGATATTAAGGCCGTTTTCTTTGGGCGCAAGATTTTTGCGCTGCTTTTTTGTGAGACCGACTGTGTCGAATTGAGTCGCCTGGTCTAATCCGAGATAGCGCATATTGTCTGCCTCGAGCAGATTATGGACGAGGGTGCGACAAGGGACACCAACGGGGCGGATAGTAATTTTCTGATTCTCGGTCTCGACTTTAGCAGCGAAAAAACGATAGCGGTTCGGACGCATTTTACCATCTTTATTCCTGCCGTGCGAGGTTATCCAGTAAATGGTATCGTCAAGAACAGTTGCGCCCTCGATATCGGCCTCGGGGTGCTCCGGCTCGGCGCTGAGAAAGACGGTAAGGTCATAAGAGAAAACGGGCAGGGACGGCTTGCCGGTTTTGTAAACTCTCAGTACATTATTTTCGTCATCGGCAACAACGAACATTTCCCGCCCTACCGCTGCCGCAGCGGAGGCATCGCTCATTCCGTAATAAGTAAGGGCTTCCTCGGAAGAATCCGCGAAAGAACAACCGATCAGGCCAGATATGAATACAAAAAATACCGCTCTGATTATAATCTTCATTTTCGAAGGCTTTTTATAAGGTAAATAATCTCAAAAATCGAACGCTCCGCCCTATAATATCATTTTTAGAGGCATAACAACAGCCTATTGTGAATAAAATCGTCCTTATACCACATCTGAACCCGTCCTGCGGCCAATTCTTCTTGAGTCGGGGCGTCAGATTTGCTATAATAAAAGTTAATTCAGGGGGAGCTTTTTAGGGGTTGGAGAGCGGTGAACAAACCTCTCGACTTGGGAAAACAGCTAAATAAAAGGCTGACTCAGGGCAAAACAGGAAGTTGTTATGTGTAAAGCAACAGAAAAATACCGCCGAGATTGCTTTGCTTCATTGCTGGTAATCTTGCTGCTATTTATCTCGTCCGCCGCCCCTGCGGCCGAGCAAGGTTCCGCTGCAGATATACAGTCGAGCCCAACAGCCCAGCGGCTGCAAACGAGGATTACATACAGCTGCGTAAACTCGCCCATCGATACGGTGCTAATGGAGTTGGCTAAACAGGCGAATATCGATATAGTCAAAAGCCCGAAAGTTACCGGCAACGTTACAATAAAAATAACGGATGTTCCCCTGGAAGAAGCGCTTAGCAACATTCTGGCAGCATACGATTACACCTACATAGCCACAGAGAATATGATTAGGGTGGTTCCGATTTCGGAGATTACCGCCATAAAAGACCCGCTTGTTACGAAAATTTATCGAATTACGTACGCAGATGCCAATGAAGTCGCCAAGGCACTGAGCAGCTTCGTATCGGAGAGAGGCAAAGTAGCGTTCAGCAAAGGAACCAGCCATATAATCGTTACGGATACCGAAAGCAAAATCAAAGGCATAGACAAATTCATAAATGAAATAGACCTTATGACACCGCAGGTACTGGTTGATGTAAGAATCTATGATATAACCAGCCAGGAGGGATTCGAATTAAATCCGGAGTGGCGTGTCGGTCGTAATACACCCCTGAAAACCACCGATGTCAGCAAGAGCAATATTGATACTGATTTTCCAACCACGATAGACCAAACCACCACATATAGTGAAACTACGAGCGGTATTTACAGAGACTCTGACGACGGCCCTGCCAGTTCCTTCACCGTTACAGGCACTGAGACAGAAACCACAGAGCTTCCAATGGGAACTTACTTCGATACTACAACTGAAAGATATACAACTATGCGGAGAAAGCCTTTTGTGGGCGGTTCATTCGACCGTATCAACGGCGGCACCTTGAACTTTAGTCTTCTCAATGACGCGGTTGACATAGAACTGGCCCTGAACATTCTGCACCAACAGGTTGAAGCCAAGCTTCTTGCCAATCCACGTGTTTTAGTGCTCGACAATGAAACAGCCAATTTCGAAATTATCCGTGAAATCCCTTACAGGGAGCTGCGACAGGTAGCAAGGGAAGACCCCATAACTTATACGGAATTTAAAGATGTCGGCGTTCAACTTAAAGTCACGCCGCACACTACAAGGGACGGGATGATAAAATTACACATCGTGCCTGAATTCGGCGTTCTCGTGAGCCAAGGCCCGAACGGCCTGCCGACCGTCGATACCCGCCGAGCCGACACGATAGCACTGGTAAAAGACAACCAAACCATCGTAATAGGCGGCCTGCGAAAAAGGGAAACTACAAAAGACATTACCAAAGTGCCCGTGCTCGGCGACATGCCGCTTTTCGGGGGGTTATTCAAATCTGAAACCGAATCGAAAGTAACCCGCGAACTGGTGGTATTTATAACGCCGCGAATCGTTACAGAAGCGACGCTGTCAGAAACCGAGAAAAAACAGCTCGACGCAACGGGGTTCGCAGACGGCACCAACACCAAAACAAAACCCAAAACCGAAGTAAAAGAACTTACAGAACTGCTCGATATCTTATCGCGGAAAAACGAACGGTAGAATTTTCAGCTACAATCCTCTTATCCCCACGATTTCACCCGGAATCAGGTTTAAGCCGGGCGGGATTGGTATCAGCATAGGACGTCCCCACTGGGGGACATCGGGAATTGTCCACAGCCGCTGCGGCAGCACTTCCATAATCGGCCCGAGATATGTTACCCGGGAGCTTGCAATCCGGGCGGGCTCAGTTTCCTTGATAAGCTCTATTGTCATTCCTTCCCGCACCCGACCTAAATGCGCATCACTTACCCAGGCAATAACCTCGGAAGATTCGCTGCCTGCCACAGTAAGAATAGGGTCGCCCTCTAAAACAGCTTCGCCTTCGCTTCCCAGCATCTGCCGAACAACCCCCTCACCGGTTCGCCGCACGGGGCGTCTCAGAACCTGGCTAACCACGCCGTCAATCGGGGACTTTAACTCCAAAGCTATCTGTCTCGCCAGCAATTCTTGCATACGCTGCTCCTGAACTTTTATTTCGCTGCGTATAACGTTCAAGGCGCTGTCAACGACGGGAGTTTCCCGCGATAAGGCAACAAATTCATCCATACGCTGCCGAGCCCGCTGTAAATCGTTTTCGGCCTGAGCCAGCAGCTGCTCATTCTCTTTAATCTCTTGGGCCAAGGCATCATACTGCACTTTCTTTTTCTGCCGTTCGTAATAAGCAGCATCGTTTTGGTCTGAAAAATTCTGCACCATAAAAATCTGAGTATCCAGCTGAATATTCTCTAATATTATCCGGCCAGTCTCAAGTGCCGCTTTTAGCTCGAGGACTCTAAGCCGGGCGTTCTCCACATCGACAGCAAACCTCCGCCGGGATGCAATCCTATCGGTTTCCATATCAGCCGCTTCAGCAAGAAGGGCATGCTGCGTGTGAATTAATTCAGCTTGCAGGCGCTGTGTTTCCGCTGAGATGGTATTTAACTCCGCCTCCAAGTGCTCGTTGTCAAGGACAGTATCAATTACAGCCAGCACGTCGCCCTTTCGGACTTTTTCGAATAATTTAACCGGAACACTATTTAATCGACCCGTGCACGTAGCTGCAATCTCCCGAACTTCGCCCTGAGCTATGCCCAGGATTTCAAAACGCTGTGAACGATGATAAAACAATGCAGCGACAGCCGCTACAGCCGCCAGCCAAATGAGGATAGGCACAATATGCTGACTTAAACGACCACCGCGATAACTGCTTGTCCTTTCCATAGTCAGTTTAAACCTCCAGCAACTGCTCCTGCATTGTTAAGCTGACATTTTCAATACCCTCAACTTTTTCCAGCTCGGCCAGCATCTCTTCATTTTTCTTGGCGTTTCGCACCATCAACTGGTAAGCATATTCAACTTCGGAGCTGCCGAACCCGCTGTCCTGCGCTGATATAAGAGTAAAATTGCCGCAGAAACGTTTAAGAATATCGGGAACAGGGTGTCTGGGACCGATATGACCCGGAAGACTAAACCGCAAAAAGCCGTTATGCGGCTGATGCGTGCCGAAGCCGGTCAGGTCAAGATATATCGCTATCAAACTCAGGACAACAGTGCCCACTACGGCAATAGCATAGCGCTGAGAGCCGGCCGCCATACCCACCACGAGCGCGCAGAATATGAACACTATATCCCGCGTATCCTTAACTACATTACGGAAACGTATAATCGCCAAAGCCCCCATCAATCCGAAGGCCCTTACAATATTGTCGCCGATAACCGCCATAACCATAGATACCACGATTGTTACCAAGACCAGCGACTGCACATAGGTTCTCGAATAAGACAGACCGCTGTGAGTGAAGTAATATACCCAGGCGATAACCTGCCCCAGAACGAATGCCAACAACAAAGACAGAAGAACGTTTTCAGGAGTAAACCGTCCTCCCGATAATGGACTGCCTTCTAAAATTTCCCAAATCTGATTTATATTCATAATCAATACTTCACTATCGGCACTTCAGGTGCACAGAATCTCAATAAGCAGGCCCTTTCCACAGAAGTGGCATACTTGGACACTGATTGCTGGCGCAAATCAAAATACCGAACCATCCTGCCCAACCAGGCGGGGTAACGGCCTGTAAACTTAATTTCTAAAATCACATCCCTCAAGGTTATAGAACTATCCCGCCAACCTTCTCCGCTGAACAATACCTGTGGGTCGCTGCTGACCTTATAGGCAAGCTGACGGTCGAAGGTAACCCGGAGGCGGTTTTCCGTATCGCTTTCATACGCCCGCCGGATATATCGAATCAGCACCTTGGGTTTAGCAACAATACTTTTCATATATAATTGAAACTGTTTAAGCGCATCCGCCTCAGTTTTATAGTTTCGCACGGGGGAGATATATCGGCCCGAAAGCAAATCCGCCACATTCTGATGCATAACTCTGGCCCGGCTCTTGATAATAATTGTATTCGCACGACGCTTGACCTCGAAAAACTGAGGGCAATCGTGCTCATCACTATAGCTGCGAACACGAAGCTTAAAACGCTTCAGATGTCCCCGCAGACTTTCCTTGCAAAGCTGCAAATTATCCGAGTCCAGATAGAGACTGACAATCGGATAAGCAGCATCCGGACGGGATTTACAGTAACGGTCCAGCTTCAGATACGGCTGGATAAACTTTTCGACTGCCGCCGCTTTGGATTTGCTGATAACATATTTCATCTCATAGCGGCACCAAAGAGTCCGGTCAATCCCTATACCTTTTGGAATGGTTAGAATGCTTTTCATCATCACACACCCATTACTATTATACCTTCTTGCAGAATCTTTGTCAAGATAACTCTATGCACCCTATAATATCGTCACTAATCAGGCCAAAAGGGGACGGTTTATTACTTTGAAATAATATTGGACAGGAAAATTAAAAAAAGGTAAAAAATGTGATTAGTAAATATGCCGTCGGGGCAAAACTCCGCACGGTTTGCTTGGAAGTGATTTTGGCTAGAAAATTACAAAGGGGATAAGTAATGAAGAAATCAGTTATAACGGTTTGCTGTGTTCTATTTACGGCTTCGGCGATATCTGGCGGCTGCAAAAAATCAGAAGACGCCGGCAAATCAAAGGTAGTATTGAAGCTGGCTCACAGTCTCGACGTGGGCCATCCTGTCCACAAGGCGATGGAATATATGGCCGAGAAAGCAAAGGAAAAATCGGGCGGCCGAATGCAGGTTCAAATCTTCCCGAGCGAACAGTTAGGCACTGAAAAAGAAAACATAGAATCGCTCCAGCTCGGCTATCTCGCAATGACAAAAACATCGACTGCGGTAATGGAAGGGTTTGTACCAAGAATGAGAATATTCGGCATACCTTATCTATTCAGAGATTCCGAGCACTACTGGAAGGTTTTGAAAGGGCCGATAGGCAAGAAACTGCTGCTTGCAGGCCAGAATAAAGGGCTGCGCGGTCTGTGTTTTTATGACGCAGGAGCGAGAAGTTTTTATGCTAAGAAGGAAATCAACAGTCCCGCTGATTTAGTGGGTCTGAAAATCCGCGTTATGAACAGCACAATGTCCATAGAGATGATAAAGGCGATGGGCGGTTCGCCGACGCCGATTCCGTGGGGCGAACTTTATACTTCGCTCGAACAGGGCGTCGTCGACGCGGCGGAGAATAATCCGCCCTCGTATCGGACTTCACGGCATTACGAGGTATGCAAATTCTACACACTGGACGAACACGCGAGACTGCCCGACATACTTATGATAAGCGTGAAAGTCTGGAACAATCTCACGCCTGAGTTTCAGCAGATACTTCAGGAAGCCGTGGATGAATCCGTTGAGTATCAGCGCAAGATTTGGGCTGAGGCGGAAAAAGAAGACCTCAAAATAGTAAAGGAAGCGGGGGTAAAGGTAATACATCCGGACAAAAAACCCTTCCAGGAATCTGTCCAAAGTATGTGGGACGACTACAAGGACACCGAACTCGGTGAATTAATCAAACAGATACAGGAGATAAAGTAACGGTGTTCAGGTCAATAAAGAAAGTATTAGACCGTTCACTCGAACTGCTGGTTATAGCGGTCGTGGCGGTGCTGGTTGTGGACGTGTTATGGCAGGTCTTTACGCGCTTTATACTTAAGAACCCAAGCACATGGACAGAGGAACTGGCGAGGTTTATGCTTATATGGGTTTCACTGCTCGGAGCGGCTGTGGCGCTGGGCCGAGGTGCACATCTGGGCATCGATTACTTCGTGGGCAAGCTATCATCCGGAAAAAGACTTTATACTGAAATCTTCGTGTTTTTGTGTGTATCGGCCTTCTCGCTGGCCGTGATGGTCGCAGGCGGAATCAAACTCGTCAGCAACACGCTAGAGATGGGGCAGGTGTCACCGGCTTTGGGGTGGAAGATGGGTTACGTGTATCTCGCAGTACCAATCAGCGGATTTTTCCTCGTGCTTTATTCGGTCATCGGGCTTGTCGAAAGGCTAGTGCAGCTATTCAAAGGAGGACCCGTCGTTACACATGAAATAACCCATCACGTTGAAGAGGGAATTGATTAACCGAAAGGACGTTTACGTGGATACACCTATACTGGTGCTTGTTGTAAGTTTCTTCATACTGCTTTTGCTCAACGTGCCGGTCGCGTTCTGTATGGGCATCGCGACAGTTCTGGCGGTGATGGCAATAGGCGGCCTGCCAGCATTCGTAAGTGTGGCACACAATATAGCCACGGGCATAGACAGCTTCGCACTTTTGGCGATACCGTTCTTTATTCTTTCGGGTCAGCTTATGGGGCACGGAGGCATCGCCCAGAGGCTAATCAATCTTGCCAATGCACTGGTCGGCCGATTCAGAGGAGGGCTGGCTTTCGTAAATGTGTTGACCTGCATGCTCTTCGGCGCGATAGCAGGCTCGGCAACGGCGGCGATATCCGGAGTCGGAGGTTTTATGGTGCCGCTGATGAACAAGATGGGTTACGACAGGGACTTCAACGCCTCGGTAACGATAACGGCGGCAACAACAGGGCTGCTGATTCCGCCCAGCAATGTTATGATTGTCTATTCACTGGCCACGGGTGGTTTCGTATCAATAGCAGCTATGTTTATGGCGGGGTACCTGCCCGGCATGCTTGTAGGACTGGGTCTGATGTTCGTAAGCGGATGGATATCGGTCAAACATAAATACGGCAAAGGCGAAGCATTCGCCCTGAAAAAGGCGGTGGTAAGTTTTCTTAAGGCAATCCCCCCGCTGCTACTGGTCGTTATTGTAATCGGCGGTATCCTTATGGGGTGGTTTACTCCGACAGAGGCATCGGCCATCGCTGTTCTTTATGCGCTGTTCCTTGCCGTGGTTGTGTATCGCGAGGTGAAAATCAAAGACCTGCCGAAGATTCTGCTTCAGTGCGGCGTTACTACGTCGGTGGTGTTTCTGCTGATAGGGACAAGTATGGCAATGTCGTGGGTTCTCGCATCGGAGCGGGTCCCCCAAGATATCAGTGCGGCGCTGTTAGGCACAACAAATAACAAGATTTTACTCTTACTTATGATTAACGTCATACTGATGGTGGTGGGATGCTTTATGGATATGACTCCCGCTATTTTGATATTCACTCCTATCTTTTTACCTATCGTCGAGAAACTCGGAATACATCCGCTGCATTTCGGCATCATTATGATTATGAACCTGTGTATAGGCCTGTGCACTCCGCCGGTGGGGACAGCTCTTTTCCTCGGCTGCGGCATAGCCAATACCACAGTGACTAAAGTGATACGCCACATCGTTCCATTTTTTATTGCTATGATAATTACGCTTTTGATTTGCACATTCGTGCCTGAAATATCGATGTGGGTTCCGGAAAAACTCGGGCTCGTCAAGTAGAAATACCGCATCTATCCGCTGCAGCCGCGGCGATTCGATAGCTTCTTGACAAACGCACAATTGTGTCTTAATATCATATTGTTTAATTGGAGCAAAAATATGAAGTATTTGCCCAGGAATACATTACTTATGTTATGCGTCGCGGGTTTGGTCTGTTCAACGGCCACAGCCGACGACGGCTACAAACTCTGGATGTCCTACAAAAAGCTGGATGACGCAACGATGCTGAAGGAATACCAGCAGGCGTTTTCTTCCATCGTAGTTCAAGGTGAATCTGAAACACTGAACATTGTCCGGGAAGAAATTAAAAAAGGGCTGGATGACCTTTTAGGAGATGATTTGCCCGTAAGCAAAATACTTCCTGTCGGCGGCGCCCTCGTCATCGGCACGCCGAAACAATCTCAACTAATACAGAAACTGAACCTATCCGGTGAACTGGCTGCTTTAGGAAATGAAGGTTTCCTGATTAAATCAACCAAGATAAATAATACGCCGGTTACAGTTATTACCGCAAATGAAGACATAGGGCTTTTGTATGGTTCTTTTCACCTCCTGCGGCTTATACAAACAGGACAATCGGCCAAGAACATAGACATCCGTTCCAAACCAAAAATACAATATCGCCTTTTGAATCACTGGGACAATCTCGACAGGTCGATAGAACGCGGCTATGCAGGCAAATCATTGTGGAAATGGGACGAGCTGCCGGGGACCGTAGACCCGCGATATAAAGATTACGCCCGCGCTAATGCGTCGCTCGGCATCAACGGAACCGTAATTAACAGCGTTAACGCCAACCCCGACATACTTAAGACCGAATACCTCAAAAAAGTCGCCAAACTGGCTGATATCTTTCGTCCCTACGGCATAAGGGTATTTCTTTCCGCCAATTTTTCCTCTCCGATTTCAGCTAAATTTGCCATAGAGAGCAACAGAAGAGGCGGCATAGGCGACCTCCCCAACTCCGACCCATGTAATCCGGAAGTAAGAAAATGGTGGAAGGAGAAAGTAAAAGAAATCTACCAGTTCATACCCGATTTCGGCGGATTTCTGGTAAAAGCCAGCTCGGAGGGTATGCCCGGTCCGCAGGAATATAACAGGACTCACGTTGACGGAGCAAATATGCTGGCTGAGGCGCTTAAGCCGTACGGCGGCATTGTTATGTGGCGGTCATTCGTATATAACGCCGATGTTGACCCCGACCGTTCGAAACGCGCATATAAGGAATTCGTTCCGTTCGACGGAAAGTTTCGGCCGAATGTCTTTATTCAATCCAAGAACGGCCCGATTGACTTTCAACCCCGTGAGCCGGTGACCGCCCTATTCGGAGC
>CAYXUW010000044.1:0-18044 GCA_964468375.1 uncultured Pirellulales bacterium | reverse complement strand
GGTCTATGCCGTCCTGAATAGTTGAATACTGGCCGGGGACATATATGTTGTTCGGTCCTGTGGTAGTAAACGAATAGCAACTGCCGGAGTTTGAGTCGGTTGTTTGGTTGCCGGCGGCGTCGGCGGCTGTAACGATGAAATAGTAAGTTGTGTATTGCAGCAGAGGGGATAATTCGATTGTGTGGCTTGTTCGCAAGCCCGAGGACTGCCCCTGCAGGTTATACGGCCCCCCGCAGGCCTGACCGCAGAAAACCTCCGCTGAGGCCGGTTCGTCGCTGTCGAAAGTAACTATGAGCTCGGAGGCCCTGACGTCCGTTTGAACATTCGAGATGATAGGCGGGACACAGTCAATTGTGCTGCTGTCGGTTGCCTCTGCAGGATTGCCTGTGCCGTCGTCGGCGTCATAATATACGGCTTCAATAATGTCTCCGTCGGCAACCTGGAGATAGTCATCTCCGATGTTCGGCTCGCCGGCGACAGCATAAATTATTCCTGTAAAAGCTCCGATGGGCGGGGTCTTTTCCGTCAGAATTACAGTTTCAGAATCTCCGCCGGTTGTGGTTATGCTGATGCTGCATATTCCTTGACCTGCGAGGTCGCTGTCGGTCAGGGAGATGGCGATATTACTGTCACAAGCGTAATAGTCATCGTCCAAGGTGATGTGTCCCTTCGATGCGGACTGAATCGCTTGGGTAAGCGCTCGGCAAAGATTTAGCCGGCCGTCAGAGGAGCAGATACCGTCGGCAATGGGGTCGGCTGTTTCCGCCAGAATATCGTTTACGTCTTCGGTTGTCAGGAAAGGATTGACTGAGAGCAGTAAGCCGCAAGCACCCGCGATATAGGGACAAGCCATAGATGTGCCTGAGCAAATATACATTGAAGCATTAGGGTCGCCGAAGGGCACAAAATTGTCTCCGGGCGTATAGCCGGTTTTTCCAAGGTACATATCTGTATTCTGTCCTCTTAATGACAGTATGTCCACACCCGGCGCCGCTATATCGACCCACTGGCCGTAATTGGAAAAAGATGCTTTTTGGTCGTTGGAATCGGTCGCCGCTACTGATATTACGTGGTCATAGTAAGCTGGATAGGAAGGCGAGCTGGAATTACCGTTTCCGGCTGCGGCGACTATTACGAGGCCCTGGCTGTGGGCGTAGTTGACGGCATCTTCCAGGGTTTCGGAATAGTAATATCCTCCCCAGCTGTTGGAGAGGACGTCTGCGCCGTTGTCCACGGCATAGTAAATAGCGCTGACGGCGTCGCTTGTATATCCCAGATTGTCGGCGTTTATGAATTTCACAGCCATTATCTTTGCATTCCAGCAGACGCCGGCGATATCTGTGCCGTTATCGGCCCGCGACGCGATTATTCCCGCGCAATGAGTGCCGTGTCCGAGGTCATCCATCGGGTCATTGTCGTCGTTAACGTAGTCAATTCCAAAGTTACCATTTGCGTCCGTCCACATATTGTCGAGGAGGTCTCTGTGTGTGTAGTCAACGCCGCTGTCTATTACGGCGACGATAATGTCCGGGCTACCTGTGTATATGTCCCATGCCTCGGGTGCATTTATATCGGCATTGACGGTTCCATAGTTGCTACCTCCGCCGCTGACGGGATAAAATTGGCCTGTGTTGTTTAATGCCCATTGGACGTTATAGTAAGGGTCATTCGGCGAGGCAGCTGCGCTAACAATATAGTTCAGTTCGGCATACTCCACATCCGGATTTTGCTCGTACTCCGCCACCGCCTCCTCTGCTGATTGTTCGTCTGCGAGTTCAATTTTGTATATCCTGTCAAGTTCGGGTGCTTTTGTGTCTTTTGGTGCGCGCTGCGACCTTCTCACAAAATGCTTTTCTCTGTTAGTTAAACGGACTTTACTTTTCTCGAAGAGCATGTTTGTTCTTTGCTTTTCGGTTTTTAAATTTTTAATCAGCGGCTTGATTCTTTTAACTTTGTGTCTGCGGCCAAGCTCATCTAAAGAGGCAGACATTTTTAGTGCGTCCGATTTTTTTTCTTTGGAGAGCTCCTCTTTAATGGTTTCGGATGCTTGGCGGGTGAATTTGACGATGATTTCGCCTTGTTTATACGGCGGTATTGCGGCCTGTTCTTCTATAGAGAAGGCAGGCGTGGTTAAAAACAAAAATGCCGCGATAGCTAAGCAAATCGCGGTAACTGATGTCACCCTCATTCCTTATGTATTCTCCTGGAAGTATAATACTGTGTTGTTATTGTATACCTGAATATGCTTAAAAAGTCAAGAGATACTCCGTTTGCCAAATGCAAGTTAGGGGGTTGAATAGATTATTCAGTTGCTATTTCTGTGTACCAGTCGGCGGCGGTGTCTTTGTGTTCGAGGAAGATTTGGAAGTCTTTCTGGTTGATTGCCCCGTCGGCATTTATATCGCCGAGCAGATAACTGTCGGGTGATGTTATGCCGGCCAGCGCATTTTTTACGAGCAGCTTGAGGTCGGCGTCGTCAACAGTGCCGTCGGCATTCAGGTCGTACCAAAGAATGTTGTCTTTGTTTTGTTTGTCAGTGACATTCCAGGCCAGTCCGTAGCGTTCCGTTTGGTTCGGGTCATCAGGATTGCTGAAAGAAACGATTAGCTGGTAGTCGGTGTAATTCGCGTCGGCAGGGATGTGAATATGCTCGAGGTTATCGACAGTGCTGTCACTGTAATCAAGCAGGTAGTCGTTTTCGGGATTTTCGAGGTCGATGGCCCAAAGCTCAAGGCGAAGGTTGGTATTTTTATCTGGAGTCGGCTCGAAGGGGTAAGTATTATTGTAATGCCTGTTCCAGACGGTTGTGGCGGTGATTAATTTACCGGCCGGTTCTGTGAGCGTGAACTGGTAAATGTTTTCCGGGATTTCGTTTATATCCAGTTGATTGTTATCCCAACCGATTGCGGGGGCATAGCCAGGTTTTATCGGGCCGGCGATTAGATTTTCGTAGGCGCCGAGGGCGTTTACCATTCCGGCACCTTGTATATAATCGAGGGGGGCCTCGTGGTCATCGTCTTTTGTTAGTTTGCCCTTGTGCCAGTAGGGCAGTTTTGTTGCTGAGTTGAGCAGGAGGGCTTTCATTATGCAGTTTCCGCCTTGCTGTGCGATAGCGTCATTCAGGTTTTGGTCTTCTTTGGCCTTTTGGACGAGCAGGCCGAGAGTGCCTGCTGCTATCGGGGTTGAGAAGCTGGACCAGTTGCCGGTCGGTTCGTAACGTTCGGGGTCGTTTACATCGGCGGCGAGGCAGTTTCCGGGTGCGACGATGTCGGGTTTGCATTGTCCCTGAGTGGTCGGGCCGATACTCGAATGTTCCGGGGATGCGAGCGAGAAGTTTTCGAGGGCGGCTGCGAGATTTTCGGTTTTTACGGAATCGACTACACCGACACCGATGACGTTGGAGCCAGCGCCGGGATAGAGCAGCGGGTCGTAAACGTCTGAGCCATTTCCTATTCCGGCGACGACGATAAGACCGTTTTGGTCGACCATCGCTTCGATACCTCTTGTCCACCAGTCTTCAGCTTGAGTGCCGAAACTGGCGGTGATGATGTCGGCATCGGGCGGCGAGTAAGGGAATATATTATTAGTTAGAAAATGCCAGAATTCGTAAGTATAGGCTGTTGCCTGCGGAGCGACTCCCTGATAGTGGAACCGGCCGAGGTTGGAATTATAAGCGTTTTGGTCTTCGCCGAGCAGTATTGAGCAGGCGGCGGTTGCGTGAGGGGAGGTACCGGCGGGAATTTCCGACCGTTCGTTAAACGTGAGCTGGTTGTTTTTGAAGCAGCGATGGTTGATATTCGGGCGGTAGTCGTTTTGTGGTTCGCCGTCAATGTAGGTGAAGCTTCTGCAGAGAACGGCGAATTTGACGCCGGAGCCAGTTAAGTTGGGGTCTAATTTTCGCAATGTATAAACACCGGCGTGGTTCAGTCCCTGCGGCTGGAGGGGTTTGTTGGTTTGAGCGGCGGCACTGTGGAGCGGCTGCACCGCTACCATCGAGGCCATCAGGCATAAAACGAGCAATTTTTTGCCACTTAAAGCCATTCCGCTCCCCCGGAAAATTAGTGGTAAAACTTACGAAAAAGGCAGAAATTCGCCTATAAGCTGCGACCCATGGTTCTGCCCTGGATACTTGATGTATGATACCATAAAGGGGATTTTTTTTCAAGCAAATTTTCTGCCGGATGGCGTGAAATATTGGGTTTTCAGTATTGAAAAAGGGGATTTGTAAAAGTTAGGGTAGAATCCTTGCCTTTATCGGGCTTGGTTGCTATAATCCGGCCGACATTCGAGCTTTTTGGCCAGGGAATTGCCGTAACTATGAAAATAATTTTGAATTCCGAGCAAATCGAGCAAATCCTCAAGGGTTTGACAAGCCGAATTATTTCCGAAACCCCATCCGAACTTGACCTTGCGGTAATCGGCATTCGCAGCAGGGGTGAGGTTCTCGCGCAAAGGTTGTCGGGCAGATTATCTGGGGAGCTTGGCAGGGACATACTATGCGGGACATTGGATATAACACTTTACCGGGATGATTTGAATTCGCCGCAGGGCGGTGAGCAGCCGCAGGTGCGCACTACAGAGATTGGTTTCAATATAGATGATAAGATAATTGTTTTAGTTGACGATGTTTTATATACCGGTCGCTCGACGCGTGCGGCGCTGGATGCGCTTATAGATTTGGGCAGGCCGAAGGCGATACGACTGGCGGTTCTCGTTGACAGGGTGGGCAGAGAGTTTCCTATACAGGCGGATTATGTCGGTTATAAAACCGATATCGAGCCGGGGAAACTGGTGCAGGTTTTTCTTTCCGAATCAGACGGAAAAGAAGAAGTCGTTATCGAGTAGAGATACGAAGTTATGGCGCTGATAAGAAAGAGCAAACAGTTCCGGTGGCGGCACAAGCATTTATTGGGACTGCGTGATTTAAGCGCTGAAGAAATTACGCATATTCTCGACACGGCGAAAGGTTTCGAGCAGATAAGCACGCGGTCGGTGAAGAAGGCGCCGCCTTTGCGGGGCAAGGTCGTGATGAATTTGTTTTTTGAGGACAGCACGCGAACGCGAAACAGCTTTACGCTGGCGGCGAACCGATTAAGCGCCGACGTTGTGGAGTTCACCAAAACGGCAAGCTCGGTCAGCAAAGGCGAGACGCTTCTGGATACGGCCAAGAATCTGGAAGCGATGGGTATTGATATTGTCGTGGTGCGGCACAGCGCCGGGGGGGCATCGAAATTTTTGAGCAGAAATATTAACGCCTGTGTGGTGAACGCAGGTGACGGTTTCTGCGAACATCCGACTCAAGGGCTTTTGGATGTTTATACGATTCGCAAATCCAAAGGGACTCTGGATGGTTTGAAGATAGCGATTGTCGGCGACATAGCGCACTCGCGTGTGGCCCGCAGCGATATGTGGGCTATGACGAAACTCGGGGCGGAGGTAATATTTGTCGGCCCACCGACGCTTATGCCGGCGCAGGTTGACCGGCTGCCGGTTAAGGTAAGCTACTCGCTCGACGAGGTTATCGAAAAGATTGATGTGATAAATATGCTCCGGATACAGTTCGAGCGGCTGGGAGGCAATCCGTTTCCATCGGTGCGGGAATATTCGCATTATTTCGGGCTGACGGTAGAGCGTATGAAAAGGGCGAAGCCGGATATTCTGGTTATGCATCCCGGGCCGATTAACAGAGGGCTGGAGATGGAAAGCGAAGTGGCGGATGGTGCGAACAGCGTTATTTTAGAGCAGGTGAAAAACGGGCTTGCCGTTCGGATGGCGGTTTTATTCTTAGTCAATCAGGCGGCGGCGTTAAAGGGTTAATAATGATTTTTGTATTTTCAGGGAAGGAAAAATGAAGGATCGCATATTGATACTGGTTGTTTTGGTTCTTGTTATTGTTCAGCCCTGTTTTTCCGAGGAGGATATTCGGGAAGTTGTCGGTTCAATCTCTGAAGTAATAGTATATCGAGGCCAGGCACTGGTCAGCAGGACGATTGAGGTTGAACTACCCGGAGGCAGTTCAGAAATGGTCGTGCAGGAACTTCCTAAGGAGATTGTGCCTGAAAGTCTATATGCCCAGGCTTTGGGTGAGGTGACGGTAACGAGCGTTCGCTACCGTGAGAAGGCGGTGAGGGAGGACACCCGAGAAGAAGTAAAAAAACTGGATGCTGAAATTGAGGAGGTTAAAAACCGGAGCTATCAGGCAAAAAGGGACTTGAATATAGCATGTTGGCTGTTTAGTCACTTCGAGCAACAGTGGAAGCTTTCGGTGGATGCGGCCAACGCCGATCTAAACCGTGGAGTTATGGATTCCGAGTCGATCGAGAAGTTCATGAGCCATCTTGAAGAGAAGGCGATAGAATGGCACGAAAAAACTGTGGAAATAGAATTTCGCCAGAAAGAGCTTGAGAAGGAACTGGAACTGCTGCAACGGCAACTGCAGGAGCTTCAAGCGGGTCGCAGCCGGACCGAGCGAGAAGCGGTGCTTGTTGTTAACAGCCCTAATAAAAAGAGAACGACTATTGAGTTAAGGTATCTGGTTAATAACGCGAATTGGCTGCCGCAGTATAATCTTCGGGCTGAGCCCGATGAGTCTAAGGTGACTGTCGAATACAATGCGATAATGCATCAAGCCAGCGGTGAAGACTGGGACGATGTTGCGTTGAGTTTGTCAACTGCTCAGCCGACGATGGCTGCGGGGGCTCCGGTTTTAGAGCCTATAGAGGTGGAAGTGACTGAAACCGGTGGAAGGTGGTGGAGTTTATTAAGATCTAAACGTGCAGCAAGTGCACCACGCGAAGGAGAGTTATATGACAAGAGTGTGTATAGAGATTTGAGCGATGAATTTAATAAACTTCAAAGTGAACGTCAGCAAATAGCCAGAAAGGGTAAAGTTGCGCAGTCTGCGCTTAACAAAGTAGCGATGGACAATCAACTGATGGAGTTTTATGCAGATGAGAAGGCAGCGCAGGTGATGCAGGAGGAGGCGGTGAGGTTTGCACGTACTGAGGGTGTAAGTGTTACCTATGATTTGGGCAGCGGTTTATCGATGCCCAGCCGCAGCGACCAGCAGTTGATTACTATAGCTTCTTTCGAAGCCAAAGCTGACTTTTTGATGATAGGTATACCTCTGCTGACAAATTATGTTTATCTACAGGCGGATATTATTAATGATAGTGAAGTCATATTGCTTGCAGGTCCTTGCAGTATGTATCGCAACGGCGAGTTTGTCGGTAAAGGTCAACTTGAAATGGTGACAATGGGGGAAAAGTTCACAGCGGGCTTCGGAGTTGACAGTCAGATTCAAATCTCAAGGGAATTCAAAGACAAGAAGGTAGATACGCTTTGGGGCAATCGGGTGGAGAAATATGATTATCGGATAGCTATTGACAATTATAAAAACACACAGGTCAAGCTTCGTCTGCTGGAAAGGATACCTTATACCGAAGATGAGGAACTGGAAATTAAAGATTTTCAGACGAATGTTCCGCTTAGTAAAGACCCAGAGTATCTGAGAGCCGAGAAGGACAAAGGTGTTCTGCGATGGGATTTGACTTTGGCACCGGCCACGGCGGAAGAAAAGGCGACGATAGTAACCTATAGCTACAGCATGGTGTATGATAACGATATGAACATCAGGCCGGTATCCAGACGGGGAAACAGATAGTTTATGAGTAAGGTTTTGATAAAGAATGGCCGTGTGATAGACCCTGCAAACGACGTCGACAAAGAATGCGATGTGCTTGTTGTTAATGGCAGTGTTGCAGAGGTCGGCAAAATCGAGAAATCTGCGGATACGGTCATTGATGCCGCTGGTAAATTAGTTGTGCCGGGGCTGATTGATATTCATGTTCATTTCCGTGAGCCGGGCGATGAAGAGGAAGAGACGATAGCAAGCGGCTCGGCAGCGGCGGTTGGGGCAGGATTTACTTCGGTTGTTTGTATGCCGAATACAAACCCGCCTATCGAAAATGAAACTGATGTCGAGTATATTCACAGAAAGGCGCGCCAGGCGAGGAAGACGCACGTTTATACGATGGGGGCCATCACCAAGGGGCTTGCAGGAGTTGAGCTTGCGGAGATGGGATTTATGGCAGAGGCCGGTGCCGTCGGTTTTACCGATGACGGCAACGGGGTGCAGGACCCATCGGTTATGCTGCGGGCTCTGAAGTATGCGGGTATGTTCAATGTAGTGGTAGCGCAGCATTGTCAGGACAACAGTTTTGCGGGCAAAGGGGTGATGAATTCGGGTTATCATTCGGCTGTACTCGGTTTGCCCGGGGCGGATCCGCTTGCGGAGGAAGCGATGCTTTGGCGTGATATTCAGCTTGTCAGGAAAACGGGAGTTCGGTATCACGCTCAGCATATATCAACGGCCGGTTCGGTTGGATTGATAAGGGCCGCGAAAAAAGAGTCGCTGCCGATTACCTGTGAGGTGACGCCGCATCATTTGCTTTTGACTGAAGAGTGTTGTGCTGAATACGATACGAACTATAAAGTTAATCCTCCGCTGCGGACGGAGAAAGATATTAAGGCGCTGAAAAGGGCGATTGCCGAGGGCTTGGTCGATGCATTGGTAAGTGACCATGCCCCACATCTGCAGAGCGAAAAGGAGCTTGAGTTTTTAACTGCACCTTTCGGCATGGCGAGTCTGGAGTGTTCTTTGGCGCTTTTTGTTAAGGCGCTTATCGAGCCGGGTGTTCTGGATTGGCCGGGTCTTATCAGATTGATGACGGAAAAGCCGGCGAAGATAATCGGCGTTGACAAAGGCACGCTCGGCAAAGGCAAGCAGGGCGATGTTACTATTATTGACCCGAATTCCGAGTATAAAATTGACGTGAGTAAGTTCCGCTCTAAAAGCAGAAACTGTCCCTATCACGGCTGGGCCGTAAAGGGCAAGGTCGAAAAGACAATCGTAGGCGGCGAGATAAGGTTCTCTGCGGATAGCTGATTAGGATGGCAGTTATTATTGACGGTCACAATCTGCTTCATTCGATTCATAAGGAGGAGCGGGATTTCGAGCCGGTCAGCGATGTCTGGCTGTGCCGGATTTTAGGCAGGTATTTGAATCAAATTAACGAGAAAGGTGAAGTTGTTTTCGACGGCACGGGACCGCGGGACAAAAGCGGATTCGATAATATAAATAATTTGGAGGTTTTTTTCGCGGGAATAAGCTGCGATGCGGACACGGTAATCGAGGATAAGATAGCGGCGAACACCGCACCTAAGAGACTGACAGTTGTCAGCAGTGACAGGAGGTTGCGGGACGCAGCAAGGAAGAGAAAAGCGATAGTAGTGAAGTCAGAGGTTTTCTGGGAAAGCGTGCAAAAGCAATTAAGCCGTAAGAAGAAAGTGAAAGAGCCGCCTGCAAAACGGAAGGGTATCAGTGATAGTGAAACCGAACAATGGCTCGACTTTTTCGGTCTTGAAGAATGAAGTTAAGTGTGGATGAACCACAGAAGGTTGTACAGGCTATTAAATTATTAGGAGGATAAAAAATTGAAGAATCGAGAGTTAACACGAGTTTTTTTGATTGGCTTTCTTACTTTATCACTGGTTTTTTTAGTTCAATGCCGTCCCGGTTTTCAACTTGTCACCACCGTTGAGCCGTTGGCGAAAATCACCGTTGAGGCAGGAGAGCATACCCGAATCGATACACCTGTGTCGGTTGCGCTCGATGGTATCAGTGCCGCACAGATGCGTCTTGAGGAAATCAAAGGTTCTGAACGTGTGCCTGTCCCCACACAGATTGAAAAAGGCGATCCGGCTCGGCTTTGGTGGATTCTTTCCGGCACTACGGAAGCAGGCGGCAAGCGTGTTTATGAACTTATGCGGGGGCCTGCTGTCGAGGCGAAAGGCGTTGAAGTGATAAAAAATGATTTGTTTTTGGTGCTTCAGATAGGCGACAAGAAAGTTCTGAGATATAATCACGCTGTTGTTCCTCCGCCGGACGGAGCAGACCCGCATTACGCCCGCAGCGGATTTATTCATCCGCTCTGGTCGCCTGCGGGGGAAATTCTGACGTGTATACATCCCGCGGACCATATTCATCATATGGGTTTGTGGAATCCATGGACGAAGACGGAATTCGAGGGCAAAGAAGTGGATTTCTGGAATCTTGACGAAGGGCAGGGCACAGTGCGTTTTGCGGGTTTCATTTCAGATGAGAGCGGAAAGGTGTATGGAGGTTTCAGCGCACTTCAGGAGCATGTTGTTCTTAATACGCCTGAGGGAGAAAAAGTCGCTCTTAACGAAGAGCTGGATGTGCGGGTGTGGAACCTGGGAGAGCCCAACGGGTGGCTGGTGGATTATACTACGAAACAGTCTTGTGCATCGGCAAGCCCACTGAGATTATTGGCATACCGATACGGAGGTTTTGGGTTCCGAGCGACTCTGGAATGGGATGAGAGCAACAGCAATTACCTGACTTCGGAGGGCAAGAGCCGCAAGGACGGGCATGGAACGCGGGCACGATGGTGCGATGTGTTCGGCACTACGGAGAAGGGGTCGGCCGGCATTATATTTATGAGTTATCCGGGCAATCACGAGCATCCGGAGCCGATGAGAATCTGGCCCGAAGGAAAGGTGTTTTTCAATTTTTGCCCGATACAGAAAGCAGACTGGGTATTTGAACCGGGTGAAGAATATGTTTTAAGATACCGTATTTATGTTCATTCCGGCAATAGTACCGCGGAGACTGCTGAGCGGCTGTGGCAGGATTTCAGCAGTCCTCCGAAGATTAAATTGGAGGTGTTAAAATGAAACGAGATACGAAAGTGGAAACAATATCGAGACGAAAATTTCTGAAGGGCACGGCAGCCGCCGCGGGTGCGGTGCTCGGCTTTCCTTACGTTATTACATCACCGGTGCGGGGTGCTGATGCTCCGAGCAATAAGATTACGGTCGGCTGTATCGGGACCGGGCGTATGGGTGTTCATGACATGAAGGAGATTTTAGGATTCGACCGGACTAAGGTCGTCGGCTTATGCGACGTTGACTCTAAAAGGCTGAAAAACGCTCGGCAGATTGTCACGGAGCATTACGGTTCCGATGACTGTGCGATATACACAGATTTCAGGGAGCTGGTTGCGAGGAAAGATATCGATGTGATTTCGATTACTTCTGTTGACCACTGGCACGGGCTGCATGCTATAGCTGCGGCGAGGGCGGGAAAGGATATTTTTCTACAGAAGCCGATGACCCTCACTATCGAGGAAGGACGCGTGTTGAGTGATACGGTTCGGCGCTATGGGCGTATTTTCCAGCACGGGACACAGCAAAGGTCGGATTCAAAGTTTCGGCAGGCTTGCGAGCTGGTGCGCAACGGGAGAATCGGCAAGCTGCAGACAATAAAAGTCGGCATACCGGAAGATGTCGGCACGGGTCAGGAGCCAACAATGCCTGTTCCGGAGAATTTAGACTATGAAATGTGGCTGGGGCCTACGCCGTTGGCGCCTTATACCGAAAAGCGGGTTCATCCTCAGGATGGTTTCGGTCGGCCGGGGTGGCTGCGTATCAGGGACTATTGCTGCGGTATGATTACGGCCTGGGGCACTCACCATAATGATATCGCGCAGTGGGCGATGGGCACTGAAGATACGGGGCCTGTTGAAATCGAAGGTCATGCGGAATATCCCAAAGAGGGGTTGTGGGACGTGCACCTGAAGTTCCACGTTGAGTATAAATATGCAAACGGGGTGAAGCTTATTTGTGCCAGCAATACGGAGAACAAACAGGGAGTTCTTTTCGAAGGGACCGACGGCTGGGTATATGTAAAGAGGGGGGAAATCGATGCGGAACCGAAATCGCTGCTGACTTCGGTCATAGCCCCGAATGAAATTCATCTTTACAAGAGCAACAACCATAAGGGGAATTTCTTCGATTGCGTCAGGTCTCGTGCTGAAACAATAGCACCTGTTGAGGTGGGCCATCGTTCGACAAGTGTATGTATTCTTGGTTATATTGCTATGCTGCTCGGGCGGAAATTAAAGTGGGACCCGGAGAAAGAACGTTTTGTTAACGATGCCGAGGCCGACCGTATGCTATCGAGGCCGATGCGCAGCCCGTGGCATCTGTGAAATAGAACAAGGTGTATTTGCTGTGAAAAAGAAAACAGTTCGAGCTGGCATAATCGGCGCAGGATTTTCTGCGACGTTTCACTATGAATGTCTGAAAAAAATTCACGGCACAAACGTTGAGGTCGCGGGTGTGTTCACGCGGGACCCGAAACACTCTGAGCCGTATGCCGAGAAACGTGGAATTCGTGCCTACGGCTCTTTGGAAGAGATAATAGCAGATGTGGATGTTATTCATGTCTGCACTGCGGCGGTGGCTCACGAGCCGATTGCGGTTGCAGCGCTTCAGCGGGATAAGTTCGCAATTGTTGAAAAGCCGCTAACCGGCTACTTCGGCGATGGCTCCGAGGATTTCAACGGCGACAGTTTTCCTAAGGCGGATGCCCTTAGTCATGCGCTGGCAAGCGTCGAACGAATGCTCGAGGCGGAACGGAAAAGCAGAGGAAAAATTCTTTACGCGGAGAACTGGGTCTATGCTCCGTCGATTCAAAAGGAACGTGAGATAATTGAAAAGACGGGAGCACAAATTCTTTGGATGCACGGTGAGGAGGCGCATTCAGGTTCGCATGCGAAAACCTATGCCTTCTGGAAATTCTCTGGCGGCGGTGTAATGATAGGCAAGGGGTGTCATCCTCTTACGGCGGCGCTTTATTTAAAGCAGGTTGAGGGCAAGGCCCGAGATGGCAAATCGATAAAGCCGAAAACGGTTAGCGCCCGAACTCATGCTATCACGCGGCTGGACAGCTTCAGGGACGAAGGGCATATTCGTGCGGATTATCACGACATAGATGATTTCTCTGTGATGCATATCGTATTTGAGGATGGCACTATTGCGGATATATTCGCATCGGACATTATTCTCGGCGGGATTCATAACTGGCTGGAAGTATCTGCCAACAATCACCGGACAATATGCAACATTAATCCCAACACGGCCATGCAAACTTATAATCCGGTCGAGGAGAATTTCAAAGATATTTATGTTGTGGAGAAAATCGGGACAAAGCAGGGTTGGTCATCACCTTCGCCGAACGAGGACTGGTTCACGGGGTATCCCCAGGAAATGGAGTCGTTTTACAGGACAATAGCATACGATGAGCCGTTAGAATCGGACAGTTCTCTTGCGGCGAATTGTATATCTACCATATACAGCGCGTATGTGTCGGCAGAGAAGAAAGGGGCTGAAGTTCCCATCAAAATCTTTTGAGCAGAATTGCAGGTCAAGTAGAAAGTGTCCTCTAATCAAAATACAGAGCAGGATAAATCGGGTCAGCTTGCTGAAAAAGAGCGGCTGTTAATAACGGAGGCCCGAAAGAAGGGGCCTTTAGCGACGTTTGGAACATTTATACGTCTGTCAGGACCGGGCTGGCTTCAGAGCGCTATTACTATGGGCGGCGGTTCTTTGTCGTCCAGCTTGTATCTCGGCGTTCTAGCCGGTTTCAGCATCCTGTGGGTCCAGCCGATAGCGATGATTCTCGGCATAATTATGCTTAGTGCTATCGGCTATGTTACTCTGTCGACTGGACAGCGTCCCCTTCGCGCAATAAATGAGCATGTTAATCCGGTGCTTGGCTGGGGTTGGCTGCTGTCCGCTATGACAGCTAATCTCGTATGGTCTATGCCCCAGTATGCGCTCGGCACGGCGGCGGTGCAGCAGAATCTGCTGCCGAACCTTTTAGGGCCGGATGTTATGCCTGACCCATGGGGCAAGCTAATCATTCTTGGTGTTATTCTCATAATTACGATTACCGTTGTTATGTTATACGGCATAGCGGGCTGGGGAGTTAAGCTTTTCGAGATTATAGTCAAAGTTATGGTCGCTATGATAGTTCTGTGCTTCTTCGGCGTTGTTGTCAAGCTAAGCGCAACAGGGGTTTTGAACTGGGGACTGATTTTGAAAGGTCTTATACCTAACCCCAAGCTATTGTTCTTACCTGCCGAGACTCTTATGCCTTATATTACTGCAGTTAAACCTGTTTATTATGAGTTTTGGAAGGATGTGGTTGTGGCTCAGCAGCGGCAGGTTATGATAAGTGCCGCATCTGCTGCTGTCGGCATCAATATGACTTTTCTTCTACCGTATTCCATGCTGCGAAAGGGCTGGGACAGGGTGTTCAGGGGGCTGGCTATATTTGACCTGTCGACGGGTTTGTTTATACCGTTTATTTTGGCGACCGGATGCGTGGTGATAGCTTCGTCTTCGCAGTTTCACGCTGTGCCGGCAAAAGGTTTTCTCGGTGAGGTGGACGCGCAGGGGCAGGTGATTAAGCCTGCGGATAATCTTGTCAGGTCCTTCAATAGCTTGATGGAAAAAAGGTTAAAATATGAAATCGGGCAAGAAGCTTTTGAAAAACTTTCACAAGCCGAAAGAATCGCAAGAATAAATACGATGTCGACTGCCGACAGGCGGATGGCAGCGATGCTTGTAAAACGAGATGCCTTCAATTTAGCTGATTCGCTCGCTCCGTTGACTGGTAAAGGCATTTCTCAGTATGTTTTCGGGGTGGGTATTTTCGGGATGGCTCTCGGCGCCATAACAATGCTGATGCTGATTAACGGGCTTTGCGTCTGTGAGATGCTTAATGTTCCTATGAAGGGCTGGCCGCAGCGAATCGGCAGTTTGATGGTGGCTGTGGGAGCAATTATGCCTTTTATTTGGAAGCATGCTTTTTTATGGCTTGCAATTCCGACATCTGTTTTTAATATGACACTGTTGCCTATTGCGTATTTTACTTTTTATCTGCTTATGAATCAGAGAAGTCTGCTTGGCGATGAGCTGCCACGAGGCGGCAGGCGCTTTGCCTGGAATGTGCTTATGGCGGTTGCTTTCGCGGCGGCGGCATTTATCAGCACGTGGACTATATGGGATAATCTTAGGTGGGGCGGTATTGCGATAGTGGCAGGATTTATCGCCCTTGCGTTATTTGTACAACTTTTTCATTCAGGAGTAAAAAGCAATGACTGAAGAACAATGGAAGCAATTAGTAAGTGTAATCAACGGCGAGGTTATCGAGCCGGTGCCGGTTGGTTTTATCATCGACAGCCCGTGGCTGCCCGGGTGGGCGGGAATTAAGGGGCTGGATTATTTCGCTAATTCGCATTTGTGGTTCGACGCGAACCTGAAAGCTGTGAAGCAGTTTCCTCAGATAATGTTTTTGCCTGGGTTCTGGGCTGAGTTCGGAATGTGCACAGAGCCCTCCGCCTTCGGGGCTAAAAGTTCATGGGAGAAGAGCGGGCATCCCTTCGCTCATAAGATTCTTAAGGATATAAAGGATGTCAGCTCTATTACCAAGCCCAATCCCGCGAAGGACGGTATGCTGCCGTTTGTTATCAATATTCTTAAGCGTTACGAGGGCAAAATCAAAGAAGAAGGGCACTCTATAAAATTCGCAACCGCCCGCGGGCCGCTAAACATCGCCACGTTTCTTATGGGTAGCACGGAATTTCTTATGGCGATTTACACCAATCCTGATGAGACTAAGAAACTGCTTGAAACTATCACTGATTTTATCATCGACTGGATTAAACTGCAGAAAGAAACTTTTCCGTCCATAGACGGCATTTTGATTTTAGACGATATAGTCGGCTTTATGGGGGAGGAAGACTTTAAGCGGGCGGCGAAGCCCTATCTTGAGAAGATTTACGGCGCCTTCGATGTTGCGGTTAAATTCTTCCATAACGACGCCGCCGGTTTAGTTAGCGCTCCTTACTTGGCTGATATAGGGATAAACCTGTTTAATTTCAGCTTCGAGCACAGCTTGGAGCAGATGAAGGGATTGACCGGCAATAAGGTAACGCTGCTTGGGAATATTCCGCCGCGCGATGTCCTTGCGATGGGCACGCCCGAAGATGTGCGCAAGAGCGTTAAAGAGGCCCTCGATTCGGTTTCTGATAAGAGCCGGCTTATTATTTCCTGCGGCGGTGGTATGCCTCCTGATGTTTCAACGGAGAATATCGAGGCGTTTTTGTCGGCAGCCGGGGCGTAACGAAAGGTTTTTGAGACGGGATTTACTGGCGTTAACTTTATTAGAGGCTGATGGACGGCTCCTGATGGGGAAAGTTGCTATTTCGCGGCTGCGATTTGCGATTCCGGCGAGATTTGCATTGCTTAGCTCGAAAAAAAGTAGTATAAAAATCCCTTTGGGGCTCCCATTTTGCTGTTTTCTGTGAAATTGAGTCCTTAAGATACGTTTGAGGGTCTGCTGGAACGGCAGGTTCTGTTTAGATTTTTATTTTTCTTATGTTGGTAAAGTGGAGAAAAAATGAAGCGCAAAATGATTACAATCGACGGTAATACGGCAGCATCATATGTGGCCCACGCCACCAACGAGGTGATTGCGATATATCCTATTACACCGAGTTCACCTATGGGCGAGATTGCCGATGCGAAGACAGCAAAAGGCGAAACTAATATTTGGGGAACGATTCCTTCTGTTACCGAGATGCAGTCGGAAGGCGGTGCGGCGGGAGCCGTCCACGGCGCTTTGACGGCGGGTGCTTTGACGACGACTTTTACCGCCTCTCAGGGGCTTTTGCTGATGGTTCCGAATATGTATAAGATAGCAGGCGAGCTTTTGCCGACTGTCTTTCATATTTCGGCACGTTCGCTGGCCTGTCAAGCGCTTTCGATTTTCGGCGACCATTCTGATGTTATGGCCTGCCGTCAGACGGGTTTTGCTATGATTTGTTCGTGCAATATTCAGGAGGTCAGCGACTTTGCGCTTATTGCGCAGCAGTCGACTTTGGCTTCGCGGGTCCCGTTTTTGCATTTCTTCGATGGTTTCAGGACAAGCCACGAAGTTCAAAAGGTCGAGGAACTGACTTTCGATGATATGCGTGCTGTGATTGATGACGAGCTTGTTAGTCAGCATAAGGCCAGAGCGCTGTCTCCCGACAGGCCTCAGATTGCTGGGACGGCACAGAATCCGGATGTTTACTTTCAGGGAAGAGAAACAGTGAACAGATTTTATCTGGCTGTTCCGCAGGTTGTTCGGGAGACAATGGAGAAATTTGAGAAGGTGGTTGGCCGTAGCTATCATTTGTTCGATTATGTCGGAGCAAAAGATGCGGAGAAGGTAATCGTTCTTATGGGTTCGGGGGCCGACACAGCGCACGAGACGGCCGAGTATTTGGCTTCCAAAGGCGAAAAGGTCGGGGTGGTGAAGGTTCGGCTTTACAGGCCGTTCGGCACTAAGCACTTTGTTGAGGCATTGCCGAAGACCGTAAAGAAAATCGCTGTATTGGACAGGACTAAAGAGCCGGGTTCTATCGGAGAGCCGTTATATCTTGATGTTCGCACGGCAATCGGTGATGCGATGGGCATGGGCCAGACATCTTTTGAGAAATATCCTTTGATTGTCGGCGGTAGATATGGTTTGGGCTCGAAGGATTTTACGCCGGCTATGGTGAAGGCCGTCTACGATAATCTGGATGCAGCGAAGCCCAAGAATGGTTTTACTGTGGGTATAATTGATGACGTAACCAATACTAGTTTGGAGGTTGATGAATCCTTCGGAATTGAAGGCGGCAAGTTTTTCTCGGGGATGTTCTACGGCTTGGGTGCTGACGGGACGGTAGGTGCGAATAAAAACTCCATAAAAATCATCGGCGGTTCGACGGATAATTATGCTCAAGGCTATTTCGTTTATGATTCGAGAAAGGCCGGCGCTATGACTATATCTCATCTGCGATTCGGGCCGGAGCTTATTCGCAGGCCGTATCTGGTAGGCAAGGCCGATTTTGTCGCCTGCCATAACCCGAGCTTTCTGGAGAAGTATGATATGCTTTCGTCCGCACGTCCGGGCGGGACGTTTTTGCTGACGAGCAGTTACGGCCCGGATAAAGTGTGGGACACTTTACCGCAGGAGGTGCAAAAGCAGATAATCGATAAGAAACTGAGGTTCTTTGTTATTGATGCTATTTCGCTTGCACAGGAGATAGGTCTTGGCGCCAGAATCAATACGATTATGCAGG
>CAYXUW010000043.1:0-18619 GCA_964468375.1 uncultured Pirellulales bacterium | reverse complement strand
ATGATAGATTCGCAAAGACGCGAGACGTTAGAGAAGCGGCAGGAAAAAAATATCACCCAAATCGAGCAGCTCATAGCAAGCTTAAGAAAACTGGATGGCAGCTTTCCAAATACCATACAGGGAGGTTGATTATGGCTAAGGGATTTACGCAGAGATTGCGGAGTTACACACAGGCCCACTTGGGCGAAGCGTGCGAAGAGTATAACGATGTAATTACGGAGCTGCAGCATAATAGAATACACCCAAGCCAGAATCACGCACCAAAAGAGCGGATAGCATTTTTGCAGAAATTCGCCGACGAGCAGCTCGATTATATGAGCCAAATTATCGGAGACTTAAGACAATTAAAATGAGCACGAAAAAATTATTTGTTAGGGTGTTTTGGGTACACTTAGCAGGCCGTGTGCGGTCCAGAAAAGGCCGCACACGTTTTTCAGCGAATAAACCCTTGACAGAGAGGCTTTGTCGGGGTAGAAATACCAGCGTGAAAAACGAGAGACAGTGTAAAAACGAGAAAACATTTTTGCGCTTTAAGCCCCCCGGGTCGGCTTTGTCGAAAGGCGATGCCAGGCACTCTCGTGCCTTCACAGTCCGGGGGTTTTTTATGCGCTTAGGAGGTATATTATGCCAAGCTTAAAAACGAAAAAAGGCGACGTAGAGCAAGAGTCTCAGGCTGTAGCAGCCAGGACAATCGCCGATGAGTTTGCTATGTTTGTCCCGCCCTTCAGAAAAACAATGTATATGTATCTTACTGCCAGGGCCGAAGGCAAACAACCGCCGGAGGAAATAGCCGAAGCGCTTGAATCCGCAGAGAAGAATATAGTTGACCGCTACGTGAAAAAGTTTGATGAAATCACATGCGAGATATCGCCGCTCGGCCAGAAAACCATATTGGCAAAACTGCTCAAGGCGTTAGAGCCGGAAGAGGCAGAACACGAACAAGAGTTGGCGAGGGATGAAGCGAGAGACGAGCTGCTTAATTCTGTCGGCGAATTGCCGATTCCGTCGCAGACAATGATGTATAAATCACTCAAGATGTATTTTGAATGCTGCGGGATGTTAGCGGCTGCAAGTTAAGAAAGCAAAAAAAATGAACACGGATGTTCAGGATTTTAAGGCGTTAGTTGCAAGGACGCGAACCGGCAGAGCGAGTTATCTTGCTCGGATAAGAGGCGGCGGGACCGAGTCCTTTAAAGAGATTCGGTCCTTGCTCGTCAAAAGCATTGACGAGGACAAACGGCAAATTGAGGCCGTTGTTTCGACCGCTGACGTTGACCGCTACGACGAAATAATGCTGCCGGAATCGTTCAAAGAATCACTGCCGGGGTATCTTAAAAACCCTATTGTCATCAGCTCTCACCTAAGCCGTCTCAGTGACGGCCATAGCAGCGTCGTCGGCCAGGTAATTAAGGCCTGGGTAGATGCGAAGGGTCTCCATTGTATTATATGGTTTGCTGAAACGGAGCTGGGCGAGGAATACTGGTATTTATACAAAAACAAGTTTCAGCGGGCATTCAGCGTCGGCTTTATACCACAGGAGAATAAGGAAGAGTTCAGGGACGGGCGGCGGATATTAATTCATACACGCGTCGAGCTTCTCGAAATAAGCTGTGTCCCTATTCCCGCGAACCGAAACGCACTGAGTAAATCGAAGCAAAAAAAGCAAGATTTTGTCGCTGAGAAAAAAGCCCGGCATAAAGCTGAAAAAGACTCAGACGAATTCGCGAAAATGCTGCTTCTGGATGACGGTTCGTCAGGGATTCCCGATGCCCAGGAGGATGATTTCGACTTATCCGACGAGGCAGAGTTGGAGCCGGATTACGCCGCTGTTGTAGGGACGAATCGGTTTTTACAGACGAGTATTTGTAAAGGGATTTCTGCCGCTCGAATTAAAGAGATTTTGGCGAGCGAGGACAGCCCCAGGCAGTTTTTTTTATAGGATTGATTTATGCGGATACACAAGAAACGTATTGCTGCCGGCAAGCCGCGTGCTGCAGCAGTATTGTCTCGTGTATCTTTCGCGGCGCATAGATAGTTAGTTGAGTTTACAACTCAGTCGGCGGGCGGTGCTACCACGGGCCGCTCGCTATCCTTCCGTGGGACGTGGGTATGTTTTTGAAACTTTGAATTTTTGAAAAGGATTTTACTATGCCACCTTATGCGACAGTTGAAAAAGTAAAAGAAGGCTTCGATGCTGCAAGTGAACGGATGCAGTCTATCGAAGAGCAAACTAAGGCCGGGTTTGCCGAGATACAGGAAGCTTATCAGGAGCTTGCAAAGCAGCTCAGGCGTTATGCTCACTCGCTCTTAAGCAGGTCTATGGATGCGGGCGAATACCAGGGCTTCTGGCCGGACGAGGCACAGGCCAAACAGTTCGGCGAGATTGTCCTTGCTGCCGCCCGCCGAAAGGCTATGGGCGAAGGCACCGGCTCAGGCGGCGGGATTTTGGTACCGTCTGAATTGAGCACGCTGCTAATCCAAAAGATGGGCCAGTACGGCAAGTTCCGCCGAAATGCCCTGGTTGTGCCGATGGGCAGCGACCGGCTTGATGTCCCTAAAGTCGAAACCGAGCTGACTGTTTATGCACCGGGCGAAGGCGGCACAATTACCGAGTCAGATATGAAATTTTCACTCGTCGGTTTGACGGCGAAGAAACTGGCTGCCCTGGCGGCGATAAGCTCTGAGCTTGAGGAAGATTCTATCATTGCAGTCGGCGAAATTCTCGGCTTGTCGATAAGCCGCTCGATGGCTAAAAAAGAGGACCAAATCGGATTCGTCGGCGATGGCACTTCGACGTATTTCGGGATGACCGGAATAACAGGATCACTATTTAATGTTGACGATACAATCGGCAACATTAAGGGTTTAAAAGTCGGGACCGGCAATGCATACAGCGAGCTGACGTTAAATGACTTTGAAGGTGTTGTTGCAATCCTGCCGGATGACGCGGATGACAACGCCAAGTGGTATGTAAACCGCAAATTCTTTTTTAACGTGATGCACAAGCTCGCACTTGGGGCCGGAGCAGCGGATATGTTCGCTATTTTGTCCGCCCAAAAATCGCGTTATTTCCTCGGCTATCCGGTCGAGTTCGTTTCGGCAATGCCGAGCAGTGAGGCAAACTCGCAGATATGCGCTATCCTGGGCGACCTGCAGCTCGGAGCTTATCTCGGCGAAAGAAGGCAATTAGAGATTGCCCGAAGCGACCAAAGGTATTTTGAGAGCGACCTTATCGGAATTCGCGGCTTGGAGCGAATCGACATTAACACTTATGGTGTCGGCGATACGACCGAGGCCGGTCCGATTGTCGGTTTGATTACCGCCGCCAGCTAAGCGTTTTAAGCTGGCGTATAACAGGCGTTTAAAACTTGTTTTTAGCAACGTGAAACGGAGTTTAAAAAATGATTGAAGTCCAGAATATGAAGTTCGTAAATGCCCTTTATCCGCAGCTCAAAGATGACGGCGATTTGGCGGATAATAACTATGTCGATACGTTTAACTGGGGACACGTGCGATTTTTAATTCAGATAGGAAACCTTGACGCCGCCCTCGGCTCGACTGCCGAAGGTACAGCACCGTACGTTGAGGAATGCGACACGACTGACGGTAGTTATTCCAAAGTAACTGATGCTGAATTAGCAGATGCAATCGCTGACGATGAAGATGGCAAGCTTTTTGCTATCGATATCGACCTTACTAAGACACACAAGCGATATATGCGTCTTAATGCCCCGCACGCTGGCAATGGTTCAACTGGAGTAAACGCAGCAGCTATTGCTATTTTGTCCAGGCCAAGTATCGGTCCAAAAGACGCAACAGGGCAAGGGCTTGCGGAGCTGATTAAGGCTTAACTGAAAAGAGTCAGGTCCGTCGTGCGGGCTCTATCGGACGGCGGGCTTGATATTTTTGACCCACATACTGCAGCCGGGGCGGCGGTGATTCGGATTGCCGCCCCTGGTTGCAGCTTTGACGGTAAAAAATGGCTAAAGACGTAAACATACACATCAAAACACCCGGCGCCCAGGAGTCGAAGAAAAATCTCGAAGAGGTCGGCAAAGCTGCTCAGCAGGTGGGCGATTCCGCTCATCGCGGAGGTAAAAAAGGTGCCGACGGGGTTGATAAATTAGGTCAGTCCGCCAAAAAAACTGAAAGCAATTTTAGCAAGCTTAAATCATCTATCACATCTTGGTTGGCTGGCCTCGTTGGTATAGCTGCCATTATCAAAGGTGTGAATGCAGCGATACGTGCTCAAAGCGAGGCAATGAAAGAGCACGCCGATATCGCCTCACAGCAGCAGAAAAAGCTTCTCGCCCTGCAGGCGATGGGCGATTTTTTTGCCGAGCATCCTGAGGCAAGAAAAGAGGTCGCCGCTTATGCAGAGTTCGGCCGCAGGCCGTTCGAGGAAGTGGCCGCCGCTTGGTACGGCCTCGAATCCAAAGGCGCAGGACTTACGAAGGAGCAGAAGGCCGGCATTATGCGGGAGGCACTCGAGCTCGGCCGCATGGAGCCCGAGGCCGGCCTTACAAGTATTATCGATGTCTTTTCGATTTACGCCAAAGAGACCCGCCAGCAGAATATCAATCAAATCCAGAACATAATCCGCCAGACCCTCAGCTCTGCAGGCGCCGAGCTCGGCCAGATGGGCCAATATCTGCCTCGATTTCTGCCGCTGGGGATTGCAGGCGGCCTGACCGGCGCCGAGACTGCCGGTCTGTGGGCATTCGCAACCACCCGGGCGCCGACGCCTGAGGCGGCTACAGTCGGCGTCCGCAATATATTCGCCGCCCTGCGGGGCAAGGGCACTCCCGAAAGCGCCAAGCTCCTGCAGCAGCTCGGCATCTCTACTGATATGAACATATTCGAGCAGTTGACTGCTCTATCGGCGGCACAGCAGGGCGGTCGGTTCAGTGTCCCCGAGGCAGAGATAATCGCCGGCCGAGAAAATATCGCGATACTGCTTTCGATGCTCACTGAGCCGCAGGCGATGATGGATGTTGTTCGCTCGGTTACTGGTGTTGCCCGTCCTGATATCGATATCGTCCGCGACAAGCTCAGTCAGATTATGTCACAGGACAAGGTTGCCCTGCTCGAAGATGAGAAACGCCGTCTCGACGTTGTAATACGAAATATCAAAGGCAGTGATGTTAGGGCTTTGGAATGGGATGTCTTTCTAAAAGAGTATGAACAATATCTTCGCGAACAAGGTTGGGCCGACTGGGAAGTCAAAGGCCAGCTCGCAGTTGAATCTTTTGTAGGCACAGCGTTTCCGGGCTCACTCGAAAGAAAACGACGGTTGTTTGAAAAAATAAAAGAGCAGTCCCAGTCAGACGGCCAGGTTAATATTCACTACCATAACGATACTATATACAATCCCGTTGGCGGTACTCGGGAAGACAGAGGAATCGGCCCACGCACCATTCCGCCAGGAGCATATTAATGCCAACGTATGTAAGTTTGACAGAACTTTTTGGTAACGAGTTAAGGGTAGCTTTTCAGCCCCGATTGATAGAAAGGCAGTATACCGGATTCCCCGGTGCTCACGGACTGCTTAGTTTGAATATGGGCACTCGCGGTCGCAAGCTCGTTATTGCTGGCCGGTTGCGAGTCGAAGATGATGATTACGACGATGGCCGCGAAGCTCTCCAGACGATTATTGATGAAATCGAGGAGCATCTCTGCACTGAGCACCCCGACACTGTTTACACTTACAGAGGTGCGAATTATCCCAACGTCGTTTTCGACCGTTTCAATCTCGTGCCGGATGGCCACGGCAAAGTTTTTCATTTTACTTCGGAATATGTTTTTGCAGATTTTGTTTGTATCGGACGGCAGTTAATTTAAATGGCTAAAACCAAAAAACAACTTAGAAAACACAATCGGGAATACGCGAGGAAACGACGTCGAAGGGAAAAGCTTGGGGTCTTAGCGGACCAAAATCAGAACCCGAAGCAAGGCGTCGACAGCGAGAATCAAATTGACAGTGTGATACGGGAGATGGCCGAGCTGCAGGCCGGTATAGACCACGAAAAGGCATTGTGCCAGCTTCGCGTATCTCTTATTCAAAAATATACAGACGAAGTAATCGAACCTTGGCTTACTCACCAAACAGCATTGAGAGCATTGCTCTTGGAATTTATAAAAAGGCAACCGGCCAAGGAGTTTTATTATGGATGCCGTTTCGGTGTAGTGTCTTATTTACGGGGGAGAATGAAAATAAAACTCAATGTAGATTTGGCGAAACGGATGATAGGGAAACCGTGAAACTTACAGCAGTTAAAACCTGGTTATTGACCTTTTTGAGGATGCACGCTTTGCTGGTTATCGCCTTCATAGAATTGATTATAGCTTTTCTGGGTTTACAGCTTAGCAAGTGCAAGCATCGCTTACAGTTCGGAGTTTGGCCTAAGTTACAAACAAAAAAACAGCCGATAAGCCCTCAGTCAAAAACAAACGACTGTATTTACCAGGCTGACCGAGAAGCGGCTATCCGACAAGTTTTAAACTGCTGGTCCGAGAAGAGCAACTACACAGTGGCTAAGGACCGGCGGGTATTTGAAGCTACAAAGTGGGGCCAGCGGGCAGTCAGGAACAACCCCGACCGTCATTTATACGCAGTGCTCCGGCCCACCAGGCAAGAAAATTTGACCCGTATCGGCAACGTTCTCCGCGAGATGGACGCCGTAACTTTTAACAGGGTGTTGCGAAATTCAGAAAAATATCAGTGCGGCAAGCATTAGTTTTGCTGATATTGCCGTCATTATACTGTTGCTATGTTGCGTTAAATTGGGCAATGTAGAAGTGTGAGGAGTCTAAATACACCACAAAATAACCAAGTGTCCAGTGCTTGTGCCACTTTGATGCGCTTTATGTCATTTTGCCGTGCGCACTACATGCGCACTACACCCACTTTTCCCTTCATTTTAGACTCCTTCGGTCAAACTGACCCACTACCTTTTCGTCCTATTTAGCCAAGTGTCCAAAGCTGCCGGAAACAGCTTTAACAGTGCTGTAAGCGGGGTTTTGGGGAGCGACTTGACTTTTTGCGAAATCGGCCTATATTTATGTAGCCAACCATTATGAATTAGCAGATGGGCGGTTTGGGATAAACTTCTCACCGAATACTGATAAGGTGTGGTGAATAAGTCTTCTGAGGGTGTAAACAGTTTCCACATATAAGGGCAGGTAAATTAGAAGATATGGCGGGTTTTTTCGACCAGGCGGTAGTTAATCGGATTCAGCAGGCCAACGATATCGTTGACGTGGTGAGCGAGCATGTGAATCTCGTGAAAAAAGGCAGAGAAATGGTTGGGCTGTGTCCTTTTCACGATGACCATCGCCCCAGTATGAATGTCAATCCCGCCAAGCAAATATTTAAGTGTTTCGCCTGCGGGGCCGGCGGCGATGTATTTAAATTTGTCCAGCTTCGGGAGAATTTGAGCTTTCCTCAGGCGATAGAAAGATTGGCTGAACGCGCAGGCATAAAACTGAAACCCAGAACCCGCGACTCGCGACCTGAAGCAAAAGATTCAGGTGTTGACCCCAATAAGCTGGCAAGGGTCAATGAGTGGGCGGCTAAATATTTTCAGGAAAATCTCGTAAGCAAGCCGCAGGGAAAGCCGGTCCTTGAATATCTCGCCCAAAGGAAGATAGCCCCGGAAAGCATAAAAAAATGGCGGCTCGGCTTGGCAGCGTCGGGTGATGATTTCGTCAGAGCAGCACAGGGCAGAAATATTCCAATGAAGTTGCTGGAACAGGCGGGGCTGGTTGTCGGCCGGAGCGGAAAATTCATGAATCGGCTGATGTTTCCCATTACCGATGTTACGGCAAGGGTAATCGGATTCGGCGGGCGAACGCTCGATGGCGAAGGCGCTAAATATATAAACTCGCCGACGACGGTTCTGTTCGACAAGAGCAATTCGCTTTACGGCCTTGAGCAGGCCCGCCACAAAATCGTTTCTACGGGCACAGCGGTCGTCGTGGAGGGTTACACCGACGTTATAATGGCCCACAGTAAGGGTTGCGATAATGTAGTTGCGACCCTGGGCACGAGTTTCACCTCGGGTCAGGGCCGGATTCTGCGGCGGTATGCGAAAAAAGTGGTTTTAATTTTCGACAGCGACGTCGCCGGAATAGAGGCGGCTAACAGGGCTCTGGAGATTTGTCTCGCGCAGCATATAGATATTGCATTGGCTTCGGTGCCGGAAGGAAAAGACCCGTGCGAATTTCTTCTGGCCGCGGGCGAAGAACAGTTCGAGCGGCTGATAGACGAGGCCGTCGATGTTTTCCAGTTCAAATGGAATCGGCTGGCCGAGAGCTTCGGAAAGGACGAAACTTTCGCGGGCAGAAAAGCGGCTGTCGAGGAGTTTTTACAGGCGGTGGCGACAAGTTTGTTCTCGGGCAACCTCGCGGCGATAGATAAGGGGCTGATAGTCAACCGGCTTTCTAAAATTATCGGCCTGGACAGCAAAGAGATAAACGCCGAGCTGAGCAAAAGAGCAGCGAGAGCGGCGAAAACTGCAAGCTATAACGCGGAAAGCCGTAAAGTGCAGAGTATGGATTTAGGCCGGGGCCTGTTTGCCGCGGCACAGCGGGAGATTCTGGAGGTGCTGCTGAATGAACCTTCGCTGTTTGAAACCGTAAAAAAAACAGTAGCCGTGGAAGATTTTGATGTGCCGGTGTTGAGAAAAACCGCAGTAGTATTGTTTGAAATGCTGAGTGAAAAGCCCCAAATCCGCTTGGCGGAGGTGCTGGCCAGAGCGGAATCGCCGCAGGCGGGCGGGCTCATTGTAGAGTTGGCGCAGACGGGCGAAGCCAAAGGCAATTTCGAATCCCGTTTGGCCGGCGCGCTGAATGCGGTAGACCGCCATCGCGCACAGAAGGCGAGCGGCGGAATTAAAGCGATAAAAGACCAGAGACAATTTTTACGGCGGGTCTTCGAGAATACCAGCAGGCAGAACCCGCACAGTGCGGGAATGAAATAGTAAATCGAAAATACTTGGGTAGGGGTGCCGATTGTGGCAAAAAAAAGGATAAAGGCGAACAAGCCGGACAGTGCCGAAGAAGCGTGGGTCAATACCGGTTCCGTAGTAGGTGGGAAAAACAAGGATGTCGAGCAGCAGATAAAAGTGCTCACCGAACGGGGAAAGAAAAAGGGCTATCTCACTTACGAGGAAATGAATCAGGACCTGCCCGATGACCTTGTTACTCCTGCTCGGCTGGACAGACTGCTGTCAACGCTGGACGAGATGGGAATCCACATTATCGACGAGGCCGATGTGGAAAAAGAGGAGGAAGAGGAGTTTGAATCGGAAGACGAGCAGGAAGGTAAGGACGAACAGCTCAAAGAGGACGAGATGCTGGAAAAGCAGCTCGTCGGCGCCGAAGCAGGCCGGCGGATTGACGACCCCATAAGGACATATCTGACCCAGATGGGCGAGATTCCCCTGCTGACGCGCGACAGCGAGATTTCGCTGGCGCGAAAGATAGAGCTGGCGCGTATGAGCTTTAGAAGGAAAATGCTGGGCTGCGACTATTGCGCCAAAAATGCAGTGGAGATACTTGAGCAGGTGCACGAGGGAACATTGAGCTTCGACAGAACGATGAAGCTCAGCACCGCCGAGAACTTAGTGCGCTCGGTAATAAAGAAACGGATGCCCGGCAACCTCGCGACGGTAAATAAATTGCTGAAGATGAACCAGACTTTGTTCAAAAAATTCCTGCAAAACCAGTCCGGCAACGGCAGTGAAGCGGCCGCTAAGTCGGACCTGAAACGTATATACAGAAACAGACGCAAAATCGCGACGCTGCTCGAAGAGCTGAGTCTCCGCACGAGCAGAATTCAGCCGATGAAGAGCAAGCTCCACGGCATCTGCCACAAGATGCACCAGTTGGAGCAGATTATCACCGGAGGCGTTACCGCGGATATGACGGTTGAGGATATCGAAACGGTCGGGCAGGAACTGGCCGGCCTGCAGGAATTGACAATGGAGACCCCGAAGCAGCTCGACAAGCGGCTCCGCACCATCGAAAGAGTCTTCAACCAGTATGAGGACGCAAAGCGAACGCTCTCGAGCGCGAACCTGCGGCTGGTGGTTTCTATCGCCAAGAAGTATCGAAATCGCGGCCTGAGCTTTCTGGATATAATACAGGAAGGCAACACCGGCCTGATGAGGGCCGTCGACAAATACGAATACCGAAGGGGATACAAGTTCAGCACCTATGCAACGTGGTGGATTCGCCAGGCAATCACCCGCGCCATCGCCGACCACGCTCGCACGATTCGAATCCCCGTCCATATGATAGAGACTATGAGCCGGCTGAGAAGCGCAAACAAGGCCCTCGTTCAGAAGCTCGGCAGAGAGCCCACGGTCGAGGAGCTCGCCAAAGAGGCCGATATGAGCATAGATGAAACCAACAGGGTCGTTAAAATATCCAAGCACCCAATCAGTCTTGACCGCCCCATAGGCGAAAGCGAGGACAGCTATTTCGGCGATTTCATCGAAGACGATGAAATCGACTCGCCCGTCGTTTCCGCTACGCAGGAAATGCTCAAGGAAAGAATCGATATGATTCTGAAAACCCTCTCCTATCGCGAGCGCGAGATTATAAAGCTGCGATACGGAATCGGTGACGGCTACACCTACACGCTCGAAGAGGTCGGCAGAATCTTCAAGGTGACCCGCGAGCGCGTCAGACAGGTCGAGGCAAAGGCAATAAGAAAGCTCCAGCACCCCGTCCGCTCACGACGACTTGAGGGCTTCCTCGACCACAAATCAGTATAAAAATCGTTTAGCCCACAAATTCATATTGGGGTTATTTTGCTTGTTCTGCCTATTGCTCGGATACCTATTTTACCGTTCGCCTCCGGCGAACCACTGTTTGTTTCCGACTCGCGGGCATACGGCTACACAAGCAACTTTATGTAAAAATCCCGCAAAACTATTCTTTACATAACCCCCATTCTACACCATCCCCCAATTTTTTCAACCCCTAAAAATCCCCTCAAAGCGCAGCGAAGCTCTCGCCGTCTTTTGGCTGGCAAATACGTCAGCCGCGTAAATTCCTATAGTGCAACCGGTTCACATACACTGTTTTTGTCTTTTACCTTGGCCTTGCAATTGGCGCATATATACAGCGGGTCTGTTATTAACTGCCTAAACTCCTTCGAATGCTCCTTGTCAAAACCTTTCGCTTTCAGTGCACAAATGTGTCTATTGTGTTCCGGCTTTTTACATCTTACATTTTCTGCCATCTTCTTGTTCTCCTTTCTCTTGACCTGAAAATATACCTCTGCACGATTACTGCTCGCCTGATTCAACGTCGGATAAATCCGCTATCGCTCGATTGTATTTTAAACAATCCCCAAATCTGTCAACCCAAAAACCCCTGCCGGTGTCATATCCTGTCACCCCCACAACCCTTTTAAAAAGCCCCCGCGGCGACTGAGCGGGGTGCTTGCTGTTGGTGCCTCCGGTTCGGCTATTTTACCGTCCGCCTTCGGCGAACCACTGTCCGTTTCCGACTCGCGGGCATCCGGCGGAACCACGCAATACGATATACGCACAACGCAATGCGAAACCGTCATATCTGCAAAATAAAAAGGACGGCTGATTTCGCTCAGCCGTCCCTATAAAACTAACAGAATCTATTTAACCAAGTTGCTATTCTACGCCAGCAAGTGCTTCAACCTCTTCATCAGACAAAGCCCTGTTGTAAATACGAACGTCGTCGATAGTGCCGTTGAAATATCTTCTTGCTGTTGTATATTGTAAATCACCTATATGAACATTCGCTGATGTGCTGCTCGGTGCCGTTGACCATGCCGTTTCATCAACAAAGGCCCCGTCAACATAGATAGTCATATATGAACCATCATAGACAGCTGCAATATGATACCATTGTCCTGTTTCCAGGTCAGCAGATGCATAAAGTACTTTGTAGGAACTTCCATTATTATAACCTAACGCAAATTCTACTTCATCATCATAGAGCTCCAAAAGGTATGCACGTTCATTGGCGAGCCATTTACTGATAATTCCCTGCCGGCCTGAAACCGTCTCTGGATACACCCATGCGCTAATCGTTAGCGCATTAGTTGTGCTTGGACTGTCAAAATCTTCGTTATCTCCGCAATCAACATAGTCATCGATACCATCGAAATCCAGTGCCCCGTCAATCAAGCCGCTTGTCCACGTTGCACCGGTTACCGTACCGTCATTATCGTTACCAGAAGAATCGTTGGCAGTGTTTCCGCTGCCTTCGTCAAATTTCCACCAGCCGGCAAGGTCATACTCAGGTCCTATCCACGTCGTAAAGTTCCACACATCACCCTTGATTATACTTGCCCCATAAACCTCATCGATCCGCCAGTAATACGTTGTCGTAGTGTCAAGCTCTTCATCAGGCTCTGGTGTGGGGTCATAGTAACTGTCAGTTTCTCTGCCCTTGTATATGTCGGTTGTATCTGTGTCAGCATCTTCTACATCTTCATAATCGGTGCCGAAATATACATCGTGAGAAGGCGAAACATCCTCATTCCCCGGCTCCCAGTTAAGAACCCTCTCCGGATTCACGCCCACCGCCTCATCTTTAGGATCAGGGTCAAATGCCCTGCCGCCCCAACCTTCTTGATACAATCGCTGGATTTCTTCGTCAGTTAAAGCCCTGTCATACATTCGAACATCATCGATTTTTCCTTCGAAGTATCTTCTTGCTGATGTATATTGTAAATCTCCTATGTGAAAATTCGCTGATGTGCTGCTCGGTGCTGTTGACCATTCTGTCTCATTAACAGGAACTCCGTTAACATAAATTGCCATACTTGAACCATCATATATGCCTGCAAGATGATACCATCGCTCCGTTTGTAAACTAGCAGATGCATAAAGTACTTTGTAGGAACTTCCATTATTATAACCTAACGCAAATTCTACTTCATCATCATAGAGCTCCAAAAGGTATGCACGTTCATTGGCGAGCCATTTACTGATAATTCCCTGCCGGCCTGAAACCGTCTCTGGATACACCCATGCGCTAATCGTTAGCGCATTAGTTGTGCTTGGACTGTCAAAATCTTCGTTATCTCCGCAATCAACATAGTCATCGATACCATCGAAATCCAGTGCCCCGTCAATCTGACCTTCTGTTGTCCAGCTTGCCCCATAAACAGTTCCGTCATTACCGCCAATAGAGTCCTCCGCTGTATCGCCTTCCCCTTCGTCAAACCTCCACCAGGATAGTAAATCATTCTCACCATCGTCGAGCGGGTCATATTCGTCTGCGCCCATATCCACGTGGTCACCGATAATCCTGTTTTCATAAACTTTATCAATAACATCAATGTCAAAAGGCCAGTCGACTACACTATTATCGCCTGCATCTTTACATGGTGAATCCGGCGTAATGTGATAATTATCAGCGCCTGCCTCCCAAAAATCTGGGTCTGTGTTGATATTACCAGCACCGGTATAGACTGGAGTTCCCTCAACACAGGAATAGCTTACCTCATTGTCACTCCAGTACAAACTACCATCCCCATTTCCCCAAACAATACAGTTGATTATATCAGAGTAGCCGTACATATAAATCCCATAGGTGCCGTTATCGGCGATAGTATTATTTCGGACGACAATATCCATTTCCGCAGATCTCAAATAAATCCCATAGCTGCCATTCCCGCATATCCAGTTGTTCTTTATGACCGGAGATGAACCATCGCTAGTACTACCACCATTATAAATGCCATACGAATTGCCCATTATTGAGCAATAAGATACAACTGGATCCGAACTGCTGCAGCTTACACCCATATTATCATTGTCCAGAATTTGACATCTCGTGATATTTGGGTTTGAACCATTATTACAATATATCCCATTCCGGCTATTACCCAGAATTTGACATTCTATGATATTCGGTGAAGATTGGTTTGTGCATTCTATTCCATCCTCCTCATAAGTAGAAGTGATTATGCTGTTGCGAATGGTTGGTGAACTGCTGTCAATCTTTATGACCGAAAGGCTACCGTTTTTTATTGTAAAGCCGTCAACGATTGTTGATGCACCGCAGTTTTCCGCGGTAATAATCCAAAATGTATCACTATCAGACGAACCACCGGGTATATCACCTTCCAGAATAGTTTCGTTTGTGAGCCAGTCACGTTGGCTGCGAGATGTTTCATTACCGGCGAATCCACCGTAAAGGCCCACTTCATCTACCAGTTCAAAGCTCACATCCCAATATGCCGAGTCTGTGTCAGTATGAGTATAGTAAGTTCCCTCAGCCACCCAGATTTCATTGCCTGAGCTGGCCCTTGCGAGAGCATCCTGTATGTCTCGGTAAGCAAACTGCCACGACATCCCGGTACCAGGTACACAGGGAGACAAATGATTCACATAAATAATCTCTGAATCCGGCGTCCAGCTACCAACATCGGTATCGACACTTGTACTAGAATAAAAAGTATCACCTTCGATTTCGCAAAAATTAGTGATTACACCCCCTGGCGCAGCTCCCTCATTGACCATCACCGTAAGGGTGACCGAATCGTTTGATGCCCCGCTGTCAAGAGTTCCAATATCCCATATGACCGTATGGTTTTCGGAAACATAACTCCCGCTATCCGAAGCTGAAACAAAATCTACTTCAGGCGGAAGATAATCAACTATCTGGACATTATCGTGGTCCTCTCCATCCGGCCCGTATGTAATTGTGTATTCTATCTCATCTTCTGGAAGAACGGGATTTGTCTTATCATCATCCTTTGTGAGATAAAAACTAGGCTTTTTGTACAGGCCACCAACTGCGACACCAGCAGGCCCAGAAATATCCGTGGTTTCAGTATCGGTCACCTCAAGGCTTAAATTATAAACTCTGAAGTCATTATAATAAGTAGTACAGTAAACCAGACCTGTTTCCTCGTCAACATCAACGCCGATAAGTTTTTGCCCAATTTCAACTTCGGTGCTGGTATAAGGAGAATCAGTAAGAGTTCTAACTAAATAATTATGACTTTGCCAATCGCCGGTGTAAAGATAACCACGACTCGGATCAACTGCTATTCCAACAGCACTTCTCGTGTTGCCGCCTACGCTGATATCTATATAATGGTCGTGACTCCAGTCAGAAGTATCGTAAACGTGGACTCTTTCTGTATCTGTTGAAACATAAAGCCAATCATTTGATTCGTCCAGAGCAAGTCCCCACCCTTCTAAAGCCCCGGATGGTGTATCTAATTCGTAATGATCCTCTAAAACCAGTAAGTTTGCAACTTCATCAAAAGAATATACATATAAATCGTCGGTATCCCTGCGAATAATATAAATTCTTTCATTATCCTCATCGACAGCAATACCAGCTAAATTTGATACGCCGGTATTAAACCCCCCAATTTTCATCAGCGACTTAGTTGAAGCCCAAACAACCAGGGAAGAATTTTCGTATGTTACAAACATCAATTCTTTTTCATTCCAAACTGCAATACCAACGGCCCCATAACCTTGAGTGTAACTGCTTATATCTACCACAGCTCGATCGGTCACTGTGTCATTGTCAATTTTATAAGCTTGGGCTTCACTTGGATTACTGTGCTTACTGATAATAAAGACAGATTTTTCAGCATTGACCACACTTCCAATTGCAGACAGAAGTATTACTGGTAACAATACCACCATACAAATTTTCTTTCTAATAGACATTTTTACCTCCTTTTAAAATGTGTGAAAATTTACTCCTCTTGTGCCCGCGCAGCACAAGACCCTTGATTAATCTTCTTCAGTGAAATGTCCACCCTCACTGCCACTTAATAACGCCTCTTTCCTATGTGGTATTTTTCCGTTAAATCGCTATGGTGACTATAAAGCACTATTTCCCTCTTTTGTCAAGAAAAAAATAAAAAATCTTCCACCTGTGACATATCCTGTCACCCCCGCGCATAAAATGCTTCTCCTCTCCATGTCCCCCACCAGCACTCAATTCTTGCTTCTCAAACGAAGAGCAGGCCTCGCCGTCTTTTGGCGGCGGATTTATATCTCACCTTTTCATCTTTTTCACGGTTAAGAAGAGTTTCCCGTTTGCCATTATATTAAACGAGTCGCCCTCGAGTTCGAATTGAACGTCTATGTCCTTTGAAAAAAATTTCTTTTCTGTTTCAGGAAATAATACGACAGTCGGAAATCCGCTGCCTGAAGCTCTTAAAGAACCGTTTTCTTTAACAATTGTAAGTCTCCCTCCGGATGAGAATAAGTAGGTCCCGGCATACTTTTCCAGAATTTCATCGGGCAGAGTTATAGCTTTATGAGTATAGGAATTGGAAAGATAATCTATAAGAATTTTACCTGTATCAAGTGATTCCCTGACAACGTTATTATAAACAAACATACCGTTGTCCCCATTTGTCAAGACAACTATACCTCGTTTGGATTTTGGCATTATAAAAGCTATTGTCTTTACTCCCGGGTCCGACCCGCCATGCTCCAAAGCATATTCCCCGTCAGGTAAGTCTCTTATTATTTCCCAGCCCAGTCCTCTTTCATAATGTTCTCGCATTTTTACGTGGGGACTTATCATATCGTCGTAAATTTTCGGAGAAAGGCCTGCCCCGTTCATTACGTCAATCTCGAATTTGCAGTAGTCCTCAATAGTTGTAAATAAAAGGTCGGCAGCGCTTACCCCCATAGGATATGACCTGCATTCATTCCCTTGTGCATCATGAAAATGTGCGTAATTCAGCTTATTAACGTTCTTGCCCCAGTAACCGGTATTTTTCATCCCGAGGGGTGTAAATATTACTGAGTTCAGTAATTCATCCAGAGGTTTGTTAAATTTTTTTTCCAATGCTTTCCTCAAATACTCGAACCCTTCTCCGGAATACTGATATTGTGTGCCCGGTTCGAAATCGAATGCTAATCTTCTGGGTGACCTGTCCCATCGCCAGTTAGGAAATCCTGTCTGGTGAGTTAAAACATGTCGCGTCGTGAGTTTTTTATGCCGAGGGTCATTAGCAATATCCGGGTCAACCCAGTAATGACACAGCGGTTCATTCAAATCCCATTGCCCTGCTTCTGCTAATTTTAATGTCAGCATTGTTACAACCGGCTTGGTCATAGATGCTATATTAAAGGCAGCGTCCTCAGGTGCCGGAGCGCCTTTTTTAAGTTCTCCGAATACTTTTACATACTTGATTTTACCGTCTTCTACTAAACCAATTCCAGCTGCCGGTACATTATTTTCAGTTAACCAGCTTTGTACCTTATCCTCAAAACTAAGGTTTTCTTTGGTATTGCTCTGTGCTTGTAGTGAGGTCCCGATAAAAATCGTTAAAAATAATCCTGTTAGTAAGATTGGTCTTTTCATAATTACTCCCTTCGAAAGTTATCTCGTTATAACATAGAAGTATTATGAAATGTGCTTGTTACGGAATTGTTACGGCTTTATCCTTTTTTCATTTTTTCCCAACATCAGAACCCTTGAAGCAATTGTGTAAAAAACTGTAATTTCGTGGAACACCTGCCCCCTTTTGCGCATCTTAATAATTGATATTGCGTTGAATTAAGCCGGGGAATATGGTATAATGCTGCCCGGCATAGCAGTAGCGAGCGAGGAACTGCCATTTACAGCAAAAGGAGATGGAGTAATAAAAACAGCTGTAAAAATCTTGGTTCTGTTGACCCTTTTGGCCGTTCCCTGCGCAGCGGAAATTATCATCGTCGACCAGCAGTGGCCTTACGATTTCAATAACATCCAGGCCGCTATCGACTACGCCGGCAACGGCGATTATATCTTCGTCTTCCCCGGAACTTACACCGGCCCCGGAAACCGCGACATCGATTTCCTCGGAAAAGCAATTACCGTCAGCAGTATCGACCCTAACGATCCTTATATTGTTGCCTCCACCATCATCGATTGTGATTGCAATGTAGCAGGATATGACCCTGACCTATTTTTGCCCCAAGATTCTAACCGCGGCTTCTATTTGCATAGTGGCGAAGACGCCAATTCGATTGTCCAGGGCTTCACAATTATTAGGGCTGTCCCGAGTGGTGTATTTTGTCACCAAAGCAGTCCTAAAATTGCGGACTGTATAATCAGAGAATGCTATAACGCCATCTACTGCCACGACAGCAACGCTGTAATTGATGACTGCGCAATAAGCGATTGCATACAAAGTATCTCCCTCAGAGGAGATGTCTCCGTTACTGACAGCACAATCAGCTGTAATTCCAACGGTATTCGCTGCTATGAGAGTAACGCTGTAATTACCGACTGCACAATCAGCGACAATAATGATAGTGGCATCTACTGCTTTGGTAGTAATGCTGTAATCACCGGCTGTATTATAACCGATAACAATGCTGCTACTCACGGCGGCGGTATCTACTGCGTAGAAGGTTCTCCTGAAATTACTGACTGCACAATCACCGGCAACTTTGCCGAAGAAATGGGCGGCGGTATCCACGGTTGCTCAGGGCCGATTACAAACTGCACTATCTCCGAAAACTCGGCCGTGTTTGGCGGAGGACTTTACAATTGCAATGGCCTGGTTACTGACTGCATTATAAACGATAACTCAGCTGATCATTTGGGCGGCGGAATTTGTTGTTGCGACGGCCTTGTCACTAAC
>CAYXUW010000042.1:0-18707 GCA_964468375.1 uncultured Pirellulales bacterium | reverse complement strand
GCACGGGGCCGGACTGGCCCAGCACTATCGCAACGACATCGAACCTAAAGGGGCGGTCTTCAATATTATGAGCTGCTAAAAAAAAGCGGGCGGCCCTGCTCATTCTGTTTTTCTTGACACCTGTAATGACCGACTCGACCGCCTCGAAAGCTTCGTCAGCTCTGGCTTTCACCTCGACAAAAACGACAGCTCCGTCGGCATCGACCATAATGAGGTCTATTTCGCCGCCATTGCAGGAAAAGTTGCGCACCAGCGTTCTGAAACCTTTTCTTTTGAGAAACCTTTCACAGCGTCTCTCGCCCCATTGGCCGAGCTTCCGCTTGTCGGCCAGCAACTTTTTTCTGTTCAGCAGCAAACCCACCATAACAGCCGGTCATTGATAATCGCGGATTGAAAAAGCGTCAAAAACAACAACAGGAAATAAGCAATAATTACGAAGAGACGGTGTGTTTGCCGTGCCTGTGGGCCAGCTTTACCGCCTTGCCGGTTCGCTTGCGCAGATAATACAGTTTCGCACGTCTTGCTTTGCCGCTTCGGACCGGTCGAATATCAGTTATGTTCGGCGAATGAACAGGGAAGATGCGCTCCACACCCTCGTCGCCTACTATCCGCCGGACTGTGAAGGTCTCGTTTATTCCTCGACCCTTACGGGCAATTACTGTGCCGCTAAATACCTGTATGCGCTCTTTATCGCCTTCTTTGATTCGGCAGTGCACGTCCACAATATCGCCTATTTCAAAATGCGGTATATCTTTCCTGAGACTTTTACTCTCAACAGCATCCAGTATTTCGTTTTTCACTGATTCGGCTCCTGTATTACCTGCTACCTGCTCGAATACTCAAACTCGTAATTTCCCTACAATAATAAACAGACAACGGGAAATTGTCAATCCAAAAGATCGGGGCGCTGCCTTTTTGTTCTCTCAAGGGCCTGCTGCCTCCGCCATTGAGCTATTTCGCCGTGATTACCGCTTAAAAGAACATCCGGCACCTTCATCCCCCGAAATACTTCAGGCCTGGTATATTGCGGATACTCCAGCAAGTCCCGGCTGAAGGAATCATCCTTTGACGAATCCTCGTCGCCCAGTGCACCCTGCAACAGCCGAACCACGGCATCGATAACTACCATAGCCGCCAACTCGCCGCCGGATAGGACATAATCACCTATCGAGATTTGCTCGGCGGCCAAGCCTATTCGGATTCTTTCGTCGAATCCCTCGTATCTTCCGGAGATTAAAATCAGCCGTTTTTCCCTGCTCAATCCGGCCGCTTTGGCCTGATTGAATCTCTGTCCCTGCGGCGTAAGTAAAATAACGCGTCCCTTTTCCGCCGACAATTTCTCGACATATTCGAAACAATCGAAGACCGGCTGCGGCATCATAACCATACCCGGCCCGCCGCCGTATGGCTTATCATCGACCTTTCTGTATGTGCCGGTCGCGAAATCTCTTATATTAGTTAGAACGATATCGACTACGCCCACTTCCTGCGCTCTGTTTAATATCGAGTGGCTAAGAGGCGATTCGAACATCTCCGGGAAAAGTGTAAGAACATCGATTCTCATCACTGCTGCTTGTCTTCTTCACTTGATTTCTTTTTCTTTTTCGGCTTTTTTTTATCCTCTGCCTTGGCCTCAGCTTCCGGCTCAGATTTGACTTCGTCCTTTGTCTCTGCCTTTGGTTCGGCTGGAGCTTCGGCTTCCGCTTTTTCTTCTGTCTTTTTCTCGGTTTTCTCGGCTTTTGCCTCTGGTTTCGGCTCAGCTTTCTCTTCCGTCTTTGCTTTGGCCTCAGCTTCTTTTTCGGCCTTTGCTTTTTCCTCCGCTTGCTTCTTTGCTTCCTCTTCGGCCTTGGCCGCCGCTTTCTCGGCGGCAACCCGTTCGTCGCTTGTGAACAACCTGCCTTTGGCACGGGCTACGGCCTTTGCCCTCGCTCGGCGGGCTGACTTTTCTTCGCCATACTTGGTTTTTATACCTCCGCGGCGCAGGATTTGCGCAACCGTGTCGGAGGGCACCGCCCCTTTGTCGAGCCAGTACTTCACCCGTTCCATATTGAGCACAACCTGCTTGGATTCGTCCTTTTCAATAGGGTCGTAATGTCCCAGTTTTTCAATGACCCTGCCGTCCCTAGGGTTGCGTGATTCTATTGCATTGATTCTGAAGAACGGCCGATGCCGTCTCCCTATCCTCGTCATTCTCAATTTTACCGCCATAATATTTTCCTTTCGTTACTTGTTATAATCAATTCCCGCGGTCCGCCACCGGCCGCGAAACACGTTTGCAATGTAAAGCGTAACCATTTATAAAAATTGCCAGATTTGCCGGGTCAATATCAGCGTCGGATGCGATTTTTCGCACCTGCTCATCGGTCAAACCGTCGGCTTTTTCTTTCTCTTCGGGCGTCATTATTGCCACGGCCTTTTTAAGCTGCTCCAATTCCCCGGCGGTCGGCGCCGCCAGCATCGCCAGCTCGCTGCCGCCTTCAATATCCTTAAATTGGCTTCTTATCATTTTGCCGTATTCGCTGCCAGCAAACTGGGCAACTTTTTCCAGATACTGCTCAATCGAGATTTTCTGTTCTACCGCCGTTTTTTCTTTCCCCTTCGAATAATTTTTCTTTTTCGTTTTGAGCGCTGTTTTATTTTTTTACCCGATGCCATAGCGGCGCCGAGCGTGTTCATATTAAATCCGCCGGACATTAAGCTTTTAAGCCCGCCGAAAGCCCCGCCGCTAATCGCCTTCATCATATCTCTGCTGCGCCTAAATGTCTTTACCAAACTGGAAACATCATTAGTTTCCACACCCGAGCCCGCCGCTATTCTTCTTCGGCGCGACGAGTCTATGATTTCCGGCTCGCGTCTCTCGGCAAGCGTCATCGAATGCACAATCCCTTCCATTCGCTGAAGCTGTCCGTCGTCGAAGTCCAAATCGTTCATCTGGCCGCCCATCCCAGGCATCATCTTGAGCATATCCTTCATACCGCCCATTTTTTTGACGGCCTGCATCTGCTTGAGAAAATCATCAAACCCGAAGCTGCCTTTGGCCATTTTCTTCTGCAGCTTTTCCGCCTCTTCGGCCTCGAACTGCTCCTGAGCTTTTTCCACCAGCGTTACAACGTCGCCCATCCCAAGGATTCTGCTCGCCATCCGGTCAGGATGAAATTCCTCGAGCTTGTCGGTCTTTTCGCCCACACCGACGAACTTTATGGGCTTGCCGGTTACGGCTTTTACGCTCAGCGCGGCTCCGCCTCGGGCGTCGCCATCTAATTTCGTAAGTATAACGCCATCGAGCTCCAGCCGTTCGTTGAACTCCTTTGCGGAATTGACGGCGTCCTGGCCTGTCATCGCGTCGCAGACTAAATATATCTGGTGGGGATTGACGGCTTTTGCAACATTGGCAACTTCCGTCATCATCTCTTCGTCTATATGCAGTCGCCCCGCCGTGTCAAGAACCGCTACATCGAAACCGTTCTTCTGGGCGTGCTTCACAGCATTTTTGGCAACCTTGACGGCGTTTTTACTTTCTTCTTTGTAAACCTCCACATCTATCTGCTGACCCAAAACAGCTAACTGCTCAATGGCAGCCGGCCTGCGGAGGTCATCAGCTACCAGAAGAGGTCTTCTGCCTTTGGCAACCAAGTATTTGGCCAACTTCGCGGCCGTCGTAGTCTTACCGCCGCCCTGAAGACCCGCTAACATAATTATCGTAGGCCCGGGCGAGACGAAGTAGATCTTGCTGTCGACAGGCCCCATCAACTCGGTCAGTTTATCGTTTACGATTTTAACCATAACCTGACCGGGATGCAGACTTTTTATCACCTCGGCGCCGATGGCCGCTTCCTTGACGTCCTTGCAGAACTGCTTTACCACATTATAATGGACGTCGGCCTCCAAAAGGGCCTTGCGGACATCGCGCATAGCGTCCGAGATATTGGCTTCGGTAATTCTGCCCCGGCCGGACAGCGACCGGAAAACCGAATTAAATTTTTCCGTTAACGATTCAAACACTGTTTTTTACCTGCAGTTTTTACCGTTTACCTCGCATTTAAGGGCTTATTTCAGCGCAAAGCTCCTGCGCCAAACCCAAGATTGTAAAGAATTTAAACGCTTTTGCAAGGGCAAAATCACCAACCGCCGCTACGGTCAAACGCCGCAACTAATGAGAATTGACGGATAAAAGGGCAATCCGGCGGGCTTTAGACGCTCCAGCTTTTATAGCCCTTAATGAATTTGTTTTGCAGCATTACGCCGATAAAGGTAGGCACCAGCAGCAAAACTGGTAAGAACCACTGGTGGCTGTAGAACATCGTTTTTATGCTTTCGGTCGGAGGCTCCTGGACGCTTTCGTATTGATGGAGCAGCGACAGCATACCCATTACGATGAGCGTGCCGCCTCCGAGACTCGTAAAGAGCATAACGGCGATTTTGAAAATAATAAATGAAATCATACCGCCTGCAACAATGCCTATAATAGCACCTGCAAGTATATACTCCTCCGGCAGTCCAACGGCATACCAAACACCGCCGGCCAAAACACCGCCCGCAATAGCCCCCAGTATACTGACGGCCCAGCGCATCAGGGGCACCGATATTCCCGCCAAAAGCGAGAGGCCGACTATGCCGCCCAAAATTCGCGCATCAAATTGCGCGCCGATTTTAATGCCCGCAAACAAACCCACGAGACCGAAGCAGATAACGACCAGCACCTTAAAAATGCGCCAGCCGTAAAGCAGATACACCACCCCGAATGAGATGGCGACAACCGCCTGAAGCCACGACAGCGATGTCGCCTGTTCCCAAACCGAATCAAGAAGGGCCTGCATACTGAAAAGCGGCTCCTCTGGGCTTTCCGCCATTTGTGCGAGTATCATTAAATGCTCTAACATTTTTCTCCTTAACCTTATTTCAGTTAGTTAACTGTAATTGATTATCTATTTCGCCAGCCCTCTGTCGACTTCTCCGGCTCTTTTTTTTCCTCATCAGTTTTCTTTTCGTCTGCTGATTTTCTTTTAACGCCCGGGCACAGCAACAGCTGCTCGGCCATACCGAAAACGGTCATTGCCGCAAACACACTCAGATAAAACGAATGGTTTTGAAGAATTCTACTGATGGGTGCGGCACCTTTATACAATAACAGCAAAATCATACCTGCAAAAATAAGCGATGTCCCCAAGGCCGCACAGCAGAAAGCAGAAGTTAATCGCCACTGATAAGAGCCCACCACTATACAAACCACCGCCAATACCGCCATTATTGCCAATTTGTGCACCGGCATATGAAAAAGAAGCTGCTTTATCTCGGTTACAGAACCCACTACGTATTCTCCCATTATTTCTTTACTCTGCTGAATACTTAACTCTGCTCTGTTTTGTGTTTTGTCGCGGCTCGCAGAAGCAACCATCCGCTCGCTTTCGATATACGGCCCGGCCAAAACAGCAAAGCAAAAAACAGCCGCCAGAACTGCTGCCAGTATTACTATAAACACCTTTTCAAACATTATTGCGATAAGTGCAACAACACAAGCTAAAATAACCGCCAACCAGGCGCTATGGGCGGTTATGAAAAATCCGCAGGCACCGCCGCTAACAGCACCTAAAATTGCAAAAAGAACTCTTCGAAATCCCAGCCCGCCAAGCCAGACAAATAAGCCGAGTAAAACCATTACCAATCCCGGCCCGACTAAAATCACAGGGCTGAACCGCACCGCCATTTGTTCTAAATATCTGGCGATTTCAAACATATCGTACCTTTAACCCGCAGGACGAAAAATCCTGCAAAGAACAGGATAAATCTCCTGCTTATCCATTTAATTATCGGCCTGTAAGCACTATTTTCGTTAGTCTCGGGTACTGAATATCGAAATGACAGAAGATTGAGCCTAAACCACTGAAAAAAACGCAGTTTCCCCCCGATGCACATCACAGCATCTTATAAATGCGGATGAGAGGAGTCGAACCTCCACGGGCCGAAGCCCACAGGCACCTGAAGCCTGCGCGTCTGCCAGTTCCGCCACATCCGCAGCAGGGAGAATTATCACCAATTGGCACCTTTACGTCAAGCATTTTCAGGCAAACAAACATGCTGGATTAACCAAAATCTCCTTTGATGAGCACTGAAAAAAATGTATCATTGATTCGGGATTGAAATATGAAAAAACTCGATAATCTAAAATATGAGGGACGATGGGTTACTGATATGGCATGTCTTAAGTCCTGCCTGAATTATCTGGATATCAACGTGACGGATGGGTGGCTGTACGGAGCAAGCGGACATGCTTTTGCGCTCAATATCCATCAGGATATCTGTCCAAGCGGTCCGACAGCGTGGAATAAGGAAAAGATATACGAGCTAGCCCAGAATGTCGGCTGTAATATTCAAACATTGAGCACCTTCAAGAATGAGAAAACTTTTGCTGAAAAGCAAAAAGCTATTTGGGAGTTGGTTAAAAAAGCTATCGACCAGAAACTTCCATGTTACGGCTGGGAAATGGACATACCCGAATACTATATTATTTACGGATACGATGAAACGGGTTATCTGTATTCAGGCTGCGAGCAGGAATACGGAAATAAACCCTGGAACGAATTAGGAAACTCGGAGATAGGTGTGCTTCAAATCCATATTATCTCCCCCGCAGAAGCTGCTGATGATAAGCAAACAATCCGGCAGGGGCTTGAGTTTGCAGTCGAGCACAGCAAAGAACCCGCTCGATACGTTCTGGAAAGATTCTATAAGTGCGGATTAGAAGGATATGACCAGTGGATAAAGGCACTGGGCAAAAGACCGGTAAGCAAGGGTGGGATGGCGTTTAACGCACAGGTTTGGGCCGAATGCCGGCAAAATGCATCTGCGTTCCTGAAAGAAGCAAAAGAAAGAATCAACTCAGATAACAAGACTTTGTTTGATAAAGCAATTCAGCACTTAGAAATCGTCGCGCAGCAGCTCAGCCAACTGAAGGAATTATTCAAATTCAACCCTGCCGACTTCGAAGTGGCAATCACTGACCGAGGGCATCTTAACAAAGCAGCGCAATCTCTTCAAAAAGCCCGCGAAGCCGAGGCCAAAGCTTTAGCAGAATTTGAACTTATCGCGAGCGCATTATGAAAGTATGCTATTTGCAAAGCGCCTTTATCTATTAGTAACCTACCTACATGATTTTCGATCCTGCTGCATTGAAAACAAACTCTGCGACCGATTTTTGGCTGATTAGCAGGGATTTAACCCAATTTGCCTAACTTGAAAATTTTTTTTAAAAACTTTACTTTTTCCTTGCAATCTTTACAACTGTAGAGTAGTCTCGTAATAGTTAAAGAAAAAGGAGGTTTTTATGGCTAAGAAAAAACATGACCTTACCGAAGGCGAATGGGCAATTATCCAGGCTGTCTGGGACAACCAGCCCTGCGCCGCCCCAACGGTTCAGGAAATGCTGCATGGCGAAAAGGCCTGGACCTATAGCACCGTCAAAACAATGATGGACCGGATGGCTGCAAAAGGTCTGCTCAAAACAGAAAGAATCCGAAACCTTATTCTATATAGCGCTGCCATCACAAGGAAGGAAGCTCAACACAGCGAAATTATGAGAACAGTAAAAAGGGCTTTCGACGGCGCTTTCACTCCAATGATGCAGTTTATGCTTGACAGCGATAAGCTTTCCAAAGACCAGTTAACTGAGCTGGAAGTGATGATAAAAAACAAAAAGGTAAAGGCAAAAAATAAAAGGCGAAAAACAACTCAATGAGCGGAGGATAAACAATGAATACGATTTTAGAACAAATCAATTCTGCCGGATACAGCTTTGTGGAATTTGCTCTGCCGATGCTAATACAATCCGGTCTGCTGATAGCAGTTTTGCTACTGGCTGACTTACTTATGAGAAAAAAAGTTCGGGCGGTCGTCCGCTACTGGCTCTGGATGCTGGTTCTTATAAAACTGATTTTACCAACGACCTTGTCATCGCCTTTTAGTCTTGGTTCTTGGTTCGGTGATGAACTGGCAGGTGTGAAAATAAGTAATACAAATACTATAGCGCAACCCATCAATTTGCCGGAGATAACAGTTACGGAAACCTCTGCAGCAACAGATATACCACCGGCAGTTACGATAGTAACTCCTCCGCAAGTTACTGTGCCTATAGCCGTCAAAGCTGAAATCTTGCCGGTTGCATCACCGGTGATATTAACCTGGCAGGGAATCGCGTTTTTGGTTTGGGCAATTGTAGTACTGGCGATGGGATTGCTGTTGCTGCAGCGAGTAATTTTCGTCTGTGGACTTGTTGCCCAGGCTAAAAAACCAACTGAAATAATGAAAGACAACTTTCGGTTCTGCTGCGGGCAGATGGGATTAAAGAGCAAAGTCAGCTTAAAAGTCTCAGCAAATACCGCCAGTCCCGCTGTATGCGGATTGTTCAGGCCGGTGATTTTAGTACCTGAGAATCTGGCACCGACACTCGGCGCTGGTCATCTTCGGATAGTTTTACTGCATGAGCTTGCCCATATAAAACGCGGCGATTTATGGATAAATCTGGCTCAGACAGTATTGCAAGTTATCTATTTCTATAATCCCCTGCTATGGCCAGCAAACTCTGTTATACGAAGAACTCGCGAACAGGCCGTTGATGAAGCCGTGCAGGTAGCAATGGGAACCAAGGCTGAGCAGTATCCACAAACACTCATAGACGTCGCAAAGATTGCCTTTAACCGCCCAACATTGTCCCTGCGCCTCATAGGAGTCGTGGAATCCAAAAGTGCACTAAAAGGAAGAATTAAAAGAATGCTGGACAGGCCAACACCAAAAAGTGCAAAACTTGGCATTCTGGGTCTTGCAATGCTTATCGTCATTGGCTGTACACTTTTGCCTATGGCAAAAGCTGCCAAATCAAAAAAAGTTAGCCAAAATCCGATAGGCAAGTGGCGAAGCGTTGATTTTGTGCGGAAGATAGAATATTTCGAGCCGGGAGAGAAAAAATGGAATGATGACCTTTACCTGAAAGGTTTAGAGTTTTACAAAGGCGGCACTACATCCGGGCCGTGGACATGGAAGAAATACTATCTACAGCATCCGAGTCACCAGACTAAAGCCAGATACGTAATTAAAAAATTACAGGAAACAAGATATCTGTTCATGGAGTGGATAAGTGGTGATGTCACCGTACGCGGACAGAGGCCGTGGTATTACGTAATGAAAGAAGTCCGGGATGATAAAAAGGACAACTATGCAGAACTAAACGAAGGTGTGACTGTCAAAGAAGGTGTTGGTTTTGATGACATTGTAGTCGGTAATATCAAATGCACCGGAGAATTCATAAAATCAAAATTAGGACAACCCAACGACGAAGAAAAAAGTGAAAAGGGGGGATGGTACCTCGACTATAACAAAAAATATGGGCTGGATTTCTGGCTGAATCTGCAGGAAAACACCTTGTATGAAATCAGACTGAACAAAGGATTCAAAGGACAGCTTGCCTCCGGAATATCGATGTTTTCGACAAAACAGGATGTATTTGACACCTACGGCAAACCAATTCGGGAAGAAGTGGCTGAAAACTTCGATGAGCGTTTCGATAACCGGGTTCTCCTGTTTAGAAAACCAACCTTGATTAACTGGTGGAGAAAACCATATTTCGCAAAGATACATTATAACGAACAAGGGCTTTTGTTCTGGTTCGACGGCGACACAATTGACCAGATAGTTATATCTCCAAAGTCCAATCAGCCGCCAAGCGAAGGCAAAAAACAGCAGCTCTCGGATATAAAGACAAAGAAAAGGAATATCGCCGCTAAACTGGAAACGCTCTACACTCAGCGAGACAATATTCAAAGAGAATTGGATGCGGCAGAGAGGTCATTGCGTGAAGTTTGTGATAGATGGAATATCTATGACCTTGAAGAGCGCAGCTACCCCGATCCAATTACCGAAAGACTAAACCGCCTGCAACAAGAGAGAGATGAGCTTGCTTTGGAAATGAGCCAGCGTTTCGTCAATATGCAAAACCTCAAAGAAAAAGGGGATAATACCGGCCTTACAGAAGCAGAAGAACACTTCCAAGAGCTTAAAGCCAAGCTTGAAACGCTGGAGGATATGCTTAAAGAAGCTGAAGCACGAAAAACAGATTTGGACCTGGCCCGAACACAATACAAACAAAAAGCAGCCGTAAGGGACGAAAGATTACAACAACTCAATGAATTCAAATCGCAAATTGAGAAATATCGACTGATGTATGAAAACCCGGAGGCATTTGATGTTCGGATTGAAACAGCAGACACAGAGCTTCTGCCAAGAAGTTTCATTGACGCTACTAAGGACCGCATGGCAGACAAAATAATAGTGCCTGGGGTACGAGTTGGACACTATACGTTCGATATGAGCAAAGACGATGTGTTGAAAAATCTTGGAAAACCAAAGGAAATCTTCTACGGAAAAGAACGGTACACTCTTGATAATCTTCCAAGGACGTATTACATGTGTTTTGACGATGTCTCCTTCCGGATCCTTGACGATTCAGTCAAAGAGATTACCGTGCTCAGCCCTTTCTACAAATTCACGAACGGATTGGGAGTGGGTAGCTCTGAGCAGAAAATCAAGCAGGCCTTTGGCGATAACTTTCATCTCAAGGAAACCGAGTGGAAGGATTTTCTCACCTACGAAGACGAAGGCCTCGTGTTTGAAATCCGCAAGAATAACAGAACGGTTATGGAGATCAACGTTCTGAAGAAAGTGCCGGACGAGAGCTTAAAATATGAGCCAACAAAAATTCTTTCGGAACAAAACCCGCTTAACGAAGCTGTTTATAAGCAGCTTGACCAGATTGTTGACCTCTCAGGACTTACACCGGATATGTCTTTTGAGGAGGCATTAGACAAACTAAAGCATTCTGTCGACCCGCCTTTGAATGTTTTCGTCGATTGGCAGGATTTGTACGACAATGCCGACATTGACCAGAGTACGCCAATAATTATGGAGCCGATACCGGCTGTTCGACTCGGTACAGCTTTGAAACTCTTGTTAAAGGCGGCATCTAACGATTTTGCAAAGCTTGACTACACCGTCGAGGACGGAATAATTTGCATAGCAACGGTAGACTCTCTTTCATCAAAGCTGGAAACAATAATTTATAATGTCTCTGACCTAGCTAATAACCAAGCTGACGCAGTCCATCTCACTCAGCTTATAACTAATACAGTTGAACCAGACCGCTGGTATAACAACGGCGGGGAAGGAACCATCTCGGCTTATAACGAAAGACTCATCGTACACCAAACTCCAGAGATTCACAAACGCATCCAAGACATTCTGCAGGACCTTCGAAAATCTCAAGCAGGGAAGAAATAAAACTGAAATATAATAATTATAATGGTCGTACAACGACTCAAACGGTAGCAGGGACCGCGCCTTCAGTAGTGTTAGCTGCTAACTTTTCGAATCGTGTTTTTGCCTCGCCGATAAGGTAGAAGCTGCCGGTAATACAAATCAAATCTTCTTTGTTCACAGCGCTTCTTGCAAGCCGCAGCGCTTCGCCGAGACTCACGGCGCTCTGGCACATCTTGCCGCATATCTCGACATACATCTCAGCCAGTTCGTCGGGTGATACGGCCTTCGGTGAACTGCTGCGCGTAAATATGACTTTGTCTGCACCGTATTGCAACTCATTCAACATCCCCGCAATATCCTTGTCATTATTGCAACCGAAGATTATGACCATAGAATCGTAAGGAATATTCTGACCTATGGCGTGTATCAGCGCCTTAATACTTGCTGCGTTATGAGCGGCGTCAATCATAATTCGCGGGTCTCCACAAATAATCTCCATCCGCCCCGCCAACGAAACGTTGGCCAGCCCTTTAACCGCCTTCTCATTATCTATTTCATAGCCGTCCGATTTGAGCTTATCCAGCATAGCCAGGGCCAAACCGCAGTTGATAGCCTGATGCTTGCCGTGTAGGGGCACACGGAGGTGCTCAAATTTGCTCATCGGCGTTGTGAGGCAGATTCTCATATGCGGCCCGTGCTCCCGTGAAGTCTCGAACCGATATGAGAAATCGATATCCTTGCCCGTAATGCTTAACGGAGCTTTAACCGTTGCCGCATGTGATTTGAGAACACGCATCGCTTCCGGCTCCTGCTGAACGCTGATAATCGGAATGCCGCGTTTGAAAACGCCGGCTTTCTCCTGCGCGATGCTATCAATGGTCTTACCGAGCTGAAGCTGATGGTCGATGCTTAAGCTGGTTATTCCAACAACCTTCGGCTTAATTACGTTGGTGCTGTCCAGCCGGCCGCCCAAACCAGCTTCAATCACGGCGAGGTCGGTTTTGGAATCGGCAAAATGCATAAATGCCAGAGCCGTCATAATCTCAAAGAAGGTGGGGGCCTCTGTCTTGGACATCTTCTCAATCGGGGCGTAGATACGATTCATCAGGCCGAGCATTTCTTTCTCGCTTATCATTTTCGAATTGACCGCAATCCGCTCGTGGAGATGCACGACATGCGGCGATGTATATAAACCGACGTCATAGCCGTTGGATTCGAGCATCTTTGCCAGCATTGTTGCGGTTGAGCCCTTGCCTTTTGTGCCGGCTATATGGACTGTATCGATTTTTTTGTGCGGATTGCCGACCAATGAGAGCAACCTGTTCATCCTGTCGAGATTGAAAGTCGTAACGTTGTAGCGCAGCGCAGTTTCGGTTTCATAGTTAGTCTGCGCAAAAAGGTAGCCCATGGCCGCTTTATAGCTCTTAAAGGGCTTTTTTGAACTGACTTTAGCGACTTTCGAAGCGCGCTTTTTAGTCCGTTTCTTTCCGGATGTTTTTGCTGATCTCGGCATAAACACTTTATAATACCACTTAAAGCCGCTTTAGTCAATGCTGTGCGGCCAAAAAGAGAGCAAGCTGCAAGGGCGGGGCAACAATTCTTCGATATAACCTATTATAAATAAAGGGCTTGTAGAAAAGCCGCGAACTTGCCGTTAATCACCGTCGACAAACCGTTCCATTAGGGAAAGTGTGCATATAATTAGCTCTGTTTATAATAAAACGGTTTTTTGGCATATCTTTCGCATCAAACGCGCGGGTTTCTTCCAAAAAACGCTCAAAAATACTCGAAAATGCCAAAAACTATACCCAAAACGGCACTGGGCTGTTCAAGAATAGCATAAAAATATGCAAAAATATTCAGAAACTACCCCCCTGCGCATTTGAGCGCGCCGCGAAGAAGTTAGTAACAAGCGGCCGGTGAATTGTGACTTGTGAATGGTAATTGGTTAAATGGTGATTGACGGGTTGAGAGGTTCTTCGGCAAGCTCAGAGCAGGTCAGCGGAGATATTCTGGAGCGATTTTAATAGTAATATTTGAAGTCGAAATCTACGTCCCAGGAATCTGGCAGGCCTTTGTTTTTAGTCAGCTTTACGCCGGTACACTGTAAGTTCGCCCAGCGAAGCTGAATCGTCGAGAGAAATTTAGCAAATTCTGTTATCTCAACCTGCTTCAGACTTACGTCGGCGCTCTGGCTCTTTTGTCCGCCAGAAGTCAAGATTATCCCTGAGCTGAGCCGATAGCTGGTCGAAGGTATTCCGCACGAACTGGCCACCCTCTCAACAGCGCTGGCATAATCAAAATCAGCGGCGGTTTCCTGCGAGTCGGCAAACTCCAAGCGGTCGGGGTCAAGGGCCAAAATCTCCGTTATTATATCCTGAGCTTTGTTATATTGAGCTTTTTCCCGCTGCCAGTTACTTTTCGCAGCCGGCAGGTATACGCCCCAGACGAATAAAGGCCATAAAGCGGCTATTACAGGAACGAGCACATAATAGAACATCGGATTTTTATGTATATCTTTCATACAAATTTATCCTTAACTATTTCTTCGGCACGACCGTTATATAGAAATTGTCACGGCCGCCTTTTGCATCAAGACGCTGCTGCTGGATTTCCAATCCGCTGTTCCTGATTGCCTCGAAAAATTTCAGCGTATTTCTTTTACTGGAAGTGTCGCCTGTAATACTAATGATCCTGGTTGTAATGTTAATTGAATCAATATTTAAGTCCGTCTGTTCCGCGCACTTGTTAAACGCCTCGAGGACAAGAGTCAGTTTAGCCGATATGGCCTCTTCTCCTGTAACGCTTAACAGGCCTTTTTTAACACTTTCGATGCGCCTTAACTCGCTTGCGAGCTTGCCCGCGGGATTGGATTTAGCCGGGAGCTTTTCGCCGAACATAACAGCCGAGTACTGTTTTGCGAATTTTCTGCGCAGCCGGCTGCGGTATTTATTTTCCTGCAACAACTGTATATGGAAATACATTCCTAAAGCGAGTATAAGAACGGTTGCGGATATGCTCGATAATTTCACGGTTTCTTGCAACCGAAGTTTTTTGCCCTGATACGGCATAAAATCGCTGCGAAAATTCACGCTCTGCGATTTTTCCAAATGCGACAAAGCGGCCCCAAAGGCAATCGCAAAACCAACAGGGTCAACACCATCAGCTAAAAGCTCCGGGCCGGCTTCGGCGGCGGCGACTAAATCCACAAAATCAGCTCCGGCATTGAGTTTTTCATTAAGCTGCTGATAGTTCACAGAACCAGCAGAATCGAAAACTTTGATACTATTTACGGGCTCATCGGTTCCAACTAAAGCGGCGGTCATCGGTATTTCTCTGGCGAGCAAATCGGTTCTTTTCTGCGCCGGATTGACCAGGAACGTTCGCATAGACAGTGTTCTTTGCGGTCCTGCAAAGGCAATAAAATAACTATTCGAATTAGAAAGCACGCAAAACAGAGAACGCGAATCCTGCTGGGGGGGCAGCTTTTGCGAAATAAATCTTGCTAAACAACTAACATCCGGCTCCATAGCTACAGGGTCTATACCGCTGCTTTGTAAAGCGAGAAGTATATCTGATAACTGCTTCTGCTGCGCGGTAAAGACGGTCAACGACGAGCCGGTCTTGTCGCTCGAAATGACTTTGAAAGCTATAGCCAGCCCTGTTATGTCCATAGCGAGAGCTTCTTCGGCATCGAATCTAACGGTTGCGGCGATTTGTTTGGGATCGCTAAATTCACTATGCACTTTATGCTGCATAAACATCGAGCAATCCAAGGCCACTGAAACCTCGGAAAATTCAAAATTTCTCTCGGCGCAGCCGGCTACGATAAGCCGAGCCAACTCTTCGGGTCTTTGTTGTTCCGGCTCTCCTATAGTAACAGTGAAACAGCCCAGGATGTTTCCACCCGCTCCTTCGGAGTCGAGACAAACCACCGTTGCCGCGTTTTTCCTGAGATAAATTCCCAAATAATTCGAGCTTTTCACTTCAAGCAAACTCCTAAAAGCCAGCGTCTTAGCTGGATATTGAAGCAAGTTTTTCTATCTTGTTACCATTTTTAGTTACCGCTATAACAGTCGATGCTTTCGCTGCTCCGCTCACTGCGGTTATTCTAATCGTGAAAAAATCGCTGGCTGTTGTAATATATTTCTCACACCTTTCTATCGAAGCGGAATATTTAAACAATGATTTTTTCAAATCTTCTATATCCGTAAAAGGTTCTACTCGCCTTTGCTGTATAATTCCCTCGGCGATTTCAGCAGCGTCGCCGCCGAAAGCAAAAGCAGCTTCCAATACATGTCTTGGGGCGGTATTTATATTAACCTTGCTCGAAGCCCACAGTCCCATATACTTGAGAGCAGATTCCTTTCTAGTATCGCTGATTATAGTCGGCCGAGCAAGGGACTCGATATCAATTAATGAGCTGTGAAAGAGTTTCGCAAAATCAGCGATATGGACGGAGGCAGGTATAGTTTTCTGCCTTACCCTTCTTCTAACAACTCTTCTGCCACCTCTGCCCCGCCTGGAGGGGATTTCCACCTCTTCCTGCTCTTTTATCGGCTCAAAATCAAGTTTGAAAGTTTTTATTTCACCTATATCCTCTAATTGCTGTCTCAGCAAATCAATCTGCCCGATATTGACATCAACCCACTCGCAGAAAGTTTCGAGCCCTACCAAGGCCTCACGCTGTACCTCTTCGTCGTCCAGCAACATCCAGCCGAGGGGGTATTTCGCATTCTCGTCTTCAATTTCGACCCTAACTGCGGCAGAACCAATCTCTAATTCAACCGGCTCAAGTATAAGCGGCCATGGGGGGCCATATGGACCTCGCACCGTCAGAGAATTAGGGGAGCTATTGTAAGCAAAGTCGTAGACATCATTAACATCGTTGGCCTCATTTGTATCAACGACATTTTGATTTCTGCCAAGTTCTTCTGCGGCCTCCCAATCGGCTAAATACTGCTCATATTCCTGCTCGCTCTTGCAAAACAAATCCGAAAAATCCGGCTCATTCGGACGGGCAATCAACAACGGAGCGTTCATATCCTGCAACACAGTAAGCGCATAGCACACCGCCGAGTCACAACCATAGCGAGCAGCCTGGTAATCTATGATATACTGGCTGCGATGACGGCTAGCGGCAATACGACTGCTCAAAGTATAACCGAGTGTCGAAAGCATAACCAACAACACCAACGTCACTAAAAGCACAACGCCAGAGCGATTTCGACAATTACAACTATTCAGGTCTTTACTACTCATCGCTATTCTTGTTCATCCTCTTTTTCTGCGAACACGAATTTGATATTTTTAGTTCTGTCAACAGCTATGTTTCGCGTAATCTTTTCTTCCTCCGACACATCCAAAGTGCCTGCTAATGTCTTAAACGGCTCAGCAAAAGAAACAGTTACCACGACGCCGGGTGGCAATGAATCAGCTGTCCATTTATTCTGAAAATCTTCGCCCGTCGGGACCTGTATTTCGAAAAAAGTAACACCGGTGCAAACAGGCACAAAAAGTTCTCTTTCCCAATCTTCTTTATTTTCGTCGAGCAGTTTATCCTCCAGCGCTATTCCGCTGTGGCTGCGATATAAAATAAGACTATTGGCATCATTATCATAGCCGGTCTGCCAAACGATTTTTTCGAATGTCTGCTCTTCGTCCTCGCTATCATAAATGGTTTTTAAAATTGTCAGCCGAGCGGTTGAAAAACCATTTTGAAATTTATTGTCGACGGTAATTTTCGTATCCCTACTCGTCGTAACCGTTCTGTCGATGTCTTCGTCGATGCGCTGTAAAACTTCAGAGGCCAATCTGGGGCTATCAAGTTGACGTGTAATCGCGGCGGCGCTGCTTTCCGCTCGGCTATAGATAGTCAGCACCGCGACCAAAACCATCGCCCCTATCACCAACGCCACAAGGACCTCAGCCAACGAAAACGCCGGTTTATATTCGGATTTATTAAACATTTCTTCCATAACTTATCGCCAAATCAGTCAACAACGGTGTTATAACCCTAGTTTATCACACAACTCCCACAGTTCCCAAAAATCCATCTCCATAAATTCCTTGTATGTTAAGCCCGTCACAGGATCGATTTCATTCAGCCAATCTTCTTCGGATGTTTTCTTTTTATCCGGCTCGGCTTCAGCGATTTCCTGCTTGGCCTTTTGGACTACGTCCTCAATCGATTCTACCTGTTTACTTTTGGCCTCCGGGCTGGGATTGCCGTCACTTTCTTTGAATATATCAATGTTATCCTTTGGAAAGGAGCCGTCTTCAGCAGCAACTAAGCCATTATCCATCCACTGCTTGAATGTTTCCACATCGACCTCAGCATATTCAGCAGCTTCTTCGACTGTTCCAATTACATGCTCCGCCACCAAAGCATCTTTTTGCCGCTGCTGCCTTAAAAACTCGAGCATCTGTTCTTTAGTTATATCAGTAATCCAGCGTGTCAATTCGACCGACTGGGCTTGTCCAGAGACGTCGGTATATTCAGCGGCGCAAACTCCTCTGGCCCAGACGAGCTGTGTTACAGGATCATAGAACGCCTCTACGGTCGTTCGCCACGTAATTGCAGGGTATCTGTCGCTGCTGCCATACTCAACCGTCTCCTCAACGGAACCCTCGGACAGGAGAGCTTCCATATTCTCGCGAGCGACCTCAAAGGCCTGCATACGCAGCGATAAATCCGAAGCAGAGGTCATACAACGGTCTATAACAACCAATACGCTTGAGCTGATAAGCGCAAGTATAATCAAAGCGGTTACCGCCTCCACCAAGCTAAAACCGGGTTTGGCATACAGCGTATGGCATACCGCATCAGAGTTTACTTTCCCAGCCCTTTCTGCGCTGTCAGTGGATAACAAAATTTGCTTAAAACGGCACTTCATTTTGCGTTTTCGGCATCAAAAGCTCAACATCGCCCTCGTGTAATTTAACGATTCTATTCAATCGGTTAACCACCACGGAATACGGCTGTTCGTCTTCATCAAGCAAAACTATTTTCCCGCCGGCCTGCCAGCCAGCACGGCCTACGCGAAAAAACGCTTTCTGGTGGTTTTCGTCAGTCTCTACCAAATCATCGAACAAAACATAAACAACCCGGCAATTACCGCTAAAATCATCTTCGACGATAATTTCCTCTTCTAAAACATCCGACGGCAAATGATCCGAAGTAATCTGGCGGAGCATATAGCTCTGCTGGGCAATATCGATAATAATTTCGTATCTTTTATTGCTCTCGGCGGCAGCGGCGGCGGCCATCTGCATTGTTGAAACAAATTCATTGACCTGGGCTCTAAATGTATTTCTTCTAAGCAATCCCGAAAAATTCGTAACCGCTAACAATACAAAAAGAGAAACTAACAAGACCACCACCACCAACTCGGTCAGCGTAAAAC
>CAYXUW010000041.1:0-19014 GCA_964468375.1 uncultured Pirellulales bacterium | reverse complement strand
CATCAGAACAGCTAAATCCTCCTCGATATTTGTATTTTCTATTTTGACCGTTTGGAATTGACTTATTTGAACGAGACAGCCGAAGTTCGTTGAGGAAATATATATTGTCAGGGGTTCGGGTTTTCCGATTGTTCGGCTTTGTGCGTTCGCAGCAGGCAATTGGAACGGGAGGAAATCTTCCTGTGGTCTGAATTTTGCTGCGACAAGAAAAAATATCAGCAGCAAAAATATCATATCTATCATCGGCGCCATTCGCAGAGCGAAAGGGTGTTTACGGTTGTTGAAGATTCCTTTAAAGATATCTTTTTGCATGCTTTCGTTTTTCATAGCGCATCATTTGCTTTTTATACGCTATTCTGGGCGAATTCAGCGCCTTTTTGTAGGGCTTTAATATTTAGAGGCAGCGTTTTATGATACCGTTTGGCAAGGACATCCGGCAGATTTTTTGCGGCGGTATCATAGCTAAACAAGCCCCTTTTTTGCAAATATGCGCCCAAGGCCACCATATTAGCGGCTTTTTTATTACCTAATTCGAGAGCAATATCATCAGCTGGCACGGCTAATATATCGATTGTCTGGTCTGCATCGGGCTGTACGTCGATGAGGGAGCTATTCATTATTAACAGGCCGTTGCTTTTGACAGCAGGGGCGAATTTGTTCAGGGAGGCCTTGTTCATTGCAATCAGTGAGCTGGGTTTGCTGACCATCGGTGAGGCGATGGGCTCATCTGCGATTACGATTGTGCAGTTGGCGGTTCCGCCCCGCATTTCCGCGCCGTATGACGGCATAAAGGTTACCTCTTTGCCGGTTTTCATTGCTGCTTGAGCCAGCAGTTTGCCTGCAAGGAGAATTCCCTGTCCACCAAATCCGGCGATAATTACCTCTTCACGGAAACCGTTTTGTGCCACTTTCAACCTTTCAAACGTTTTAGCGGGAAAACCTTTATCATTTCACTTTCCATCCACTCGATTGCCTGTGCCGGTGTCATTCGCCAGGCGGTCGGACAGGGTGAAAGCAGCTCTACGAGCGAAAACCCTTTGGCGTCGTTTACCTGCAGTTCGAAGGCGTGTTTGATAGCCCTTTTGGCGTCGCGAATCAGTGCTGGTTTATGCAGTGAGCATCGCTCAATATAGATTGCGCCGGGCATTACCGCCAGTAGTTCGGATACCTGTAGAGGATAGCCCTGCTGGTCGGCGTTTCGGCCAAGCGGCGTGGTGGTCGTTATCTGGCCGGTGAGAGTAGTCGGGGCCATTTGTCCGCCGGTCATACCGAAGACAGCGTTATTGATAAAAATCACTGTTATCTGTTCGCCTCTGTGTGCGGCGTGAATGATTTCACCTGTCCCGATTGCTGCCAAGTCGCCGTCGCCCTGATAGGAAAAGATTATCTTATCCGGATTTGTCCGTTTCATTCCCGTTGCGACGGCTGGCGCTCTGCCATGTGCTACCTCAACCATATCCACGTCGAAATAATCGTATGCCAGCACCGCGCATCCTACCGGTGCGATGCCTATGGTTCTGCCGCGTATGTTCAATTCGTCAATTGTTTCCGCTATCAGGCGATGCGCGATTCCGTGCCCGCATCCGGGGCAATAATGCGTCGGACAATCTTTAAGCGTAGGAGTTCGCTCAAATACTGTTTTCATACCTTCAGCCCTTTTGTTTTGCTGGTATGGTTAGGTCTTTAATTTTTTCGAGGACCTGCTCGACGGACGGCACGCCGCCGCCGGGCCGTCCGAAAAATACTACCGGTGCTTTTCCGGCTACGGCGAGTTTTACGTCTTCAACCATCTGGCCGCAGCTCATCTCGACTGTCAGGAAGATTTTAAAATCCTTAGCGGCCTTACTGATTTGCTCCATTGGGAACGGCCATAAAGTAATCGGGCGAATCCAGCCGGCTTTGATTCCTTCCTGCCTTGCCCTGTTGACGGCGCCTCGGACTATTCTGGCGGCGACGCCGTATGCGACCACCACAATTTCCGCATCGTCAACTTCGTATTGCTCGCAGAGGATTTCGTTTTTCTCTACTTCTTTGTATCTGGCCTGCAAATCATAGTTATGCTGCTCAACCGCCCCTTCTTTCAACCATAGAGACCTGACGATGTTTTGTTTTCTATTATCCGCGCCGGTTAGGGCCCAATCTTTGGGCGGCAGCTTTCGGCGAGGTTTTTTATCCAGCGTTATCGGTTCCATCATCTGGCCGAGGATACCGTCGGCGAGGATGAGAACAGTCATGCGATACTGGTCGGCCAGATCGAATGCCAGCGGCATACAATCGACGAGTTCCTGAACGCTCGATGGCGCCAGCACAATGGTTCGATAGTCGCCGTGTCCGCCGCCGCGTGTTGCCTGGAAGTAGTCGCCCTGTGAGGGTGCGATGTTGCCTAGGCCCGGCCCGCCGCGCATTACATTAACAACCACTGACGGCAGCTCGGCGCCGGCCAGGTAGCTTAAGCCCTCCTGCATAAGACTGATTCCGGGGCTGGAGGAGGTTGTCATAGTTCTTTTACCGGTGGCTGATGCGCCGAAGACCATATTTATTGCCGCCAGCTCGCTTTCGCTTTGGACGAAAACTCTGCCTTCTTCGGGCATTCGCCTGGACATATAGGCGGTGATTTCGTTTTGCGGCGTAATCGGATAGCCGAAGTATGCGTCAAGGCCGGCAATGATAGCTGCTTCCGCAAGCGCCTCATTGCCGCACATTAGGGTTCTTTTACTCATTGCTCACGTTTTTTCCTTAATCAGGAGCGACTTGTTCTTTTTAGGCAAGTCGGTGATTTTGGTTTCGTCGCGATATACTGTAATAGCTGCATCAGGACAAATAATAGCGCACAAAGCACAACCCGTGCAGTTGCGATTGTCGGTTTCAGCGGGGAAATAGCCGGTTTTGTTGGATTGTTTAGAAATTACGATGCTGTTCTTAGGGCATACCTGTACACACAAGCCGCAACCCTTACAGCGTTGGATATCTATAATTATTTTACCAGCCATTTAAATCTTTACGCAGTGATTAGCTTCCGGTTCGATTCAGCCGATGATTCTAACAGTTCATAATGTGCTTGTAAAGGCAAAAGGCCGCTCATGGGGATATAGCGTCATAACCAATTAAGGAATAACAGCTTAATCCTGTCGTATATGTCGTGCAGTTTCTTAAGTGGGCGGTTTTTTGAGCTCTTCGATTTTCGGCAGGTCTTTTAGCGAGTTCAGGCCGAAGACCTCGAGAAATTTCTTCGTTGTTCCATACAGCAGAGGTCTGCCTACAACTTCAGCCCGGCCTATGATTTTAACCAGCCCTTTGTGCATAAGGTTTCTTATTATCTCACCGACCGCTACACCTCTGATGTTTTCGATGTCGGCGCGGATAATCGGCTGTTTGTATGCTATTATTGCAAGAGTTTCCAGAGCGGCAGGGCTTAGTTTGCCGGCATCGCGCTCGCGGAGTAATTTTTTCAGCCAGTGATTGTAGGGACTGAGGGTCATCATCTGATAGCCGCCTGCGATTTGCTCTATTCTGAACGCATTATTGTTGGTTTGGTATTTGTTGTTCAAGTTTTCGATGTGCCGGCGGATTTGCGGGGCGCTTGTCTCGACGATATCAGCCAGCCGGGCTTCTCGCAACGGCTCGTCGCTAGCGAATAGAATCGCTTCCACGACCGATTCAACGGTGGGCCTGGCATCTGTGTTCGGCTCTGATAAATCATTTTGTGCTTCAATGTCTGCTTGTTGTTCGTAGTCTTCTGTCATAGGTTTTTCCAATTAAAGGGGTCTGTATCTTTTCTGCTTATCTTAATTGTTGTTTGTCCGATTTGTTTTTTAAGTTCTTTAGCGAATTTTTTCAATATAAAGCGTTCAGAGACGCTATGGCTTAAGCAAATGCAGGTTAAACTGGCCTGCTGTGCAGCCAATGCATGGTGATGTTTTAATTCGCCGGTTAGGTAAAGGTCCGCTCCTGCGGCGATAACCGAATTGATTATTTTGCCGCACGAGCCGGCGCAGACTGCTGCGGTTTTTATCAGCCGTTTTTGCTCTCCGACGATTCCGAATGCTTTAGCGCCGATATGTTTTTTTATTCTTTGAATAATTTTGCTTAGCTGCATCGGTTTCTGCAGTTTGCCGATTCTGCCGAGGCCGAGTTTGTTTTGGTTATTATAAAGTTTGAACACATCAAAGGCCGGCTCTTCATAGGGATGCATCTTTTTCATTGCTGTTATACAATTATCGAGCTTTTCAGCCGGTACAATCGTTTCGAATCTCATTTCGGAGACCTTTTCTAATTGTCCTTTTTCCCCGACGGTGGGTCTGGCGCCGGCCAGGGGCCGGAAAGTTCCTGTGCCTTCGGCGGTGAAACCGCAGTTGCTGTAATTGCCTATTGCGCCTGCGCCGGCGGCGAAGACGGCGTTTGCGACTTTTGCCGCTGATTTAGCGGGGACAAAAACGACGAGCTTATAATTATCGCCTGCCGGGTTATCGACATAATCGCCGATTGGCCGGCCGTTGACGATACCGATGATTTCTGCGAGGCCGTCGTTTACACCGCCCTTGGCGGCATCTAAGGCGGTATGTACGGAAAAAACGGCAATGTCGGCTCGAATTAAATTGTAGACGATGTTATCAAAGGTGATTTTCTTTAAGCCGTCCCAGATGACGGGGTGGTAACTTATAATCAAATCCGTTTTTAGTTTTTTTGCTTCAGCGAGCACTTCTTTGGTGATGTCGGTGGTCAGCAGTATATTTTTTACATTGCGCTTGGGGTCTCCGGTGAGCAGTCCCACATTGTCCCAGCTCTGTGCTAATTCAAGCGGGGCGATTTTTTCAATTTTCTCTGCGATATCCTTTATCTTCATTGGCTTTTGCATTCGGTTTTGACGTATTCATCGAATTTTTTTTGCAGTTTTTTGGTCAATGGCCCGGGCTTTCCGCTGCCTACCGTGTGTTTTTCTACTCCGCTTGTCGGCATAATCTGCATAATTACATTCGTTAGAAAAATTTCGTCGGCATCCAGCAAGTCGGAAATATAAAGGTCTTTTTCGACAAGTTCGACGGAGTTTTTTAAGGCCATTTCGCAAACAGTTTTTCTCGCTACGCCCGCCAGGACGGGCGTTTCAATCGGCGGAGTGTAGAGGACGGAATCTTTGACCAAAAAGACGTTGCTTATGCAGCCCTCCGCAAGGCGATTATCCACGGTAAACCACAATGCCTCGGCCGCTCCTTTTTGGTGCGCTGATTTAAGTGCGAGCATACGCGAGAAGTAACTTGTTGTTTTATGTCCGTAGATTGGCTCAGCGGTGTTTTGTCTGAATGGGCTCAATATTACGAGGATGCCGTTTTTGTAGTATTCGGGCGGATAGGGCTGTAATTTAGCGGCGGCGATGAGCAGAGTGGTCTTGCGTTTCTCCTCGGGTTCGGACATCGGCCCACCGGTCAGCGTCAGACGCAGGCGAGCATCGGTCAATTTGTTTGCCTGGAGAACTTGATAGACTGCATCGGTGATATATTTTTTGCTGTAGGTGTTGTTTATGGATAAAGAATGTGTGCTGAAAAATAGCCGGTCCAGATGGTCTTTAAGCGAGAAAACAACGCCGTTATAGCTTCGCATCGTCTCGAACAGGCCCGCCCCATACAAAAACCCGCTGTCGCTGACCGATACGCCGGCCTTATCAGCGTCAACCAGTTTGTCGTTCAAAAATACTTTCTCAGCCATCTTGGTTTTACATATTCGAAACAATATCAAATATCGAAAACACTCTGTTTCGAAATTTGCGTTTTGGTGTTTCGTATTTGTTTCGTGCTTTTGATTTCAAATTTAGTGCTTTGTGTTGCTTTTATTCCAGCTAAAAGCGCTCTTGCTTTTGTTATAGTTTCGTCCCATTCCGCCTGTTGGTTGGAATCGGCGACTATGCCGCCGCCGGTTTGCGCAAAGGCCTTTTTGTCTTTAATGATAATCGTTCGTATCGCGATATTCAAGCAGACACTTCCGTCTATGCCTATAAAGCCGATGCTGCCGGTGTAAACCCCTCTGTCGGTGGGTTCTGTTTCGTCGATTATTTCCATTGAGCGGATTTTCGGGGCGCCGGTAATGGAGCCGCCGGGGAACATACCTTTTAGACAATCGCAGAATGTGATTTCCTTTTTAAGCTGCCCGGCAACAGTTGCTACTGCGTGAAAAACCGTCGGATAGGTCTCGATTGTTCGCGGCTGGATGACTTTTCTGGTTCCGGGTTTGCAGATTCTGGCCACATCGTTTCGCTCCAGGTCGATTATCATATTTAGTTCTGCCTGCTCTTTTTCACTTTTAAGAAGCTCGTCGAGGTTTTTTGAGTCCACGGAGGCCTCGTTAATTCGCGGGCGTGTGCCTTTAATCGGCTTGGTGGAGATAGTGCCGTCGGTAATTGTTATGAACATCTCAGGCGAAGCGCTGACGATATGAAAATCATTTGCGTCGATGTAAGCAGAGTATGGGCTCGGGTTGAAATGGTTTTGCCAGTTGAAAAGCTCTATCGGCGGGGCATCATAATCACATTCGAATCGCTGTGAGAAGTTGATTTGGTAGACATCGCCATCATAAATATAGCGTTTTATTTTTTCAATTGTCCGGTAGTAGTAGTCTTTGTCTATGTTGCATCGGATTTGCGAAAAATCTATTGTTTCGAGGTCGGCAGGATTGGGACGTTTGATTGTAATGTTCTGTGCTTTATTAAGCAATTGCTCAAGTGCGGACAGTTTATCGTTCGGTGTTTCGTTATCATTCGGTATCTGCAGAGCAATCAGCCAAAAGTTGTTTTTAATATGGTCATAAGCGATAACTCTATCGTAAAAACACAAACGTATCAGCGGCATTTGCAGGTCGTCTAAGGTTGTTTCCGGGAGCTTTTCGATATATCGGCCGAGTTCGTAGCTGAAATACCCGACCCATCCGCCGCAGAAAATTCCTTTCGGAAGGCCATTTGACGAATTTTCTTCGAGCTTGTATTTGTCTAAAACGCGGTGCAGTTTTCTAAACGGTGTTTTTTGTCCGGCACGGAATTCAAATATATTTTTAGGTTCGGCGGCCCAGTAGCTGAAGCGGTCGGTGTATTTTTTAGCCGGATTGCCGCCGAGAATTGAAGGAGATTTTAGCTGCGCAAATATTTCACTTACAGCCGGCAAATTTATGGGCGTGCTGATTTTTTTATAGTGTAATTTACAGCTGATAGTTTTATTTTTTTCGATGGTTGTTGCATTTGTCATTGTAATCGGCCCGCCCTGAACTCGTTCATAATCTCCACCCCTGAAGAGGTGCCTATTCTGTCGGCCCCTGCCTCCAGCATTTCAAGGGCTTGTTTTGCAGTTCTGATTCCGCCGGATGCCTTTACTTTACAATTTGTGGCAAATTCTTTCATCAGTTTTACGTCTTCGATAGCTGCTCCGCCGGCGGCGTTCATCCCTGTGCTCGTCTTTACAAAATCGACCCCCCATTTGTCCACGATTTCACAGGCGAATATTTTTTGTTCGCGTGTAAGGGCTGTTGCTTCGATTATAACTTTCAGACAGACGGGCGGGTTCATCGAACGGCAGACCTTCAATACCGCCTGAAGCTGGCTGGATAAATATTTAGCGTCTCCCTCGATTATCGCGGCCAGGTCGGCGACCATATCAATTTCATCAGCGCCGGCGAATATATAATCTTGGGCTTGTGCGGCCTTGATTTTGGTCGAATCGGCACCGAGCGGAAAACCTACAACGCTGCCTACTTTGACTTTACAGCCGTGTAACTCTTCCGTCGCCAAAGCTATCCATCGTGGATTGACGAATACTGCGTGGAAGCCATAGTCTTTGGCCTGTTGACAAAGCTGCTTGATTTGTTCACTTGTAGCTGTTGAGCTGAGCAGCGTATGGTCAATACGGTCGGCTAATTGTTTTTCATTTGTTATGGTCACTCTGCGCCCTTTTTTCTAAATGATTGCGGACAAATATACTGGCTGTGCCTGTCGTTATTGCTGTCTTGAGCAAAATCGTTCCTACAGCCAACCCTGTGCAGAAGCCGAGCATTGTATTGAAAGGCCAAGGAACGAACTGCGGGATGCCAAATTTATCGGCCTGCTCGACATTCAAGAGAGAGTTGCCGCCGATTGTCCAGAAGGTGGCCAGAAGAACAGCGAAGGAGCAGGTCGGTATGCAGCCGTAAAAGGACACTAAGAGAACGGTTTTCAGAACATTTTTTGTGGGTGCGATACCTCGCAGCCACAAGCTGAATAAAATGGCCCATATGAATCCTATCGCCACAGTAAGAACCTGTGTACACATTCCTGCAGCAAAGGCGATACATTCAACAAAATATATACCAACAAGCATTGCAAAGTATCGAAAAAAATTCTCCATCCTGCCGGTTACTTTTCTGAGACTGTTGGCGATAGGAACGGCACAACTCAAGCCAGCAAACATGTTCGTTATAATTAAAGCGGATACAATATACTTATCTGAGTTCAAGTTCAAATTGTCCTTGATCCGAATACATATTTTTTCTTTTTGAAAAATTCTACCGCGCTATTTGTGTCAGCAAAAACTTTTGTGGCGGTTTGGGTGACAAAGACCGAAGGGCCTTGCTTTGCTTTCCAAATTACATAGACTTCTTTGGCAGCTTCGTGGGCGTGCTGAAGTTCTCTTTCGACGCCGCTGGAAATCGCGGCTCGGCCGTCGGCCAACGTCGGGATAAAGCTGATTATCATATCAGACTGGTCAATTAGCATAAAATCACGAGCGTATATTTGGCTGTTGATGTCGCGTTCAATTTGCTGGACCTCCTGCAGGTTCAGCCGGACCTTTTGCCCTAAAGCTTCGGCTTCTACAAAATATGACCCTTGCTCAGCGGCCTTGTGTGCGTAATGCGGCAAATATGATTCTTCTAAATCGGCGGGGTCGAAGCAGATAAAAAGCTTCTTCATAAATTGTCGAAACTTGTTGATTTCTTCCTGAACATTTTTCATATCGGCGACGTGGGTCATTGGAAAGCTCAGATATGCTTTTTTGCTATGTTGCTCAAAGGCAAGCCGGTAAAAAGTTTCGATAGTTTCCTTTTCAGCCCCGCGGGCGAGACAATAAAAGGGAACAGATTCGTCAATACCCTTGGAGAGCATTTCTGTGCCGATTATTTCCTCCTCCCGCCAGACTATCAGGTCTTTTAATGAATGTTCCACTGAGTGTTCGCCGGTGAGACGTGTGTGCAGGGCGACGACGCCGTCAATCAGGCAGACATACATATCTGCGCCAATCTGGCGCATCTGGTCGAAATCTACCGCCGGGAATAAACCGTGCCGCCAGCGGAAAGTCGCGTGAGTATTGACTATCAGGTTAGGGGCTTTTTTTGCTTTTGCGATTATGTCCTTGAAGACGCTGCGGCGAAGTGAACTGAGCCGTTTCATCGGTATATCGAGGATTTTACCTTTAGGGATGTCCGGCGCTTCAGCATACATCATTTCGCCGACATTGCATAAAAGCACTTCCTGGGTTTTGCCGGCGGCGAATCGACACACTTTCTGAAGGTAACTCTTCTTGTCAACACCGACCATTCCGGTAACGACGACTATCATTTAATATCTCATTATCCCTTAAAGATTTTTCAATCTTTGTTCCCTGTCGTAGTTTTTCAGTGCTTCGATTAGTTCAGCCATATCGCCGCCCATTATCCTATCCAGACTATGAAGCGACAGGTTGATTCTGTGGTCGGTTAGGCGGTTTTGGGGGTAGTTGTATGTTCTTATTTTTTGCGACCTGTCGCCCGAGCCAATCATAATTTTGCGCTGAGAATCGCGTTCTGCCCTTTTTTGTTTCTCGTAGTGTTCGTAAATCCTGCTTCTTAAAAGACGCCAGGCCTTGGCCCGATTTTTATGCTGACTTTTTTCATCCTGCATACTGACGGTAATTCCTGTCGGTATATGCTCGAGTTTAATGGCGCTGCTGACTTTATTAACATTTTGCCCGCCCGGGCCGCCCGCTCTGCTGACGTGCTCGGCGACCTCATCCGGATTTATCTGAATATCTATCTCTTCCGGTTCCGGCAGAACAGCTACCGTGGCGGCGGAGGTGTGAATTCTGCCCTGAGATTCGGTTTCCGGCACTCGCTGGACTCGGTGGCCGCCGCCTTCATACCTCAGTTCGGACCATACGCCCGGGCCTTTAACGCTGAATATAACTTCACGAAAGCCGCCCATTTCGGCCGGGCTGAAGTCAAGTTGCTCGACCTTCCACCTGCGGCCTTCAGCGTATTTTGTATACATATCGAACAGGTCTCGTGCGAACAAAGCCGCCTCTTCGCCGCCAGTTCCCGCGCGTATTTCCATTATGACCGAGTCGATATCTGTTTCATCGGCCATCACGAGCATATTTTGGATTTCCTCGAGAAGTGTTTTCTTTTTAGTTTCGAGCTGGTCGATTTCCTCTTTTGCCAGATTTTTGAAATCTTTATCTACGGTGCTGTCTTCTAATATGTGTTTTGCGTCTTCCAACTCGGCTATTGTTTTTTTATACTCGCGATATTTTGTTACTATCGTCTTCAGTTTCCCTTGCTCTTTTGCAAGCGCTATCAGCTTGTTTGAATCGCGGGATATCAACGGGTCGGCGATTTGCTTTTCGATTTCACTGTATCGAAGCTCGGTTTCGTCGAGTTTTGTTAAAAGAGCGTTTTTTCCCTCAGCCATAGACACGGCCCTATGAATGTGAAAATAGCAGATAATAGATAGAAAAAGAAAGCTACACGCTAAATTATATTATAATCGGGAACAGCTATTTTTTATCTTCCTTGTTTTTCTTGAAGTAGCTTTTGCCGTATTTTTTCTGGAACCGCTCTATCCGTCCTGCGGTATCGACGAACTTCTGCTTGCCTGTGTAAAATGGATGGCACATTGAGCAGATTTCAGCGTGTATTTCCTGCGCTGTGCTGCAGGTCTCGAACGTATTGCCGCAGCCGCAGCGAACCACTACCTTTTGATATTTTGGATGTATTCCTTTTTTCATAGCTCTAAATTACTCCCAAAACCTGAAATAAGGAATTCTAACAGTATCAGCAGGTTTTGCAATAGAAATTTTTGCAATTAACCGGTCTCCGAGCGTAAGTTTCGTATTTATTGGACGAGGCGGAACGGTCGAGGCTGGTTTTTCGTTGAAATTAGGGTTGTGGACGAGGGGAATGCCGCAATTTTGGGGAAAGCATGAAGCCGGGTTTGTTTTTAATCGATAATATCTGCAGAGAGCTTTTATAGGTCTTGGCACGGAGATGATAAAATGCGTATTCGATATGTTGTTTCAACAATGTTGTTTTGGGGGTGGGAAAATCACCTCTCTTTTGAGCAGGAATGTCAGTTTTTGAGGTCTATGGGCTTCGGCGTGGAGTTATGGCCTACTATAAGGGGTGAGAATGACTGCCGTTATAGCAGGCGTAATTGGCCTCGGCTTGCTGCTGCTACCGAGGATATGCTGGTCTCGATGCGTTCTCGCAATGATGAACCTACATTAGACCAGTGGAACGAGCAAATCGAATGTGCCAAGCTGCTTGGGGCGAATATCGTAACCGATTTGAGGAGTTTAGGTATCCCGGAAGGGGCCGGGCTTAACAGCTGTGCTTTTGCCGAAGGAGTGGTGAAGCTGGCCGATATCAATAAAGTGAAATTATGTCTCGAAACCGGTCGATTGTCGACGCTCAAGCAGTTAGGTGAAAAATTTGAATCCATTTCGTATTGTCTCGATACCGGTTACGCTAATCTGGACACCGAACTTACCTTCAAACAATATGTGGATGAGCTGGGTGAAAGAGTGACCCATTTACATCTTACGGACAATTACGGTCAGACAGACGACCATGAGCCGCCGGGCCTGCGAGGTGGTATAGCTCGTGGAAATTGGGACTATCTCTTAAATACCTTGAGCAAATACGACAACGATGTAATAGGTTCATTGGAAATGTGTCTCTGTACGCCGGCCCTGATGCTCAGGCAGGCCACTGAGTTTTTATTCGATATATTGAAATGGCCTAATCGGCCTCAAAAACAAGCCACCTATGCAGGGGCTCACTACAATCCTGCATAGCGGCATTGGTTCTCGTTTTAGGGGCAGCCGATTAGTTGTAATTCCTAAAAGCCGTATCCCGCCTGTCTTAGCTGCTCTTGTGTCGGCAGGGTTGTATATGTTTCACCTCTTGGGCCTATGTAAACAGCACCCTGTCTTCTTAATGTTACCGGCGTGATGGAACCGTTGCTGTTTACAACGTTGACAGTAACATTGTTCATTTCTTGACGCAGACTTTCCATTTCGGCCTGGGTTCGGGCCCTTTCTTTCTTTTTGTCCTGTTCGTTGCCTATCATATAGCCGGCGCCTCCGCCCACTGCTGCACCAAGCAAAGTTGATTCCGTATCGTGACCTATTGCCTGGCCTACACCTGCACCTGCACCTGCGCCGATGAGAGCACCGGTTTGGGCGTCGCTCTCACAGCCGCAAACGAACGCCAACCCCAGACTCACAATGGCTACTATTAGAATTGTCGCAAATTCTTTGACCATTTTATACCTCCATCAACTTAAAAAAGTACTGTTCTGTAATGTTCTTTATTTTATAACAGACCGGACGAGGCAGTCAACTGCAATCCTTTGGTCTTGCAAAAATACATCCGGTTTGTTAATTTGACTTAATTTGAGCCAAAAACACTTATTAAGGAGCTTGAAAATGCGTCCTAAACTGGTAATAGTCGGCGCCGCCGGTCGAATGGGCAAGCGCATCATCTCGTTAGGTATAGACGCTGGATACTTTGATATTATTGCGGCAATTGAAGCAGAAGGCCATCCTGATATCGGTAAGGATGCCGGTCTTGTTGCTTCGGCGGGCACTATAAATGTTCAACTGGACAGCGCATATCCGGTCGGGGCCGATGTGGCAGTAGATTTTTCACAGCCCGAGGCGGCAGATAAAACGATTGATTACTGCTTGGAAAACGGCGCAGCATTGGTTTTGGGAACTACAGGCCTTTCCGAAAAACATCGTGAAAAAGTAAAGACCGCTTCGGCAAAAATCCCCCTTATATACGGAACCAACATGAGCGTGGGGATGAATGTTTTGTTTTCGCTGGTAGGTAAAGTTGCTTCGATGCTCGGCGACGAGTATGATACGGAAATAATCGAACAGCATCATCGTTTCAAAAAGGACGCTCCCAGCGGCACAGCTTTGACATTGGCTGAGAATATCTGCAAAGCGACCGGCAGGAAATTCCCCGATTGTCTTGTTCAGGGCAGAAGTGGAAAAGATGCGTTAAGGGGAAAAGGAACTATCGGCATACATGCAATCCGCGCAGGCGATATTACAGGCATTCATTCAGTAATATTCAGCACGCTCGGCGAGACTATAACCTTGAACCATACTGCTCATAGCAGGGACGGTTTCGCTCGCGGAGCATTGCGAGCGGCTAAATGGCTTGTAGGCAAGGAGCCGGCACTGTATTCGATGGCCGATGTTCTCGGAATCGAATAGCAAGTTATTGATATAAAACAGCGATTATGCTGGTTGCATTGAAAAATAAGTGGATAAAAATGGGGCGGAATAAGGAACCGCTTTTTTCATAAGCATATCCCATCCCTAGTGAAAGCACGAATAACGGCGGCCAATGCAACGGGTCTGAATGAGACATCGTGAATAAACCGGAGCTTATTAGAATCGAAAGCCACACTCTCAGGTTTTTATTGTGCAGCCGTTCGCAAAGTGGAGTGTCTTCTAAGACAGACCGTATCGTTGTTTGAAACATACCTCGAAATAACATCTCCTCGAACACGGGAACTATCACTACAGCGGTAACAAGAATTAGCACCCTGACCGACAGTTGCGGATATTTGCTTATCAGTTCGAGTTCCTGATGCGGCTGGATTTCAAAATCCGGCCCCCATACGAGTTTGCCGGAGAGTATCGTTAGTATAATCATAAACAGCAGAAGCGGCCATACGGAAAGCAGGTTAACAAAGGCGAAAAAAAAGTCCTTAGGTATGGTTTTCACGTTCAGACCGAATCCTTTTAGCCGTCGGGCAAAACTGGTTCTGGCCAGAAAGATGATTACTGCTATGGTAATTATCGCACTGATACAGAGGATGAGATTGTCCGTAAGGGCAGTTTGCCAGGCGGGGCGGTCAGGCAGGAGCTTTTCTGTAATCGATGTGGAGAGTGAAGCGGTGCTTAGCCATATAAGCAATGGAACGAAAGGCAGATAAGCGGGCATATTGTTTCGACGCAGCCTTGAATCGGACAAAGCTTTGCTGCCCAGAGATGTTTTTAGCAGCCAGCCGCCTAATAATGTTGTGCCGATTAGGCAGAGAACGAAGTCTATGTTAGTGATATAGCTGGTTAGCTGTTCGGTAATCTCAGAGACATTAATCATTATATACTTTTCGCAACCTTGAAACCAAACCTGACTTGTGCTACATTACCAGAAATATCGGGGCGGCACAATTTTTTTGCTTGTGTTCGGTTGTGTTGGCTTGTATTGAGAAGAAATTGGTGCTGTCTGAGGGAAGTGAATTATGGACACATTTCGCATCGAAGGGCCGGTTAAACTTTCAGGAACTGTAACTATAAATGGCTCCAAAAACGCTTCTTTGCCTATAATGGCCGCCACTGTTTTAGCTGCCGGCAAATCGGCTATAAAAGCAGTGCCGCGTCTTTCTGATATTGCCGTTTTTAGCCAGCTGCTCGACCGGTTAGGTTGCCAGGTTGCCAGAGACCGAAATGGCGATTTGCGCATAGATGCGACGACAGTTGATAATCCGGTAGGCGAATATGAAATCGTTCGCAGGATGCGGGCGAGTATTTGCATACTCGGCCCGCTGCTTGCCCGCTGCGGCAGGGCGGAAGTTTCGATGCCCGGCGGATGTGCAATTGGTGACAGGCCTATCGATATCCATCTGCGAGGCCTGCGTGAGCTTGGTGCGAATATTAATCTTAAGAACGGCTATATTATTGCTGAAGCCCCCAATGGGCTGACCGGTTGTGATATTTTTATGGGCGGGCCGTTTGGTTCGACGGTTTTGGGCACGGCCAATGTATTGATGGCCGCAGCGCTGGCAAAAGGCAGGACGGTTATCGAGTCCGCTGCTTGTGAGCCGGAAATAGTTGATTTGGCGAACTGCCTTACTAAGATGGGCGCTAAGATTCAAGGCATCGGTTCACCCCGGTTGATTATAGAGGGAGTTAAAGAGTTGCGGCCGGTCGAGTATCAGGTAATTCCGGACAGAATCGAGGCTGGCACTTTTATGGTTGCCGCCGCTATAACGGCGGGACAGCTTCAGTTGGAGCGTTGTCGGCTTGATGATATTATGGCCGTTGTTGACCGGCTAAGAAGTATTGGTGTAACCGTCGAGTTGGCAGATGGCGACTGTGTTGTTGCCCGCGATGGTTCCATCAAGCCGGCCGATATCACCACCCTTCCCTTCCCGGGTTTTCCGACAGATTTGCAGGCGCAGTTTATGACTCTTTTGTCGCTTGCCGAGGGAAATAGTATTATAATAGAGAAGGTTTTTCCTGATAGATTTATGCATGTTGCTGAATTAAACCGAATGGCGGCGAATTTGCGCAAAGAGGGTCCTGTTGTTATTATAGCGGGTGTGAGGAAGTTAATTGCCGCTCCGGTAATGGCCTCTGACCTGCGGGCGTCGGCGGCACTGGTTCTGGCTGGTTTGGTCGCCGAAGGCACTACGGTTGTTAACAGGGTTTATCATATCGACCGCGGTTATGAAAAAATCGAAGAAAGACTAAACCCTGTCGGTGCGAAAATAACAAGGGAAGATATTTAGTTATATATCCAATACTATTCAAAAATTAAAAGGGAGAAAAGAAAAATGAAAAAGTCACTTAAAACTGTGCGTATTATTTTATTGGTAATTGTAGTTTTAATTGTTTCCGTTGTCGTTTTGATTCACCTTTTTGGTAACAGCGCTTTGAAGGCGGGAATTGAAACTGTAGGGAGCAAAACATTGGGTGTTGGGGTTAGTATTGATGACATGGATTTTTCAATTTTGGGAGGAAGCGTCGGTTTTCAAAATCTTGTAATTGATAATCCCCCTGGATACCAGCATGATAAGCTGCTTGAAGTAGGTAACGCCCGTGTCGCGGTTGGTATAGGCTCGCTTTTGAAAGATACAGTCAATATAAAAGAAATTATGTTCGATGGCGTTAATGTGGTGATTGAGCAAAAAACAATTACAAACAACAATCTCCAGGACATAATTAATGCACTGCCCAAGGCAGAAGAGGCAGAGTCCAAGGAAGCGACAGGCAAGCCTTCTAAGAAGCTTCATGTAGATAGGCTGGAGATCACTAATGTGACCGTCAAGGCAAAGCTGCTGCCTGTCCCGGGTAAAGCAGATACGGTAACACTTAAACTTAAGCCAATACGGATGACCAACTTAGGCAGTGATAATAAGATGGACTTAGCTAAATTGTCGGCCAAAGTCCTTCTGGCTATCGCCGCCGGTGTGGCGGAACAGGGTGCCGGGCAGTTACCTGAAAGCATGACTGATGGCATGAAAGCCTCGTTGGGTAAAGCGAAAGAGTTAGGCGAAACCGCTGCCAAGGAAGGAAAAGAACTTCTGGAAAGCGGCAAAGAAAGCGGGCAAAAAGCCATCGAAGGAATTAAGGGCTTATTTGAAAAATCGGAGTAATAACAAAAGCCGACGCCGTTTTTAAATTTTTCCTGCGGCCTTTTTTGCAGATTCTACTGTGTTGTAGAGCAGCATTGTTATTGTCATAGGTCCGACGCCGCCGGGAACGGGAGTAATCACGCTCGCTTTTTCTTTGACTGCTTCGAAATCAACGTCACCGGCCAGACGGTAACCTCTTTTCTTAGTGGCATCTTCGACACGGTTGACACCGACGTCGATTACGGCCGCGCCGTCTTGTACCATATCCGCTGTTATAGTGTTAGGTTTGCCCACAGCTGCGATTATAATATCAGCTTGGCGGGTGTGGTGTGCCAAGTCTTTGGTTCTCGTATGACAAACCGTTACAGTGGCGTTGCCGGTTGCGTTTTTCTGAATAAGCATATTTGCAATGGGTTTTCCCACGATGTTACTGCGTCCAACGATTACTACGTGAGCACCTTCGATTTTGACGCTGTTTCGCTGCAGAAGCTTAATTACGCCGTGAGGTGTGCAGGGCAAAAATGCCGGCTGTCCGGCCACCATTTTGCCGATGTTCGTCGGGTGAAAACCGTCGACGTCTTTGTCGGGGCTAATCGCTAAAAGCACCTCACCCTCATCAAGATGTTTGGGCAGGGGAAGCTGCACCAGAATCCCGTTTATTTTCGGGTCGTTATTCATTCGATTAATCAGGGCTATCAGGTCCTGCTGCGTAGTATCTGCCGGCAAACGGTTATCATCGGAGTAAATCCCCAAATTTTCGCATGCGCGTTCTTTGGCAGTAACATATGACTGTGACGCGGGGTCTTCGCCCACGAGAATAACGCCCAGCCCCGGAACGATACCTTCCTGTTTTAGCTTTGCGACTTCTTCTTTTATTTCCGCCTGCATATCTGCGGCTATTTGTTTTCCGTCGATTATTTTTGCTGCCATTGATTTGCTCCAATTACTATTTACAATTTGTCAGTTACCAGTTTAAAACATTCCTGTTACTTTTCCGGTTTTCAAATCCACATCGATTCGCCTGAAGGCCGGGTCAGAGCTTGTGCCGGGCATCAGCTTAATCTCGCCGGCCAGCGGCACGATAAAGCCCGCTCCCTTATAAACCAAAAAGTCGCGGATAGGAAGCTTCCAGCCCTTCGGCCGTCCCTTGATATCCGGATGATGAGATAAGCTCAAATGTGTTTTGACCATACAGGTCCCGAACTTTTTGAAATCTTCGTTTTTCTCGAGGTCCTCGGCTTTTTTCAGCGCTTCAGCCGTATATGTAACACCGGCTGCGCCGTAAACTTCTGTAGCAATTAATTCGATCTGCTTTCTCAAAGGGGCCTCCAGCTCGTAGAGGAATTTGAAATTGCTTTTTGCCTCACAGGCCTGGATAACGGCTTCGGCCAGCTCAATTGCTCCGTCTCCGCCTTTTAGCCAGTGTTCCGAATATGCCGCCAGAGCGCCGTTTTCCTCGGCGATTTTACGCACGAGTTCAATCTCGGCCTTGGTATCGTGCGAGAACCCGTTTATGCAGACAACCGGGCTGACACCGCTTTTCTTCACGGTTTCTATATGGGCAATAAGGTTGTCGCAGCCCTCCTCGACAAGCTTGAGGTTCTCTTTTTTGTATTCCTCGTCTAATGGTATCCCTGGTTTAACTACGGGCCCGCCGCCGTGCATCTTAAGTGCACGGATGGTGGCAACTATGACAACCGCATCGGGTTTCAGCCCTGACATACGGCACTTCAGATTCCAGAACTTCTCGAATCCTATATCTGCGCCGAAACCGCTTTCCGTCACGTGATAATTCGATAGCTTCATAGCTAACCTGTCGGCTATTATTGAGCTTTGGCCGATAGCGATATTAGCGAACGGACCGGCGTGGACGAATACTGGCTGGCCCTCGATGGTTTGCAGCAAGCTCGGATTAAGCGTTTCCAGCATCCAGGCCGTCATCGCGCCGTCAACCTCGAGGTCAGCGGTGGTAACTTCATCGCCGCTTCTGCTGTATGCCACCACGATTTTGCTTATTCTTTCGCGCAGGTCCTTCAGGTCTCTGGCCAGGGCAAGTATCGCCATCAGCTCGCTCGAGACCGAGATGGCAAATCCGGATTCCATCTCGTAGCCGTCCATCTTCCCGCCTTTGCCGATGGTGATGTTGCGCAGGGCCTGTGCGCAGAAATCCATAACCCATTTCATTTGAACCCGCTCAGGGTCGATGTCTAATCTTTTTAGGTTTCTCTTTGCCAGCTTCTCGTCGTCGTAGTTTCGCTCGTGCTGCATCCGGGCGGTCAGGGCCACCATTGCCAGGTTGTTTGCGTTCGTGATGCAGTCGATATCTCCGGTGAGACGAATTGAAAACGGCACCAGAGGAATGCACTGGGAGAGCC
>CAYXUW010000040.1:16264-19020 GCA_964468375.1 uncultured Pirellulales bacterium | reverse complement strand
TCTTCTGGCCGTCCTCGCCCAAAATCATTCCCTGATTGACGAGCTTCTTGAACGGCTCTTTGGTGCTGACGAAGCCGAGGTCGTAAAGCAACTTGTGCCAAAAACGTGCATACAACAGGTGAAGGACGGCATGCTCAGCACCGCCGATATATAAATCGACCGGCATCCAGTATTTCTCCTTATCGGGGTCCCAGCCCTTTTCGTCGTTTTGCGGGTCGAGGTATCGCAGATAATACCAACAGCTTCCGGCCCATTGGGGCATTGTGTTGGTTTCACGTTTTGCCTTCAAACCATCCGGGAGCGTAACGTTGACCCAATCGGAGATATTGGAAAGAGGCGACTCGCCTGTGGCAGCGGGCTTATAATTTTCAACCTCCGGCAATTTCAAAGGTAAATCCTGCTCCGAGAGCGCTACGATGCTGCTATCAGTGTGCAAAATCGGGAAGGGTTCGCCCCAGTAGCGCTGCCTGCTGAAAAGCCAGTCGCGCAGCTTATAATTAACGGCTTTTCCGCCGAGCTGTTTTTCGGCGAGCCAGTTTGTAATCTGCTCTTTGAATTCGGCAGTTGTCAGACCGTCAAATCTGCTGGAGTTAATTGCTTTGCCGTCGCCAATAAAACAAAACTCGCCTTTTTTTACAAGCTCCGCCTGCTCTGAGTCATCCGGTTCGACAACGGGAATAATCGGCAGGCCGAATTTTTTGGCGAACTCAAAGTCTCTCTCATCGTGGGCAGGGACGGACATAATTGCGCCGGTTCCGTAGCTTATAAGGACATAGTCGCTTATCCAGATTGGGATTTTTTCATTATTCACCGGATTGATTGCGTAAGCACCAGTGAATACGCCGGTCTTTTCTTTGGCTAAATCGGTTCTGTCGAGGTCGCTTTTGCGAGCGGCATTTTCACAATATTTTTTCACGTCATTTTTCTTTTCATCGGCCGTGATTATCTCAACGAGTGGGTGCTCCGGGGCCATTACCATATAAGTTGCGCCGAACAACGTATCAGGTCGGGTAGTAAAGACGCGAATGGCTTCATCGAAACCATCGACTTTGAAATCGACGTCGGCACCGATGCTTTTTCCTATCCAGTCAACCTGAAGCTTTTTTATGGACGGGGGCCAATCCACTTCTTTCAAGTCATCGAGCAGGCGTTCGGCGTATTTCGTGATTCGCAGCATCCACTGGCGCATCGGTTTTCTGATTACGGGATGGCCGCCCCGCTCACTCACGCCGCCTATTACCTCTTCATTGGCGAGAACCGTGCCCAATTCGGGACACCAATTGACCGCAACCTCATCTTCGTAAGCGAGGCGATGAGCATCTACGAACCTGTGCTTTTCGGCTTCGCTCAGGCCATCGGGGATCGAAAGCTGGTCGATTGGTTTGGCTTTCTGCTCGGCTTCATCGAAATAACTGTTGAAAAATTTCAAAAATATCCACTGAGTCCAGCGATAATAATTCGGGTCGGTGGTATTGACTTCTCTGTCCCAATCGTAGCTGAAGCCGAGCGATTTGATTTGCCTGCTCATATTGTCAATATTTTTCTGAGTAGTTGCGGCCGGCTGTGTCCCTGTTTGAACCGCATACTGTTCAGCAGGCAGGCCAAAAGCATCCCAGCCCATAGGGTGCAGGACGTTAAAGCCCTTCATTCGCTTATAACGGGCGACAATGTCGCTGGCCGTGTATCCCTCCGGGTGGCCGACGTGCAGGCCCTGAGCGCTAGGGTAGGGAAACATATCGAGGACGTAATACTTAGGTTTAGAGCTATCGCAGTCCTCGGCTTTGAACGTTTTGTTTTCTTCCCAGAAGCTCTGCCACTTCTTTTCTATGTCAGCGAATTTGTAGAGTCCTTTATTATCAATCATAGAAATTACCTTAAGAACAACATTCTACGTGATTGCTGGTAGTCTATCAACCAAAAACAAGCCGTTGGGAAACTGAAGCAAAATCGGGGTGACTGGATTCGAACCAGCGACCTCTGCGTCCCGAACGCAGCGCTCTAAGCCAAGCTGAGCTACACCCCGCTGACTATGAAAGCAGTGAATATAACACACAATTACCAGGATTACAAGCTACAATAAGTTGACAGGGTCTATATCCACGGCAATTTTGACTGCCGGGCGAATCCGCCAGAGGTCGGGACGCAAACCCTTAAACAACCGCTGCATAGCTTCAGCGTCCGGCGCTTGGACAATTACCTGCATCCTGTGGAACTGCTGTATTCGACTTATCAGCGCAGGCATCGGACCTCTGACATTTACCTTGAGGTTGTCCCGATTTATAACATCATCTACTTTCCGGCGCATTACATCGCAAGCGGCCTGAAGCTTGTCGAAATTTCTGTCTCGCATAATCAAGCCAGCCAGTCGCCAAAACGGCGGCAAACTGCAAGTCCGGCGGTGTTTCAATTCCTCTTTGACAAACCCGTCGAAATCATTTCTGAGCGCAAACTGTATGGCGGGCTGGTCCGGCAGAAATGTTTGAACAAACACTACACCCTTCTTCACGGAACGACCAGCACGGCCGGCCACCTGAGAGATTAACTGGAAAGTCCGTTCGTTGGCCCTGAAGTCCGGCAGATAAAGGCAAGTATCGGCACTTATAATGCCAACGAGCGTTACATTCGGAAAATGCAATCCTTTGGCCAGCATCTGCGTTCCGGCCAGGATATTTATCCTGCCTTCGCTGAAATCTTCGAGGACACGGTAGTAATCCCGCCCCGCCATAGAATCGCTGTCAACACGCGCGATGCTAGCT
>CAYXUW010000040.1:0-16254 GCA_964468375.1 uncultured Pirellulales bacterium | reverse complement strand
ATGCTAGCTTGGGGGAATTTTTTGGCAAGCTCGTCTTCAAGCCGCTGGGAACCAAAACCGATCATCGCAAAGCCGGCGCCGCATAAAGGACATTTCTGTGGGACAAGAGTCTGCGCTCCGCAATGATGGCATATTGCGTAACCGTAATCGATATGTTTGCCTGCAACAGTGCGCATTCGACTGATATGACGCGACTTATGAAAAGTTAATGTTACGTCGCAGTTGCGGCAGTGGAGAGTGTACCTGCACGAGGGGCAGAATATGAAGTTACTGTATCCCCGCCTGTTCAAAAGTAAAATCGCCTGTTCACTTTTGGCCAATACTTCTGCCAGATGATGAGCAAGTGGCTCGGAAATCAAATTTACACTATCTTTCGAGTGAACTTCGTTGCGCAAATCGACCAGTTTCATTTCAGGAAAAGAAAGATTCATCACTCTCTTCGGCAAGCGCACCAGAGAAAAGTGTTTTTTACTCCGGCTGTTAAACAGCGTTTCCAAAGAAGGGGTGGCACTGCCTAAAATGCAATAGGCGTTCAACAATTGAGCGCGTTTTATCGCGACATCGCGGCCGCTATAGCGAGGGGCGGTATCCTGCTTATAGCTCGGTTCATGCTCTTCATCAACGACGATAAGGCCAAGATTCGGCAAGGGCGCAAAGACAGCAGAGCGAGCGCCGATGACCACATCAGCTTCATTATTTTTTATTTTATGCCACTGGGCGTTGCGCTGGGAATCAGTCAGACCCGAATGCATTACAGCAATTTTTTTAAATCTCGAGCTGAAACGTTGAATGGTTTGGGTAGTGAGTGCAATTTCAGGAAGCATAACTATTGCGCCTCTGCCCTTTTTTAAAACAGTTTCAATCGCTCTTATATAAAGTTCAGTTTTTCCGCTATCGGTGACGCCGTATAAAAGCGCTACGCCAAAGGCACCGGAATCTATTCCAGCATTAAAATGAGCTAACGCCTCTTGCTGCTGCTGATTCAATACAACCTTGTCGGTTTTTACCAACATACCTGAAGGGATAGCCGGCAAAGATTTCAATATCGTCTTTCGGATTATTTTAACAACCCGTTTTTCTACCAAACTCTTTACGGAAGCGCTTGTGCAGTCAATCTCGGCTAATAAATTTTGTAATTCTAAGGCCGAATCGGAATCGCAAGCTTCTTTTTGCCGGAGGTATTCGACAATCTGCTTTTGCTTCTTGCCTCGTAGTTTCTCGACAGTCTCTTCAGCACCTTTAGCGAGATAAATCTGCTTTTCCGTTTTGACACCGGAGCCCTTTTTCACCCCTCCCGGAACCATTGCAGCGAGAACCTGCCCCAACGGGCAGATATAATAGCCGCTAATCCACCGCGCCAGCTCCATCAGCTCAGCATCCAGCAACGGCTCCTTATCAATTACATCGGAAACCATTTTAAGCTTACGGCCTCTGCCACGTGCGGTGAAAGACTTTTCAGAAGGTATGTCCATCTCTATACAAAACCCCGCCTCAAGTTTATTGGCTCTGCCGAAAGGCGCCTTGACACGCTGACCCACCTCAATCGGCCAAAGCTCATCAGGCACAAAATAATCGAACTCGGCATCAGCACCTGATTCAAACGCTACACGAATAATATGGCTGCACCCGTTTTGCCGAATATCCTCCGTCGCAAACAAACTGTCTATTTGATATTTACCCACTTCTTATTCTTGATTTTTTCTAAAGCTTTTCTGGTATTATAAGCGGCACGCCAAGCTGCGACTGCGGCAAGCGTTGTTGCAAAAGCAGCTATCAAAAAAGCATAAAATACCCTAATAACAATTTCATCGGGGACCATTTTTATGGGCAACGGCTCCTGATTCTGGGGCATAAGCCGAACCGGCAACCCTTCTTCAGACGTTACGTCCACCTCACTTTTCAGCTTGAGGGCGGGACCTTTTCCGTTACAACCAGTCAACAAAAAAGCCAATACTACAAAGAAAATTGCATTTCTCATTTTCGCTCCTTAAGTTTCATTTATTGCCGATGATTGTCCCAGTTTGAAACAGCTATGTCAACATCGCCCTTTCTCTTGAGTTTTATAGTGTTTAGGCGTAAAATAGTTGTTTCAATGGGAATATTCAAACTAAATAGTGCGTTCAAGCCGGCCGGCGACCAGCCGCAGGCAATAGAGAAGCTCGCAGATGGGCTGCGCAAGAGCCAGAAGTTCCAGATGCTGATGGGCGTTACGGGAAGCGGCAAGACGTTCACGATGGCCCAGACGCTGGCTCAATTCGATATGCCGGTTCTTATCATATCGCACAATAAGACGCTGGCCGCCCAGCTTTACGAGGAGTTCAAGGAGCTTTTTCCGGAAAACGCCGTGGAATATTTCGTCAGCTATTACGATTACTACCAGCCGGAGGCGTATATTCCGCAGCGAGATATTTACATAGAAAAAGACGCCTCAAAAAATGCTGACCTTGACCGGCTGCGGCTTTCCACCACCACAAGTTTATCGACAAGGCGTGACTGCATTATAGTCGCATCCGTTTCCTGCATCTTCGGTCTTGGCTCGCCAGAAGATTACAAGGCATCGGTAGCAGCAGTGCGGACGGGAGATAATATTAACAGGAATGAACTACTCGGGAGATTCGCAGACCTGCAATACAACAGAAACGATATTGACTTCAGCAGAGGGAAATTCAGGGTTCGCGGCGACGTGGTGGAACTGTATCCCTCCTATGAAACTTTCGCTATCCGCTTCGAGTTCTTCGGGGACTGCGTTGAAAAAATCAGCTATATAAACCCGACATCTGCTGAAACTTTGGCCGAGGAGGAACAGGTTTTTATCTATCCCGCTGAGCATTATGTTATGCCAGCGGAGAGAATTGATTCCGCTATAGAGAACATAAGAGCGGAACTGGCAGAACGGCTCCAGCAATTGCGCCAGGAGGGCAAACTTCTCGAGGCCCAGCGATTGCAGGCCCGGACAATGTATGACCTTGAAATGATGCAGGAGGTCGGCTACTGCAGCGGGATTGAAAATTACGCCAGACACTTATCAGGGCTACCGGCAGGAGCGAAGCCCTATACGCTGATTGATTACTTTCCGAAAGACTTTTTATTATTCATAGATGAATCGCATGTTACGATACCGCAACTGCGAGCGATGTGGGCAGGTGACAAGAGCAGAAAAGAAGTTCTGGTAGAACACGGATTCAGACTGCCAAGCGCATTGGATAACAGGCCTTTGCGGTTTGAAGAGTTCAAGGAAAGCTGGAATAAGGTTATTTTTGTTTCCGCGACGCCGGGAGAGTTCGAACTGGAACAATGCAACAACGAGGTTGTCGAGCAAATCATAAGACCGACGGGGCTGGTTGACCCCGAAATTCTCGTTTATCCGGCCAGCAATCAAGTTACGCACCTGCTCGGTGAAATTGAAAAACGAGTTAAGGCCAAGGAACGGATGCTCGTTACAACCCTGACTAAAAGAATGGCAGAAGACTTGGCGGGTTTTATTACCAAGAAAGGGTTTCGCTGCCGGTATCTGCACAGCGAAATCGACACACTGGAAAGAATCGAGATACTGCGCGACCTGCGCAACGGAGAATTCGACGTGCTGGTCGGGATCAACCTGCTACGGGAAGGCCTGGATTTGCCGGAGGTTTCAGCCGTGGCAATCCTCGATGCGGACAAGGAAGGGTTCCTGCGCAGCCACATTTCGCTGATACAAACCATCGGAAGAACCGCGCGAAATATCAACGCGACGGTCTTTTTATACGCCGATAAGGTTACAGAATCGATGCAAAAAGCTATTGACGAAACCGAAAGACGTCGTAAAATTCAGTTAAAATTCAATAAAGAGCATAACATTACGCCGCAGACGATAAGAAAGGAGATTCGCAAGAGTTTAACCGAGCAGATAAAGGCGAGAAAAACCGCCCGGGAAGCAATACAGTTCGGAGAACGGGAATATGACAAGGTTGAGCTGGCAACACAGATTGAAAAAGAAATGCTCGAAGCGGCACAGGAGCTGGATTTCGAGCGGGCTGCTTTCCTGCGAGACCAGCTTCGTGAACTGAAAGAGCTCCCGGAATTCGCTCTTATCGAATCGAAGAAGAAGAAACGGAGCTTTTTAGCTACGAAAAAGCAAAGGAAAAAATCAAATGAAAAAACTTAACCTCGCAAAAGCTCAACCAATAATCAAGATGGCAATCGAAGAGGATTTAGGCACCGGTGATATGACCAGCGAGCTTCTCTTTAAAAAAGACACGGTCGATAAAGCGAATATAATATCTCGTGAGGAGATAATTGTTTGCGGAATGGATGTCGCAGGGGAGATTCTCAAACATTATGACCCGAGACTTACGTTAAAGGTATACGTGGATGACGGCGAGTCCGCTCATGTCGGCTGCAAGTTAGCTACTATAGAGGGTCCGCTGCGCTCAATGCTAAGCGCCGAGCGGGTTATGCTCAATTTTCTACAGCGCCTCAGCGGAATAGCCACGACAACTAATAAATACGTTCGTGCCGTTCAAGGCACAAAAGCAAAAATCTACGATACTCGGAAAACGATGCCGGGCTGGCGCATCCTCGAAAAGTATGCTGTCCGCTGCGGGGGAGGATACAACCACAGATTAGGGCTTTATGACGGGATTCTGATTAAAGACAACCACCTGGCGCAACTGGGAAGAAACTTTAAGCCGAAACTCGAGAAAATCGTTCGCAAAGCCCGAAAGGTAAAAGGCGTCAACTTCGTTGCTGTGGAAGTGGACCACGTCGATGACCAGCTCAATTATGTGCTGGAAATTCCAAGTGTCGACATCGTATTGCTCGACAATATGGGGCAGTGGCAGTTAAAACACGCCGTCGAAATGCGGAATAAAATGCGTAAAAAAAGCAAAAAGCCTCTGCTCGAAGCATCAGGAAATATAACATTGAATAACGTTTCCGCTATAGCCCAATGCGGAGTCGACAGAATCGCAGTCGGCGCAATCACTCACTCAGCAGCGGCCGCCGACATTGCCCTCGATAGATAAGCTATGATTTACCAAACAAACGACCGCCTTGAGCCGGACAAAATAAAAGTAAATACTAAATATATAGGCAGGAAAATCCTCGTTTTCAACCGCACGTCAAGCACAAATGACATCGCCGCTGAATACTCAAAGAACAAAGAAAACGATGGGCTGGCAATCTTCGCCGAAGAACAAACCGCCGGCCGAGGCAGAGGCGGTAACAAATGGCACAGCAGCCGCGCCGATAGTATCCTTTGTTCGGTTCTTTTAACTTCGTGTCAATGCAAAGCGGAGCTGATTTCACTTACGCTGGCTGTGGCAACAGCCGAGACTATAGGGAAAATCGCTAACAGCCATGCAAAAATAAAATGGCCGAACGATATAATACTAAACGGCAAAAAAATAGCGGGCATCCTGCTCGAATCAAAAACCATCAACGACCATACTGCTTACATTCTCGGCATCGGTATAAATTGCCATCAAAAGAAAACGTCTTTCCCCAGTGAACTGCAGGAAACAGCAACAAGTATCGATATCGAAAGCGGTTCGATATGTGACCGAATCTCGCTGGCGAGGAGACTTCTCAGCTCTTTAGACCATCAGCTGCGAATTGCGGATAAAGACAGCAAAAAAATAATCGAGCAATGGCGAGAGTTAAGCATACTGCTAAATCAAAGAATAACGGTTGTCTATAACAGCAAGCAATTCACCGGCAATTGTATCGGCATCGACCCTGAAAAGGGCCTGATTCTTCAGCTCGAACGCGGAGGAGTCAGAATGTTCGATGCTGCACACACCACTATCGCAAAATAATTAACTCTGTGTTATATTATCATCGTGATAACCGTGGCTGAAAAAACAAAAAAATCATCCCTGCAAGTCATCGATTGCGGCCTCGCCGACTATCGAGACACTCTCCAGCAACAATACGAACTGTGTGACAAGCGGCGCAATGACGAAATACCTGATACTGTTTTGATTGCAGAACATAGCCCGGTCATTACTCTTGGAGCCAGACAAAGTGCCAATAAATTGCTCGCTAACCGCAGTGATTTGGAACAAAAAGGCATCGACGTCATCGACATCCGCAGAGGAGGCGGTGGAACCGCCCACAATCCAGGCCAATTGGTTTTTTACCCTATTCTCCATTTACGGGACTTGCATTTAGACATCAGCGAATATATCAGAGAACTCGAGGAGATTGGTACTGAACTGCTGGAACAACTAAATGTTAAAAGCCAACAACGCAAAGGTTTTCCCGGTCTATGGGTAAACGGCAGAAAAATCGCCTCCATCGGTGTGCGCGTTTCAAAATCTGTAACTTATCATGGTATGGCAATAAACATTCAAAACAACCTAGGTATATTCGAGAATATTGTACCATGCGGGCTCGATAAAGTGGAAATGACATCAGTATTGCAAGAAACGGGAAAACGCCATTCGATGAGCGAGGTAAAAGAGAAACTATCCCAACTGCTTACCAAACATTTTTCTATAACCAACGGGCGGCAAAAATTACCGGCCTGGCTGAAAAGGCCGTTGTCAACTAACACCGAATACAATTCGACGGCGACAGTTTTAAGCTCTCTCGGCATAAAAACGATATGTCACAACGCCAATTGTCCGAACCGAGGAGAGTGCTGGTCGAGAGGCACTGCGACCGTTTTGATTCTGGGTAACATCTGCACGCGAAACTGCAAATTCTGCTCGGTGGCTACAGGCAAACCTGCACCGCCCGATTCAACCGAGCCGGCAAGAATAGCTGATATGGCAGAACAAATGGGCATTAAATATCTGGTAATCACAAGTGTCAATCGCGATGATTTGCCGGACGGCGGCGCGGGGCATTTCCGCAACTGTATTAAGGAGGTAAGAAGCAGATGCCCAAATGTGAAGTTTGAAATACTAACACCGGATTTCCAAAACTGCCAAAGTCGAGCCGTAAAAATACTGGCTGATACCCTGCCGTTCGTATTCGCGCATAATATTGAAACAGTCCCCCGCTTATATCAAAAGGCCAGAGCAGGCGGGGACTACAAACGCTCTTTAAAGCTGCTTAAATTGGCTAAAGAAAACTACAGGGACATCACAACAAAATCCTCAATTATGCTTGGATTGGGTGAAACCGATACAGAAACAGAACAGGTCCTAAAAGATCTGCGCGACGCCGGCTGTGACAGACTTACAATCGGCCAATACCTAAAACCATCAAAAGATTCGCTTGAGGTCGCCGAATACATACCGCCTGCAAAATTCGATTGGTGGAAACAGCGAGCGACCGAGTTCGGCTTTGAATGGGTTATATCCGAGCCATTTGCCCGCAGCTCATATTTCGCAGAAAAAGAAAGCACTCTGTGAAAACTCTGATTTACCTGTTTTATAAACTTTTCTTATTTGACAACATAATTCTTATATAATCTCATCCCTCACGACCACGATAAATTTGTGGCATTCTCAAATCGTACAAATTTATAACTTTAAATGGAGTTTTGAGGAAATTAGGAAAATTTCAAATGCCAAAACGAGATGATATAAAAAAGGTGATGATTATTGGCTCGGGTCCCATTATTATAGGCCAAGCCTGCGAATTAGCTTTAAGTTTTTAATTTAAATCGTTTATTATCACACCCTATATGGGAAACAACCGATATAATTAATATGACAAATAACCCGGAAAATCTGTTTTCTCTAAGCAGCATCTGGCCGATTGAAATGATGCCGGAAGACCCTGTGAACCTCGAATACCACTTGCTCAATGAGACCGGCCCATTGCATGAGCACAATCATATCTTCAAACTGCCGGAGACTATTGGTATTTTGCCGATTAGAAATGCCGTCGCCTATCCTGGAACAGTAACACCATTATCAATTGGTCGAGAGAGAAGTAAACAGCTGCTTACCGAAACCCGACCTAATGAATCCATTATAGGACTTGTAACACAACACAATCCCGAAACGAACAGGCCTAACTTTAACGATATCTACTCCGTGGGAACAGCCGCCTCTATATTAAAACTTATAAAAATACCGCAGGGCTCAATTAACATAATAGTTCACGGGATAGCACGCTTTAAAATCGTAAAGCCGATAGCTACTGAGCCGTATCTAAAAGCCACAGTTCAACTGCTTCGCGTAAAAACAAACATGACCAAAAAGCTCCAAGCACTTATGGTCAGCGTCCGACAAACCGCAAATCGGGTCATAACGTTAAGCCCTAATGTACCGGAAGAAGCATCTGTATTACTTGAAAACATTGAAAATCCCTCCGCCTTAGCGGATTTTCTTGCAGCCAATCTTAATCTCGACATCGCCAAGAAACAGCAACTACTCGAAGAACTGGATGCTGTCAAGCGTCTTGAAGCGATATCCACCGCTCTGGCAGGCCAACTGGAAGTCCTCGAGCTAAGCCATAAAATTCAAGGCAGAGTAAGGGAAGCCGTAGATAAAAATCAGCGAGAATATTTCCTGCAAGAACAGCTTAAAGCTATCCAATCCGAGCTCGGCAAGGGCGATCTGCAAACCGAAGAGCTGAAGCAAATCAAAAAGAATATCAAAAAAGCTAAAATGCCTGAAAAAGTCGAGACAGAGGCGCTTCGCGAGCTGGACAGATTGAGCAAGATACCCCCTGCTTCTCCCGAATACAGCGTCATTCGAACATATCTTGACTGGGTCTGTGAACTACCCTGGTCTATCCAGACGGAAGACCAGCTTGATATTAACAAGGCCGAGCGAATACTCAATGCAGACCACTACGACCTGAAAAAGGTAAAAAAACGCATCCTCGAATTTCTCGCCGTCCGCAAGCTCAATCCCGCAGGTAAAAGTCCTATACTCTGCTTTGTAGGGCCACCCGGCGTGGGTAAAACATCGCTCGGCCAATCCATAGCACGAGCAATGGAAAGAAAATTTATCCGCATATCACTCGGTGGAATAAGAGACGAGGCCGACATTCGCGGACATCGAAGAACTTATATCGGTGCCCTGCCCGGAAGGATTCTGCAAGAGTTAAGAAAATGCCAAAGTAAAAACCCGGTCTTTATGCTCGACGAACTGGACAAAATCGGAGCCGATTTCAGAGGCGACCCTTCAAGCGCGCTGCTCGAAGTTCTCGACCCTGAGCAAAACTTCAGCTTCACAGACCATTACCTCGATGAGCCGTTTGATTTATCCACCGTTATGTTTATCGGCACAGCAAACTATACTGAGCCCGTACCGCCAGCGCTGCGAGACAGAATGGAAGTTATCGAATTGCCCGGTTACACCGAAAACGAGAAACTCAATATCGCAAAAAAATATCTCGTTCCGCGACAGCTTAAAGAGCACGGTTTAAGCAAAAGCCGTCTGACTATGAAAGATGAGGCAATTCTATCAATAATCCGTGATTATACCCGTGAGGCGGGGGTTCGAAACCTCGAAAGGAATATAGCGGCCGTCTGCAGGGCTGTCGCCACTCAAATCGCAAAAAGTAAAAAAAGACGCGCCACTATTGATAAAAAGGACCTTTCAAAAATCCTCGGGCCAACACAATTCGAATCTGAACTAGCCCTTCGAACAGGAATACCCGGCGTCGCCACAGCTCTTGCTTTTACGCCCGTTGGTGGAGAACTGCTCTTCATTGAATCGGCATCTATGCCCGGAAAAGGGCAACTGCTATTAACCGGTCATATCGGCGACGTAATGAAGGAAAGCGCACAAGCAGCATTTTCAATCGTAAAGGCAAATGCTAAGAGATTAAAAATCGAGCCCGACAAATTCAAAAAGTTTGATTATCACATTCATGTCCCGGCGGGGGCCGTTCCCAAAGATGGCCCAAGTGCCGGAATCGCAATGTTCACTTCACTAGTCAGCCTATTACTGCAAAAGCCCATACGTCCCGACGTCGCAATGACCGGTGAAATAACTCTGCGAGGGTTGGTCCTGCCCATCGGCGGTCTGAAGGAAAAAATCCTCGCCGCGAAACAGGCCGGCATAAAGACTGTAATCCTGCCGGACAGAAATAAAAAAGACCTCCCGGAGGTTCCTAAAGAGGCCAAAAAGGGTTTGAAATTCGCCTTCGTCAAAAATACTAACGAAGCACTAAAAATCGCTATCGCCGATTAAATTACGGTTCTTTATCCGCCTTGTCGTTTTTCTTTTCCAATATGGATGGCTTGTCCTTTTCCATGCGCCTGGCTTCGATAGCTGCTATCACGGCAACGCCGATGATTGTTAACGTCCCGACAATTACCAATAAAACAATACCTGAATGACTGCTTATACTCATATTACACCTTCACACTTTCTATTGCATTAATTATTCTAACCACATCAACCATTTCCGCTACATCATGAACACGAACAATTGAAACTCCTGCCGCCACACATAAAGCAACCGTCGCAGCGGTCCCGAATACCCTGTCAGAAGGTTTTTCTTTGCCCGTGAGTTTACCGATAAAACTCTTTCGGCTTGTTCCAACACAAACCCGATAGCCAGCAGCAACAAGCTTATCGATATTTCTCAAGAGCAAAAGATTATGCTCGATAGTTTTGCCAAATCCAATCCCCGGGTCGATAAAAATTCTATCCCTTTTGATGCCAAATTGCTCCGCCCGCTTTGCCCGCTCCAGCAGAAACTCTAAAACCTCTTCAACAACATCATCATAAACAGGATTATCCTGCATCGTCTGGGGGCTGCCCTGCATATGCATTAAAATGACCGGCATACCCTGCTTCGCTGCCAATTCCCCAATCTGCTCGTCGCTCAAAGCGGTGATATCGTTTATCATAGCCGCTCCAGCATCCAGGGCGGCTTTTGCAACTCCGTAATTATAAGTATCGACGCTAATCGGCACGCTAACTTTCTTAGCAAGCGACTCTATCACCGGCACAACCCGCCCTATCTGCTGCTCAGCGGATATAGGTGCCGAACCCGGCCTAGTGGATTCTCCGCCCACATCTATTATCGCAGCACCATCGGCGACCATTTTCAAGCCGTGCTCGAGTGCTTTATCAGTTTCAAAAAACCGTCCTCCATCGCTAAACGAGTCCGGCGTAGTATTTAGAACTCCCATTACAATACAGCCATCAGAAAAATCCAACTCTCCTCTTGGCCATTTTAATATCGCATCATTTTCCATATCACACTTGAAACCCAATGCCGGTCAGCTTCACCGCAAGAGAATCATTCGGATTTTTAAAAACCACCTTAGTATTCTGGAATTCTCTGCGCACCGGATAATTCTTCCGCAACTTGTCAAAAAATTCGCCTCTTTTTTCATTAGATACATCTAAAACCTGACGTAATTTTGAGTCATCCTCGCCGATTTTGTAAATATTCTCAACCGCCCTTTGCAGCACATCCTGTTCACTGCCGTCTTTCGTATTTATCTCCAGTTTCGGGACATTCGCCTCAGGCAAAAAATCCTCAATATCAAATCCAGCTTTAACCTCAAAATATTCGCAGACCGCTTTATATATCATAATCATTCCCGCAATCTTGCCGTCCAGCGAATAACCAGCAATATGCGGGGTGGCGATATCGGCCATTTCCAAAAGCTCGGTGTCGATATCCGGCTCATTCTCCCAGACATCAAGCACGGCAGCTTTCAACCGGCCAAAGTGAATTGCCGCTTTCAATGCCTCTGAATCGACAACTCCGCCGCGCGAAGCGTTAATGAAAATACACCCCGGCTTCAATGATTTGAAAAATCTTTCATCAGCCAAATGAAAAGTTTTGTCAATACCATCAAAAGTCAGCGGCGTGTGAAACGTTATAAAATCACAACTGCAAAGCTCTTCTAAAGAAAGGTATTTGGCATCGCCTGTTTTACGCTGCAAAGGCGGGTCGTTCAAAAATACCTTCATACCCAGAGCTTTAGCTTTTCGCTCCACCCTGCTGCCGACATTGCCAACACCTATGATGCCTATCGATTTGTCCTGCAATTCCACCTCATACTTTTTCCCAATCTCGAACAGTGCCGCAACAATATATTCCGCCGCAGAATTGGCATTCGACCCCGGCGCCGAAGCAAAACCAATACTGCTTCGTTTCAGATATTCAACGTCTATATGGTCAAAGCCGATAGTAGCCGTACCTACGAAACGAATTTTGCTGCCAGCCAATAAATCCGAATCCACCTTCGTTACGCTGCGAACCAATAAACAATCGGCATCGCTGACAACATCCCTCGTTATCTGCCGGCTGGGGAAAATCTCAACCTCGCCGACAGACGAAAAACAGTCCTTCACAAACGGTATATTCGCATCTGCAATTATCTTCATAATCATTTTCTGATTAATAATTTTAGCCCAAAACTACTTTAATTGCACGAATTTTTCACCCTATATTAAAAGCTTGACAGAACAAAAACTGCCTTTATACAATACTGTAAAATAATGGAGGTAATTGTCAAATGGCTAAATATATTATCAACTCAACATTGCTGATATTAATCTGCTCCGCGCTCGGCGGCTGTGACGAAGCCAGCAAGATTTCAGAAACCGACCTTGCTCTCAATATTACCGAATCGAAATATGACAGCTATGAACTGCGGCAGGCCCGGGATGAGGCCAAAATGGAAATGCTCAACAATCTCGCGGAACGTGAGAGAGCAGAACACGAAATACTTCTGGCCGCTACTAAGAACAATATAAGATTCGTTGATGTGAATGATGATGTTATCACCGGTGCCAACTACGCAGCTGCGGAATATCTAATCAAAAAATTGCCCAAAAAAATGCGGAAGGAAAGCCCTTTTCTGGTTGCAAATTTTGTCAACATCGATCTTTTGACCGAGTCATCTACTCTCGGCAGAGTAATTTCCGAACAAATCTCGTCAAGGTTCAAACAACTTGGCTACACCATTATGGAAGTAAAATTAGACACAACAACTTTTACCAAAGAAGACTCAGGTGAACTTTTACTAAGCCGAGAATTGTCGGAAATCGGCGCCAAACACGGTGCACAAGCGGTAGTCATCGGCAGTTACGCGATAGCTACCGACAGGGTTTATATAACTGCGAGGGTTATAAGTGTGATGGACTCCAAAATCCTGGCCTCCTATGACTATAATATCCCTATGACACGTGATGTATGCAAAATGGTACTCCAAGGAAGATTATAACCGTGGATTAGCGGTGAATCAGCATTTAAAATCTGCCATTTTTGTGCCAGAATCCCCGTTTAAATGCTAAAAATCGAGAATAACCAGAAAAAATCACTTTTTTGAATATTTTACTGGATTTATTATGAGCATATGCCCATAATTGCCGTATAATATAAATAGACTTAAAAATCAAAAACAATGCCGAGTCTAACACAACTAAGGGCTTGATTATTTATGAGGACTTATTTTGACTGTATCCCCTGCTTTCTGCGTCAGGCACTCGATTCGGTTAGATTAATAACTGACGACGAGCAGGTTCACGAGCAGGTTATGCGCGAGGTTCTTCGATTAGCTTCTAAAATGGACTTGCGACAAAGTCCGCCTGCTATGGCACAAAAGATACACCGGATGATTAAAAAATTAACCGGCGTTCAGGACCCGTATCTGGAAGTTAAAAATCGATTTAACAAGCTGGCTTTGGAAATGTATCCGGACTTGAGAGAGCGCGTAATAAATTCCAAAGAGCCGCTGGAAACAGCTGTTCGCCTGGCTATAGCTGGAAACATAATTGATTTAGGTGTTAAAACCGGATTAGTAGAATCTGAGATTGAAGAAACTATTGTCCAGTCTTTAACAAATCCGCTGGAAACAGAGCATCTGGGAAAATTCAAAAAGGCAACAAACCAGGCAAAAGATATTCTTTATATCGGCGATAATGCAGGAGAAATCGTTTTTGACCGATTGCTGATTGAACTGCTGCCAACAGAAAAGATAACTTTCGTCGTCAAAGCTTATCCTATCATAAATGATGCAACAATCGAAGACGTCCAAATAGCCGGCCTAAATGATATAGTCAACGTCATTGATAACGGTTCAGACGCACCAGGGACTATTCTGGAAAGCTGTTCACAGGATTTTCAACGCCGGTTCGAAAAAGCTGATTTGGTTATAGCCAAAGGACAAGGTAATTACGAGACTCTGAGCGACGTTAATAAAAACATATTTTTCATTTTACGGGTCAAATGTCCGGTTATTGCACGTCATCTAGGCTGCAAAATCGGCAGTATGATTTTAGCAGAGAGCGAATTCGGAACTTGTGAAAAAGCAAAAGTGCAAGAAAGGAGTTAACATTATGCCGAGAGGAAATGGAACAGGACCGGCTGGCCAAGGAAACGGCCGAGGCATGGGACGAGGTCAAGGCAGAGGAAGGATGGGAGGACCCTTTTCTGCAGGACCAGGCGGAAATTGTGTATGCCCGAAGTGTGGAGCAACTGTCCCTCATGTCGCCGGACAGCCGTGTAACCAAAGAAATTGTCCTAAGTGCGGAACAAGGATGACAAGGCAATAATTTGTTAAATTATTTTATGAAAGGAGAATAATTATGCCACGTGGAGATGGAACAGGTCCTGCAGGTATGGGACCGATGACAGGACGAGCTGCCGGATATTGCGCCGGCTATTCGGTGCCTGGCTTTATGAATCCGGTTGGCGGACGAGGTTACTGGGGCTGGGGACGAGGCGGCGGTCGAGGTCGAGGATTCGGACGCGGTTTCGGCTGGGCAAGAGGCGGCTACGGCTGGCCTGCCTGGGGCGGCCCCGTGAACCCATACGCTTATAGCGGCGTACCCTTTGCTCCAACAATGACGGCTGATCAGGAACTCGCAGGCCTGAAGCAGCAAGCAGAGTATTTCCAGGATGCGCTCGATGAAATAAAACAGCGTATGGAACAACTCGAAGCAGAAAGCAAAAAGTAACGATAAACATAGCTCTCAAAGAGCTATGCGTTGTGCATAGAGGATCTATGCGCCTCTCGGCTGCTTTGGGAAAACTAAGCAATAACAATATTTTACCATAAACGAAAAAGGTGGGAACTGTTATATGGCTAAGAAAGTTCTTATTGTTGGCGGAGTCGCCGGAGGCGCATCAGCAGCAGCGAGACTTCGCCGTCTGGATGAGCAGGCAGAAATAATTTTATTCGAAAGGGACAATTACATCTCTTTTGCAAACTGCGGCCTTCCTTACTACATCGGTGGAGTAATTGAAAGTCGTAATGCGCTGCTCATCCAACGTCCTGAACGTTTTAAAAAGCGCTTCAATATCGATGTCAGGATAAAGAACGAGGTCTTAAAAATCGAACGTAAAGAAAAACGGGTTCAAGTAAAAGAACTTGCAACCGGCCGAACTTATTCAGAAAGCTACGACAAGCTCGTTTTATCGCCCGGCGCCGAGCCAGTTAAACTTTCCGTAGCCAGCATCGATTCCAAGAGAATTTTCACTCTTCGGAACATACCTGATGTAGACGCGATAAACACTTTCATAGATATCCACAAACCTAAGCGAACTGTTGTGATTGGAGCGGGCTATATCGGTCTGGAAATGGCAGAGAACCTTCAGCGGCGAGGACTGCTAGTAGCAATTGTTGAAATGGTAAACCAGGTTTTGCCGGGTATAGACAAAGAAATGGCCAATCTGCTTCACCACAACCTTCAGAACCAAAACATCGCCCTATGGTTAAACGACGCTGTTTCCGGTTTCCAGCAAACCGACTCTCATCTAACAATCAATTTGAAATCCGGAATGAAGCTGTCTTGTGATTTCGCCATTCTCGCTGTCGGTGTCAAGCCGGAAATAAAACTAGCCAGAGACGCTGGATTAGAAATAGGTTCTACCGGCGGAATAAAAGTAAATGAATATTTACAAACAAATGATTCTGACATCTACGCCCTTGGCGATGCAATAGAAATAAAGGATTTCGTTCTCGGCGGCCCTGGTTTAATCCCACTGGCCGGACCAGCCAACAAACAGGGCCGAATAGTCGCAGACAATATATGCGGCAAAGGAATCAAATATAAAGGTACACAGGGAACTGCCATTTTAAAGGTGTTCGACCAAACAGTGGCAATGACAGGTGCCAGTGAAAAAGCTTTGGAAAAAACAGATATAAAATACCAAAAGTTATATATCCACCCGGCTAACCACGCCAGCTACTATCCAGGCGCCGGACAAATGCACATAAAGCTTTTGTTCACTAAACCCGAAGGTAAAATCTTAGGAGTTCAAATTGTGGGACATGAAGGTGTCGACAAAAGAATTGATGTCTTTGCAACCGCTATTCGCGCAGGTATGACTGTTTTTGACCTGCAGGAACTAGAACTTGCCTACGCTCCGCCGTATGGTTCGGGGAAAGAC
>CAYXUW010000039.1:0-19165 GCA_964468375.1 uncultured Pirellulales bacterium | reverse complement strand
AGAGAGGGGGGGGTAATCTTAAATTTCGGCAGCACCTCAAAGGGAATAGCGACTGAACCACTTTCCGGATGAGTCAGGGTGATTTCAATATGCCCTTTCGACTCCTGCTTCAGTTTTTCCATATCGACTTTCGGATGAAGAACAAATTCCGTCGCCTCTTCCGAAGGGTCATAATCGGCGGTTATACCCCCTTCCATTTTTCTGGAGCGCCATTTTGCCTTTACGCCGGTTATAGAAAACGGCTTATCATCGAGACTTTTAATTGTAATCTCGGGACAACCGGCATTTTTCTTGTTCAGCAAAAAGTCGATGCTCTTCGGAAGGTAAGAAATTCTCTGTGAAATCCTAGCCTTTATGGTCAGTTTAATCTCGGAGTTTACCCAATCATTGCTATACACAGTCAAGTGTTTCGTTACCGAGCCGGGCCGACTGCTCGCATTATACTTTACTTTCAATGTCCCGCTCTCTCCCGGTTCGTATTGTTTTTTCGCCAACTCATACGGCGTGCAACCACAGGTCTTTCTAACCCTTGCTATTTTCAATAATTTGTCGCCCGTATTAGTAAACTTGAACTCACAAACATTTTCCGAGCGGGGCCCGATATTACCGAAATCATGAACAACCTTTTCAAACGTAATTGCCGGCCCTTTTGTAGTAGTTTTGGCTTTTGCCGAACCAGCAGTCGGCTCAATATTGGAATCCCCCGACGCCACAGCTTGATTTCCTCCGCAGGTAATTTGCAGAAAACAAACAAACGTGACAACAATAATAGTTAAAACCGAAAATTTGTGTTTCATCTTCTCATCTCCATTAAAAATTACGACACAGATTATAATTCGTTCTCGCAAAAGCGTTTATTTTAATGCAAAAAACAATGCTAATCAAGCAATTTTTGAAGAGTTAAGATGCCTTTCGTCGCAAAGTCAAGCGGATTGAATTTTTGGTGCAAATTACCTCCACCAAGTTTTAAGGATTGTTTTAGCGAAATTAACCCCATAACTCCAGTCCTTTCCCTTCTTGCTCTGGCCGTGCTTTCTCTTCGTAATAGTTATGGGAACCTCGCCTATCCTCAACCCCTTCTTGGCGGCCTCTATAATAACCTCTGCCGACTGAAACTGGTCTTCTCTCAACTCGAGCTTTTTCATCTTGGAAATATTAAACGCCTTAAACCCACTCGAGCAATCCGTCAATTTCATACCCGTCAGAGCATTAATGATCTTCGTAAAGAACATCACGCCAAAACCGCGCAAAAAAGCGCTATCTTCTTTCTCTCCAAGTATCCTCGAGCCGATAACAAGGTCGTATTTATCTTCCAAAACAGGTCTGATTAGCTTTTCAATATCTTCATACTGATGCTGGCCGTCCGAATCCATTGTTACACCAAATGGAATATTATGTTTGACCAATATGTCGTAGCCCAACCTTGAAGCGGCACCCTGTCCCCGGTTAATTCTATTTCTCACCGCCAATACCCCCGCCTGTTTGGCAACGTTATAAGTATCGTCGTCGCTTCCGTCATCAACCAGCAGCACACCAACTTTTTTATCATCTATTGTTTCGGGCATCCTCTTCAGCAACTCGTTAAGATTTTTGCCCTCATTATAAGCCGGAAGAATAACCACAATTTGCTTATCCTGTATTTCCTGCTCTAGTACATGTTTTACCTCCTCATGGCCGAAATTGCGTATTAAAAGGTCAAATTGATGTCTATGCTCATCTAACTTAGTTCTATTATTTATCAGCAGAAACCATAGGCCTATATTCGAGAAAATCAAAAGCGTAAGTATTCGCCCCCGCTCCTGCTGCTGCAGGGCAAGCATCCCGGCCACTCTGTTAAGTAAATCAGGATTAAGACAAACAGCAATAATAAAGAAGCTGAAAATTCCGGAAAACACGAAATTCAGTCTCCTCCACCGTCTTCCCCGATAAATCCGGAAAGTCAGAATCAATCCGAATATTCCTATAACCAAGCCGATAATTCTTAAATTTGACATTCGCTAATGCTCCCCGGCGCATAACGCCCTTAACCCGGATTCCAGCTTCGCTTGCGGAGAAAATCCAAGAGCTTCTTTTGCCTTTGTTATGTCTGAGAAATTTTTTCTTATCTCGCCTTTCATCGGAGAAGTGAAAGTTATCATCTGCTCCGAAGCACCTGTTAAGTTAACAAGCATTTTGGCAAGGTCAATTATCGCTGTTTCCTCTCCGGTGGCAATCTGAAAAACCTCCCCCCAAATATTGTCGCCGTCCTCTCTGTGTGTAAGGATAAGACCTATTGCCTGGCAGATATCCTGAGCGTGAATAAAATCGCGAGTTTGCCTACCGTCGCCGTATATTTCCAGATTTTTGCCCTCTTTTATTCTCTTTAGAAACTTAGCGATAACAGAGGTTTTATGCTCCGAGTAGAACCCGTATACGTTTGCGAAACGAAGGGATACCGTCTTGAGCCCGTAACAGTGGTAGTAGGCCGAGCAAAGCGCTTCGCCATAGAGTTTGCCCGCACCATAAGGCGAAAGAGGCCTGGCAATCATAGATTCGTTTATCGGAGGTATCTGCTCGCCGACGACGGCATTCGATGAAGCAAAAATAAATTTGTCAACGCCTCGCTTTCGTGCAGCTTCTATGACATTAAAGGTGCCTATTGAATTTACCACCAAACCTTCTCGCGGATTCTCAACGGACTCAAGCACTCGGGTATGTGCAGCGAGATGAACCACGGAATCGTGGTCTGCGACGGCCCGATGAACTGCGTCGAAGTCAAGGATATCGGCTTCGATAAACTCTACCCGGCCGTCCCTTGCTGAATCGGCGATTGCTGCATCAAGATTGGCCTTTGAGCCCGTAGTGAGACTATCATAAACGGTGATATCAGATTCGGACTTTTCCAACAGATATCTAACTAGATTGGCACCAATGAAACCTGCTCCGCCGGTAATAAAAACTCGCTGTTTATCGCGGTGTTTTTCCATAAATTAAAACCGTGGCCAGACCTACTAAGCTGACCGCTCTGTTTTTTTGGTATTTGGTTTTTTAGATGATGGCGGGGACTTGGAATTAAGAGCGGTTTCTATCAACTCCAGCAGCTGTTTCGTCGAACGAGCTCCTACAATCCTTGTGAGAACCTTACCGTCTTTGAACAGAATAAATGTCGGCGCTGCCCCTATGTTAAAATCCGACCTTGTCACCGGGTTCTGGTCAACGTTAAGCTTTCCAACTTTTATTTCTCCGTCGAAGTGTTCGGCCAGCTCATCCATCACCGGCTCAACCATCTTGCACGGCGGACACCATGAACCCCAAAAATCCACGAAAACCGGTGATTCGCTATCGAGGACCTCTTCCTTGAAATTCTTATCGGTGAATTTTAAACACTCGCTCATCCTCTTCTAGTTCTCCCTTAAGGTCCAGCAGTTCCAACCTTTCCACTTCCTTTTTGACGCCCGACCACCATGTTTTCGGCATTATTACATGTTTCCTCTCTTCGATTCTCTTTCTGACCTCATCGGTCAAAAAGAGCTCAAACATCTTGGAGATTTCTTCTTCTATATTGACCTTTGGCTCAAAACCATAATTCTTCGGCAGCTTTTCATACAACACTTCAAATGGATGCTCGTCGGCCTCGACCCGTGGGTTTTCGACCCGTTGGATTTGAACAGGCAGACCAAAAAGCTCTATGCCAACTTTCGCGACCTTGTAAGCAAGCTGCCTTGCGCTGGAAATACCGGAGACCTGATTAACAACGGCATACTGTCCCGGTTCAGGGGGTGAACAAACTAACCTCGTCATACATTCCATAGCATCCCGCAATGCAATAAAACCTCTTATCTGTTTACCAAGTCCGTAGAGAGTTAGAGGAATACCGATGACCGCCTGGGCAACGAAACGGTTTATTATTGTTCCAAACCATTCATCGATATCAAGCCGGGTTCGAAGCCGAGGATCTGCAGCTACCTGGTCGGTATGAACGCCGAAGATTACACCCTGCATAATGTCATAAGACCTTAACCACCAGTATTTGCAGGCCTCATAGACATTGAACGTGTCCTGGACTTTGCTGACATGATAGAGACTGGCAGGGTCACGCGGTGTTATTTCGCCGCCAAGACTCCATTCGCGGCCATCCCATTGAAGTATCGCATCAGCAGGGAAAATACCCTCAAAAAGAGGTCTTCCTGTTAAAGGTGTTCCATATTCACCCATTGTTCCAAGTTTCAGCAGAGACGCCTCAGGAACAGCGTCCCGCATGGTAAACAGTAATGCCAACGTCCCGAGAACATTGTTTCTTTGCGTCTCGATAGCGTGTTCGACATCAATCATACTGAAAGGCGCAGAAGGAAATTCTCCATAATGGACTATTGATTCGGGCTTTACTTCGTCAACGAACTCTTTGAGACGTCCGCGCTCTGTATAGATGTCTATCTGCCGGAAATTAATGTCTATGCCAAGGACTTCCTTTGCTGCGCGAAGTCTCTCGTTCATTCTCGCGATAGGCACTATGGTATGAGCACCTCTCTCCTTCACCCAGTTTCGACGATTATAGTTATCGACTCCGCTAACGTCGCAGCCCAGACTGCCCAGCCAAAGAGCGAGCGTCCAGCCGAGATAGCCGTCTATACCGAGAATCATCACTCTCATATCTTTTAGCATATAGCCGTATGGCGTCTTCTGCCACTGGGGGCACTCCTCAAAGCTGATAGCCGTTGGGTCGTAAAGTCCGAGCTCGGGCCTGCGCTTGCACTCAGCCATTATGTGGGTTTCACCCGTAGAATCTGCGCTTTTATCGAACTGTTTTACAGACTGGCCGCAGGCACGGAAATCGACTTTCCCCGCTAAATCGATGGCAGGGCAGTTCCAACACGTGCACTTAGCATTATGCATTTCGTCTCCTTAATTTACCTTTGAACCGGTTTTCGCCTAAGAAAGATACCTTTATCCCAAGAAATCGACCGGTAATTACTAAGACTTTACACTAACTATATGCAGAATAACAAAATACCGCCAAACAGTCAAAGAAAAAAGGGGCTGCAGCTTGGGATATACAGCTTAAGTTTGTGCTTAAAAACCACTTTTCTCAATGGATATTACTCATAATTTCGTTATAATGGTGGGTTTAGGTAACTAAACCTGTTCGAAATTAACTCAAAGGAGTACATTTGGTATGAATTCCAGTCTCAGTCAACTGGACAAGTTGGAAAACCAGAGCATTTTCATCATCAGAGAGGCCTACAGCGAATTTAGAAATGTGGCTATGCTATGGTCAATCGGCAAAGATTCGACAACCCTGCTCTGGCTCGCCAGGAAAGCTTTTTTCGGCAAAATACCCTTTCCCGTCCTCCACATAGATACTACCTACAAATTCAAGGAAATCTATGACTTCAGAGACAAATATGCAAAAGAATGGGGGTTGAATCTCATCGTCGCCAAAAACGAAGAGGCGCTTACCAAGGGCATGGGGCCGGACAAAGGGAAGTTCCAGTGCTGCAATGAGCTAAAGACCGTAGCCCTGAAAAAAGCTATCGCCAAACACGGCTTTAAGGCACTCTATCTTGGAATCAGAAGGGACGAGCACGGTATCCGCGCAAAAGAAAGAGTCTTCAGTCCGAGAGACGAGGACTTCGAATGGGATTATAAAAATCAGCCGCCGGAACTCTGGGACCAGTATAAAACCAAAGCGGCTGAAGAAGAACACTTAAGAGTGCATCCGCTGCTCGGCTGGCGCGAAATCGACGTCTGGGAATACGTTAAAAGAGAAAATATGCCCGTCGTTGACCTCTACTTTGCTAAGAACGGCAAACGATACCGAAGCATCGGCTGCGAAACATGCTGCAACCCCATCGATTCAGACGCCGACAATATAGATAAAGTCGTCGAGGAACTGAAAACCTCTAAAATTTCCGAGAGAAGCGGAAGAGCACAGGACAAAGAAGACGATTATATGATGCAGAAACTGCGGTCGCTGGGATATATGTAAGATGAGCACACACAGTGATGCACACACACGCTCGATAATGAAAGCGGTAAGCTATCGGTTACTTGCTGCCATTGTTACCACTACTATAGTCTTTATCTTTACTCGCAAAATTGTTCTTTCACTCGGTGTAGGCGCTGTTGAAGCGGTAGCGAAGATATTCTGCTATTATCTTCATGAAAGGTTATGGTCTTTTATAAAATTCGGTCAGAAAAAACACCCCCTGGCCTCTTTACAAGTAAACAGACCATTGAAAGAAAAGGACCTGGAGGAGATAAAGAAAAAGTTAAAAGAATTGGGATACATCAGCAAGGATTAAGATGGACGTTCTGAATTTTGTTATTGTAGGCCACGTCGACCACGGGAAATCCACACTGATTGGAAGACTGCTCTATGATACCGACTCGCTTGCTCCGGATAAAATTGAGGAAATAAAAAAGGCCTCAACCGGCCAAGGCAAACGAACCGAGTTTGCATATCTGCTGGACCACCTGAAAGAGGAACGCAAACAAGGTATCACCATCGATACTACACAGGTCTTCTTCAAAAGCCCGAAAAGGCGCTATGTAATAATTGACGCCCCCGGGCACGTCGAATTTGTCAAAAACATGATTACCGGAGCTTCGCAGGCCGAGGCCGCTGTTCTCATAGTCGATGTTAAGGAAGGCGTTCAGGAGCAAACAAGACGCCATTCATATATGCTGTCGCTGCTGGGTCTTAATCAGGTTGTAGTAGTTTTGAACAAAATGGACCAGGTCGATTTCTCAGAGCAACACTTTAACAAGGTCAAAGCCGAGGCACAAAAGTGGCTTAAGTCCATCAAGATCGAGGCAATGTATTATATCCCTATATCTGCAATTGAAGGGGACAATGTTGCAGCAAAGTCTAAAAATATGGACTGGTATGGCGGTCTAACGTTCCTCGACAGTCTCGACACCATGAAGAATAAACAGCCGTCCGAGAACAAACCTCTGCTTTTCCCTATCCAGGATGTATATAAAATAGACAGCAAGAGACTTAACGTCGGCAGAGTCGAGGCCGGTGTTATTTCCAAAGGCGAGAAAATCAAAATCCTGCCGAGCGAACAGATTACTACAGTCAATTCTATAGAGAAATTTTTAGCAGATACCGACAAAGCCATCGCCAGTGAATCTATCGGAATGACGACAACTGATGCGGTTTTCCTCGACCGCGGAAATATCGTATGCCTGCCGGGCAGCGAGCCGAAATTAACCGACAGGATTCTCGCCAGTATATTCTGGATGACTAAACGAGATTTTACTTCTGGCCTAAGGTTAATGATAAGGTGTGCGACCCAAGAAACAAGCTGCAAAATAGAAAGCATCAACAAAAGGATCAACTCTTCTACGCTCGAGCTTATTGAAGAAAACGCTCAGGTTATCAAAAATCTCGAGGTCGCCGAGGTCATCATAAAAACCAAAAAGCCGATAGCCATAAAGGACTTCAACGACATTCAGGAATTGGGGCGTTTTGTTCTTGTTCAGGATGAAAATATATGTGCCGGCGGAATAATTACTTCAGCGGACCAAAATTATGGCTAAAAGCGCAAGAACTGTAATAATAGGTCTCGATGGTGTCCCTTTAGGTATGATTAAAAACTTCGCCGAAGGCGGCGTTATGCCGAACACAAACAAGCTAATCTCACAGGGCGTGTTTAAAAAAATGAGCTCTTCTATTCCGGAAGTTTCCTCCGTTGCATGGTCTTCGATGATTACCGGCGAAAACCCGGGCAAGCACGGAATCTTCGGCTTTACGGATGTGTTCCCGAATTCCTATAAGATGAGGTTTCCAAACTTCAACGATTTGAAGGCATCGCCTTTCTGGGACGAGTGGGAAGGACAATCCGTCATAATTAATGTTCCCTCCACCTATCCCGTCCGCGAAATCAATGGGGTCATAATCTCGGGATTTGTCTCCATAGACTTCGAAAAAAGTGTTTATCCGAAATCGCTGATACCACAGCTAAAAGACCTGGATTATCGCCTCGACGTCGATTCACAAAAAGCACACAGCTCAACGGAACTTTTCCTTGCGGATTTGGATAAAACCCTCAATGCAAGAATTGAAACGTATCGCTATCTCTGGCAAACCCAAAACTGGCAGACTTTTATGCTCGTATTCACCGGCACCGACCGACTAATGCACTTTCTATGGGATGCATACGAGGACGAAAACCACAAATATCACGACTTGTTCCTCGAACACTTCAAAAAAATCGACCGGGCGGTCGGTGAAATCGCCGGCAGAATCACGGATGATGATTTACTGGTTATTCACTCAGACCACGGCTTTGAGAAGCTACAAAACGACGTATACATCGGTTACCTTCTCGTACAAAATGGATTTCTTCAGTTCAAACAGGACCAGGATATTGCCTTAAACAACATTTGTCACGGCACAAAAGCGTTTGTAATGGACCCTGCGAGGATTTATCTAAACCTCAAAGGAAAATTTCCCTGCGGAACCGTCGACCAAGCCGAAGCCGAAGAAATTTTGAGCCAGATCGAGAATCTCTTCGGTTCACTGGAGATAGACGGTAAAAAAGTCATAAGAGATATCTACAAAAAAGAGCAAATATATTCAGGCCCCTATCTAGAGGATGCACCGGACATGGTTCTCGTAGGCAGCGAAGGATTCAATCTCAAAGCAAACTTTAAAGCCGAAAAACTATCTGATAAAGGGATATTCTCCGGCAAACACACTCAAGACACCGCTTTTTTGCTAATGAAAGGTCTTCCGGATAAAACCATCATCCCGGACATACCTGCAATCTCGGATATAAAAGGCATAATAGAGAAAAATATCGCCTAAGATATAAAAACAGCCCAAGGCTATCTCTGTTTCTTTAAGGCATAAATCCTCAGCCAAGGGATTCTGCCTCCGGTTATCTCCCGGTAATTAGACAGGAAGCTAAAGTCACTCGCAACATCCCTCCAGACAAGGTAATAATCTATAGCATACTTTTCCAACTGTTGCTTTAGCTCCATTTTGCTTATGTTTTCTTCTTGAATACCGTAATACCTTACCCCCAGATGATACGATAAAAATAATGAAATACCCCAATTGGTATCTGACGCAACCTTACGGTTTGGTGCAATATAGCTTTTCAGCACCCGGCTCATATCATATACCCCTTTACCTCTATAGGCATAATCCCTTAAGACCTGCGATGCCGGAATTGTGAAAGACAAAAAGAAAACTGCCAACAAAACCAACTTTCTCGTCTTCGTAAAGAATCTGTCCTGAAACAATCTAAACAACAGATACCCCCCCATCAGTAACAACAAAAGACAAATGACCCATAAATATCTCGGCGTCACATGAATCAAGCTATATCCGCCAGCGTAAAGGACAAAAGTAACACTCGGATAAAGAACCTCGGGCTGCATCACCTTTATATTAAGTCGCCGCAGCCAAAAAAGTACGTAAGCAATTCCTATGGGCAGAGAAAGCGGCGAAAAAGCCATTAGGATGTCAGCCGTCTTTTTTGTGCACGCAGCGGCACGTTTTAACTGGCTCTTTACACGAATTCCCAAATTTGTCCGATTATCAAGAACAGAACCAGGCAATTGGTTTAGCTGCGATTCCGGAAAGTCCGGCTCATCGGTAGAACATATAGCAATTGGATCAGGAGGTTCTCGAAAACCCCCTTTAAAAGGCGATATATCCTTCACACTCGGGTCGGTAGCGTTTCTGTAATTCACCGTTGCCGCTCTTGAAAACGTAAATTCGCCATACTTGTTGCTCAGCAAACCCGTCCACACCCCGCTGATAACGGCAAATGTGGCTGTGCCAGCCAGAAAAATATATAAGACTTTTTTCTTGGCGAATTCGGATTCGCTTCGCCGATAGTAAATAACATTCATCACAAAAAAGTGAGAAATGAAAAAAGGAAAGGCGAAACTCTTAGCTAAATAAGCGAGTCCGCCTAAAGCCCCGCAAAGCACGCCGCTGTTTACCCGCTCCGTATAGTCGGCGCTGAATAAAATGTTAAAGTAAAAAAGCAGTATGCATGTTAATAATAAATCAGGTGTGATATCAGAAAATGCAAAGCTCAAAATCGCAGGCGCCGCAGAAAATAATATTACCCTTCTAATCGATTCCGATATAGAGAATCTGTGAGATAAGGCCCACAAAGCTACAATGGTTACCGCACCGATAATCAGATTCAAAACTTTCGCCGCCAACAACGGTTCTACACCAAAGCGCAAAAACGGCATCAAGAGCCAAGATATGAGCGGTCCCCAGTACCCATTAATAGCATTGCTAAAATCGCCGTTTAAATATTTTTGGGCGATTGAAATATACGAAATCCCATCAGGGTTTATTTGATACCGGTAATACCCAATCAAACACAAACCCAGTATCGTATATGCAATAAGAACAACAATCAAAAAGAAACCGAATTTAGAGGTCAAATCCTTTTCTTCCATATATACCCATATCCGGTGTTTAAACGCCGAAAGATTATTCGCTACACCTTATTCTTCTTCGACCTCTCCAGATACAAAATCTCGTTAATAAGTCTTCTGTTGGCGCTTGAAAGGTCAGCCACTATGCCCAGCGTAAAAAGATGAAAGCCGATTAACAATAATATAGCCGCCAAAACAAGGGACTGGATATGACCGGAGCCCTGTTCTGTGAAGAAGTAGTACAAAAAGCGCAAACAAATAGCCAGTCCCGCAATGGTTGGAATAAGTGATGCATAAAAGAAAGTCCGAAGCGGCTTATATGTAACATAGGACCTCATAATTATAGAAAACGAGCGCCAAATATATTTTGGGACAGAGGATATAAGCCGTGATTCGCGGGTGCTCGGATTAACTTGTATCGGAACATGGCCGATTCGCATATTCATATGACCGGCCTGAATTATAGTTTCGAGAGTATAGGTGTAGCGATTAAAAACAAAGAGTCTCTTAGCTGCATCAGCCGAGTACGCACGAAATCCGCTGGTTGTATCAGATACATCGGTGCCGGAAAACTGACGAACTACAAAGCTTCCAAGATGTTGAAGCTTTTTCTTTATCCAAGAAAACTCCTCAATGTCGTGGATAGGCCTGGCACCGACGACAATATCCTTTTCTCCTTCTACAATGGGGGCAATCAGGTCTTTTATATATTCAGCTTTGTATTGGTTATCACCATCGGTATTGACGATAATATCCGCCCCTGACTCCAGCGATTTAATGAGCCCCTTTGCAAAAGCGACAGCCAGGCCCTGATTCGAACCAAGACTGAGTATGTGGTGCACTCCAAGCTCACGCGCGACTTCGACTGTCCTGTCATCGCTACCGTCATCAATAACAAGATATTCGATTACATCGATGCCCGGAAGATCGCAGGGCAAGTCCGAAATAACGACCGGAAGTGTCTTTTCTTCGTTGTAACAGGGTATTTGAATTATAAGCTTCATAAATATACCTTTTCGTCGATTAAGCCCCCTATTCTACAAAAAATTATATAAATCACCCAAATAGATAACAAGTTTTTTTACCGGATAACGTACTTCGGCTGCTTAATTTAAAAAACTATAGACTACCGCTGTTTTATCCACTAAAATTTGCCCCTGTAACTGAATCGGACACGAAAACTCGATTGTAAAAACTGCAACAGAGCTTTAGTGATACATAAGCAGGAGGTTCATTTAAATCCGCCAGCTTAACGGATAAAACTACACGGTTATAGTTTAATATGGGAAATATAAGGTGAAACATAAACTGAGAAGATTCGCTCTGCTGGCGACTCAAGACACACCATTAGAAACATTTGCAAGGCGTGTCTATTCTATTCTTGTGCAAAGTAAAGGCGCTGGATATGACAAAGAAACAAGCAAAGTAATGCGCAAGATTCTCAAAAAAGATTCAAATTGCATAGACATAGGCGCCTATAGAGGGGACATATTACGTGAAATGTTGAAAACCGCACCACAAGGCAAAGTATTTGCTTTCGAGCCTGTTCCCGAAAATTATCAATACCTCATAAAAAAATATTCAAACGCTGCAATCTACAATATGGCTCTGTCCGACAGGGCTGGAAAGAGCGTGTTTTACCATGCAACAGGCCGTCCGGCTCGAAGCGGGCTGCGAAAGCAATCGTATCCTGACCCGGATGAAAACGTCGAAGAAATAACGGTAAATGTTGATAAATTAGACAATGTAATTCCAAACGATACTAAAATTGATTTTATTAAAATAGATGTGGAAGGCGCAGAATTATTTGTTTTGCGCGGCGGTGAACAGTTATTGAAAAAAAGCAAACCAATGGTATTATTTGAGCATAAGCCGGACCTATCAAGAAAATTCGGAACAACGACAGAGCAACTATATGAATTCTTATCAAGTCAATGCAACTTTAATATATCTCTGATGAAAAGATGGCTTCGCGGGGGAAAACCCTATTCCAAAGAGGAATTTCTAAACAGCGTATATTCAAAAAGTGAATTCTGCTTTATCGCCTATTAGAGTGTGCTCCTGTATATGAAAAATTCTCGTAAGAGCAGCAGTTCAGCGAAGAATGCAAGGCCAAACGTAAAGGTTTCAATGCTCGGAACGCTGCCCCCTATAAAAGGTGTAAGTTCATATATAGCCGGTCTGCTCGACGAGCTTGCAAAAAACTGCCAGCTTGACTTCTATGGCTTCAAATCTATCTACCCCGAGTTTCTCTACCCGGGTGGAACTATGGCAAACAAGCAACAGCCGCAGATACAAAATGTCCGCATCCACAACACCCTAACCTGGTATAACCCTTTTTCCTGGTTGGCAACCGCCTTTGCAGTCAAAACTAAAATTCTTCATATGCAATGGTGGAGTTGGTTTCTGGCGCCCGTTTATTTAATTGTTTTGTCAATTGCCAGACTGAGACGCAAAAAAATAATTATGACAGTTCACAATGTAAAACCGCATGAAAAATCCCTCCTCAAGAACTTCCTCAATCAATCGGTTCTGCACCTCGCCCACGAATATATTGTGCATTCAGAAAGCAACAGGCAACTGCTCATCCAGACAACCAAAACCAGCAAGAAGATTCATGTAATTCCACACGGAATAATCCGGATAGGCAACTGCACACTGGACAACGAAAAATTGCGACAAAAATTCGGCTTTCACCCCGAAGACAAAATTCTGCTTTTTTTTGGAAATATACGCCCCTACAAAGGCCTCGACACTCTGTTGCAAGCATTAAATAAAATTGAAAATCCCCAAGTCAAACTAATAATCGCCGGCCAGCCTTGGACAAATTTCAGCAGCTATCACAAAATGATTAACCAGCTCAATCTGAAGCAAAGAGTCAAATTGTTTCTCGAATTTATTCCGGATTCGACTGTCGCTGAACTTTTCGAGCTGTCTCAACTTGTAGTTTTGCCCTACAAACAGCTTGAATCAGCAAGCGGCGTTGCGTCCGTCGCTATAGCTTGCGCCAAACCCTTCATTATAACAAATGTCGCAAGTCTTAGCGAGCTGGTTAACGACAAAAAAACAGTAGCAAAACCGAACAACGCAGAAGACCTGAAAGAAAAGATTCTCTATGCCCTCGAAAACTTAGACAGGTTACAGCGAGACTCCCGCGAAAAAGCACAGCAACTTTCCTGGCCCAAAATCGCTGAGAAAACCCTGCGCGTCTACAAAAGCTGCTTGGAGAACCAGTTTGTCGGAGCCGAACCATAGCGGGTAGCAATACTCAGCTATGCTAAAACGGTTGACAACTTAACAACAGATATGCTACAAAACGAGTCGCCGTATACGAGTAGAGATGTTAAGATAAGACTCGGTATTTGTTACGACTATGAATCTTTTCGAAGCTTTCTGAATTGTTTCCAAATATTAATAAGTAAAAGACTGGCTTAAACGAAAGCCCGCTGGCAAAGGAACGACAAATGAAAAAAAGTATTATATTAGGATTCGACGGAGCCAGTCCGGATTTGATAAAAAAATGGAGCGAGGAGAATGAACTGCCGAACTTCAAAAAGATAATCGATGAGGGAGTTTTTGGCGAACTGAGCAATCCTGCTACAGATGAATTTCAGATAAATACAAAGTCGCCTGCCTCTGATAAGTCAGCAATATTGTCAACCGTTCTCTATAGTATGTAGGTAATTAATAGCACGTATGGAAAAAGACAGGCCGAAAAGAATTGTTCTTTCTAACTCGTATGGATCCCCTAATGTAGGAGATCAGGCCATTTTGCTTACAATGATAGAGGCTCTAAAAAAGGGACCGCCGAATATACAGATTGATGTCCTTACTCGTTGGCCCAAGAGTACTCGTAAGCGTCACCCCGGCGTAAGAGCGGTTAGATCCGGAATCATTTTGGGATTTCTCGATACATGTAAAAGCATTCGACAAGCTGATATATTGGTCCTCGGCGGTGGTGGGATAATACAGGATTCGACCAGCTTGGGAAATCTGATTATGCACCTTAGCAGAGCCGCCTGGGCTCGATTTTTTGCCACTCCATTTATTGGAGTCGGACTGGGTATTGGGCCAATTTATACTAAACTGGGACGCTGGCTCACTAAAGTTGTTCTGAACGGTGCAGAAGGTTTATATGTTCGGGATGAAAAATCGGCAGAACTTTTAGTCGAAATTGGTGTAGATAAAAACAAAATCGTCGTATTAGCAGATATTGCGTTAGGAATGGACTACGACGAAAACGTTAAAAACGAACAAGCCTATCAACAAGTAGTAAAACTAAAGAAAAAAAGCAAACATTTAATCGGGCTTTCCTTGCGCCCAGAAGTTGGATTGTACAGAAGATACCTCAAAAGGTCGTCTTTTTATGAAGGATTTTTAAGGCAAGTAGCAACTGCCTGTGATGAATTAGTAAAAAAAATAGATGCTCAATTTATTTTTGTTTCAATAAACCCCAAACAGGATGACAAAATTGGAAGGGAAATACAAAAGTGGATGCAGAATGGAAATCGAATGATGTTGTTGAGCGGTGCACCTAATCCTAAAGTAATAGCGGCAGCTGTTAGAGAACTTGATTTATTAATAGGAATGCGATTGCATTCTGCTATCTTCGCCGCTGGGTATGGGGTTCCATTTTTGGCTTTTGGTTATGCTCCTAAGATATTTGGGTTCAGCGAATCACTGGAGTCTGAACAATACGTGATACAATTGCAAGAATTTAACCCAGAGAAGCTGATTCAACAGGTCGAGAAAATCTTAGAGCATCGCGAAGAGATAAGTAGCGATATCAAGAAAAAGCTGCCCGAACTACAGGCACGTGCTCGAAGCAATATGGAAGCAGTGTTCGAATTCCTAAAAGTGTAAAAACAATATGAGAAAATGGCTTAAAACTGCTCTCGGCCTAGTAATAATAGCTTTTCTGCTGTGGTATCTGGCAGAACACTGGAAGCATTTAAAAGCCCTATTGAAGTTGAATCCAAAGCAACTCGCCGTAATGTATTTTCTGTGCTTTCTCAGCCATCTGGCCGCCGCCCGTATTGTTCAGCAATTAACAAGCGCCTTGAAAATCAAAACCGGCTTCTGGGATATGATGCGATTACATAATGCCGCGCTTCTGCTTAACTACGCCCCGATGAAATTCGGCACTATCTTCAGAGCAAATTACCTAAAACGCCGCTACGGACTCGCATACGCTCATTTCGCAACCTTCTTCCTCTTCATTACATTTTTAATGACCGCAATGGCAGCAACAATAGGATTAATTGCTCTGCTGGCTGTTTTCGGAATGGAGGGATACGAAAACAAAATCCTGGCTGCCATTTTCCTGGCAACAATCGTAATTTCATTGCTTTTCCTGTTTTTTCCGCTGCCCGCCCCAGCGGGACAGGGACGCTTAAGCACTATCCTGCGGAATTTCCTTTCCAGCAGAAGTCAGATTTCAAAAGAAGCGAAAACTATTCTTTCTGCGTTGATACTTTTATCCGTAAACTTTCTGCTCACCGCCGCACGCATAGGAATTATTTATCATAGTATGGGCAAGGACATACATATAGGGGGGTATCTAATTCTTGGAACGTTGGGCTTTGTTGTATTATTTATATCACTTACTCCCGGCTCATTAGGAATTCGAGAGCTTATTCTCGGCTTCGGGGCGGTAGTTGTAGGAATACAGTGGGAAGTGGGTTTACTCGCGGCAATAATAGACAGAGCGGTCGTGATGAGCTATATATTCGTTGTGGGTGGTGGTTGCGCTGCATGGCTCTGGCATAAATCTCCGGCAGATTTTAAAAAACAGCAGGATAATTCCCTACAATAACCTGCTCACTTTTTGCCGGCGAAACGGTTGATTGCCAAAAAATAACAAATGCCGCTCGCTACCATAAGCGAAACAGACAAACTCCGCATAATAACTACAGATGAAATGGCGATGCCCTCATTGACCCCGACGGCACACAAAAGCCCGCATATGGATAAATCTCTTGTCCCTATTCCCATAGGAATAAATGTTAGAGCGCCAATGAATAATCCAACGCCGACGGGAAAAAATACCCCCAATACCGAAACGTCGGCACCGAGTTGACGAAGCACCATATAAAAAATCAAAAAATAAATCAACGGAAGAAAACAGCTGAAAACAAAACCCACCGACAAAACAAACTTGCTCTTTATGCCGGTTCTTAGATGCGATTTTAAAAGTCTCATCTTATCGCTAATCTTCCGATACCAGCTGAATTTTCCTACGAACGTCTCAATCCTGCCATATTTGACCAGACCAAATAATACGGCCAATCCCGCCACTGCGATAATAACAGCCAAAACAAACCTGCTCAGATGCTGCTGATATACGGTTAAGAGTCCTAAAATCGCTATGCCGACAAGGATAAATGTGTCAAAAAAATATTCGATGATCGCAATAGCGGTAATTTCAAGACCTTTCTCTCCGTGGAAAAATCCCCTCGCAGTATCTCCCAATTTATTAGGTGTTACCAGGGCCACAAAAAAACTCGCTCCCGTTAAAAGCAGAGAATCCCTCAGCGAAATTTTTTCCTCGAATACGTAGTTAAAAAGCAGGTTGAATCTAACCGCACGGAAGGCAAGCTGCAGCGTGATAAACAGAAAGATGAAAATATAAAAACCCAGCGAAATCTTATCAGACACTATCGAAGCAAAACTCGAAAGGTCAAACTTAAATACTATCAAAAAAACAAATATCAAAACTCCGAGAACGAACAGCAATAGACTTCTAGTTGTCCTATGCGTACCCATTATCTGTACTCGCCTTAAAAAAGCCGCCCGCGGCTGTTCCCTGCTCACAATCTTTTTGCTATTGCGATGCGGTTTTTGAATAAATAATCCCTTCTAACTAAAGGCATCCCGTGATTTTAGCTAACCAAATATACCTTTACAACCGATATTTTTGGTATTATAACCAGTAACATCAAAGCTTGTAACATCCGAAGCAGTGATACAGCTCAACGAGGATGACCTATGAAAAAGGAAGATGGCTTAAATCAACCGAACAAAGCTCTCGGTTTCTGGGCCTGTGCGGGGTTGCTCGTAATATTACTCGCTTCAATACTGTCCCGTGATATCGCCCGACCATTTTACGGCCTGCATAGTTGGGGCGAAGCAGGAACTGCCTGGAAAGCTAGAAATTACTTAAAATACGACCTGAAATACACAAAGGGATTCGCTGTCTGGGCCGTAGGCGACCCTCCGAGAGAAAATCCCAACAGGTCTCTCGACCACCCTCAGCTTGGCCGATTTTTGCCTGCTGTCGAAATGGCGATTTTCGGCATGAACGAAAAAGGTCTGCGCACCGCAGGGGTAATAAGGGCGGTTGCCGGTTTGCTAATATTCTTGAAAATCGTAAGCGGATTACTGGATAAAAAAACCGCGATACTGGCCGGCCTTCTGTACGCCCTGTTCCCAATTACCGGCTATTTCGGCACGGGTCTCTTCGGAGAACTGGGGTGGGATTTCCCTCTCAGTTTGCTGGCTATATGGTGCTACCTTGTGCTAATAAGGGCGCTGAACAAAGACATTGAACCTAAAAAGCTCCATAAATGGCTGCTGGGAATAAGTCTTTTCTTCGCGCTACAAATAAGCTGGTGCGGCTTCTTCTTCGCTGCAGCCATAGGCGTTCACTATGTTTTCCACTGCCTCCGGCAAAAAAGAAAACCGGATATGAGTCTACTCGCAATATTGGTTTTTGCGCCCCTTTCAAGTCTCCTGCTGGATTTCACCATTATGGCAGCCGGATTCGATTGGCAATGGCAAAAAATAATTGAGTTATACCAATGGCGCGCCGCAAAAGGAGAGTTGGTGGAGTTTGTCTGGGGCCTCTGGTTTAAAAAGTTTTGGGAGTTCGCCGTTACCAATTTCACACTGCCGGTTCTAATTACAACGATAGGATATTTAACCTTAGGACAATTATTCATACTTATTTCACTTACCGATGATAAGGAAAAATCACTAACAGCCAAACGCTTCCCCCAATTTTGGCTCTTTCTGATGCCGGCGATATTCCAGCTGTACCTCCTGCGAGGTTCACTCTGGAAACATCAATTCTGGGAATTCCCATTAATACCATTTATCGCTATAGCCGCCGCCTTAGGTATTGTAATGCTGGCGGATTTATTGAGTAAAATAAACCGGTGGGTGGCTAAGGCAGGTGTTGCGCTGCTTTTGACAATAATATTTGTATCCTGTATGCACGGGCTGAATTACTACTACAATATTCGCTGGCAGCCGCCCGCCAAAATTAAAATGCTAAAAGAGCTTAACGAGAAAATATCGCCCGACAAAATGCTGCTCAGCTTCGAAGATTTTGTTGTCAACCAGCATCCCGTAAAGGGCCCGCACTATCGCCCCGAAATAGCATGGTATCTGGACAGAGAAATTGCAGTTGCCCAAACAATAGAGGATATTAAATCAATGGCTAAAACCGGAAAATATCCCTACTATCTGGTGCCGCTTACAAATTATACCTCCCCTCTCGTAAATCAGTTAGCCAAGCAATACAGATATGAACACGTCCCCGGCCAACAACACGAAATAACTAAAGACGGCAAATTTCTAAAAGCAGGAATGATGTCGTATTTCATTTTCGACTTGAACAGCTCTGTAATAGGCGGTTGAACACATCTAACATATAGGGAACCGGCTGCATAAATCCGCAACCTGTTCTTTTACCTTCTCCTTTAAGGAACCGCCTATACTGTATTCATTATCGCCCGCTGTTTTTACCCGCTTCAGCACATCCCCTATT
>CAYXUW010000038.1:0-19368 GCA_964468375.1 uncultured Pirellulales bacterium | reverse complement strand
CTCCTGAATATACAATGGACGGGTCCTTGACGGCTATATCATCAAATGAGCCTGATGGTCCGTCCTGGAAGCATCTTGCATCTACATGCCAACTCGGGTTTGAGTTAACACCCTGGGCGACGGCTGAAATCGCCAATACAGCAACAACTAATAAAAAAATTAAATTCCTCATATAGACCTCCTTTTATATAAAACCAATAAACGTTTCCCCTGAGTGGCTAAAAAGCCAAACTATACATACCACAATTCAACGAACGCACAAACTCTAACCGTATTTGGCATTCGTCTCAATGTGTTCCGCTTAGTAATTACAAATATAAGCACAGCAATTTCGCGCGTGTTTAAAACGTAACTTACTTACAATAAAATTTTCGATTACACCACCTCATATTACGCAAAATATCTGGTCAAATTGCGCATGGCGTAAAAATTCTTGATATGAAACCGCAAGCTTGCTTACTCAATTCCCAGGCTTATCGCTGGGCAAGGAAATGTTTACTCACCAAAACATCAGTGTAAAAAAAACTGCCTGATTATTAATCGGGCAGCCTCTTACCTTAGACAGCTTTGATAATTTTTCTGCCTAAGTCATTCTCTTACCACCAGCCGCTCTGCTCGCACGCGGCGGGGGGCTTTAATGGGTCACCGACAGAGAAGCAAGTAAGCAACAATCGAGGATCTTTGCTAGCAGAGAAAGTTGCCGCTTCGAATTTATCAGGAGACAATTTCGATATTTTCGGGGTGGAGTTTCTTCAGGCCGGGCGAACTAGAACCTTCCGAAATTTTCAAACGTTTCGTATCAGTTCTTGAACGTTTCAGGTATGTTTTTCTGCAGTTTCATCATTTTTTTGGTCGTTTCGATAGTGTTTTCGATAACTTTTGAACGTTTTTGAACACTTGCCCGTAAACCAGCGCCGTTAGCCGGTTTCGAGTGCTTTCTCTTCCAGTGTTAGCATACGTTTTTTCAGCAACACTGCCCCCGTAGCGGAGAATCCACCGATTCTTCCGTCAGCGCAAATCACTCTATGACAAGGAATTATAAGCGGCAGGGGGTTGCCCGCTAGCGCATTTCCCGCCGCCCGTGCCGCACCGGCCGAGCCAGCCTTCTCCGCCAGCTCACCGTAACTTATTGTTTCGCCAAACCTTACGCGTCTGCAGACTGTCAAAACCCGCCTCGCAAACCCGCCCGGCTCGTTACCAAGCACAATGGAAATATCCCTGCCGAAGTTCACGCAATCACCTTTGAAATAAGCACTTATCAGCCCCTGAACCTTCCTGAAAAGCGCCTTCTCATGTCGCGCTCCCGGCCACCGCCGCAATATCTCCGATTTCACCTTCTCTCTCTCGCCCGGCAACCAACTTTGAAAAATCCCCTTTTCAGTTCCCGCAAGCCCGAAATAACCCCATTTCGTCTTAAAAATTGTATATTTCATCATCGCCTGCTTTTTATCGCATTTAGTTGCCGAAATTCATATCTAAATATGCTAAATTCATTGACGCAATTGCAAAATTCTGTTAAATATAGTGGTTTTTATAAAAAATAAATGGGTCGTCGAGGATTAGCTTGTAATTTTTTCATTCCGGGACTGGTTTATGTCTCTCGAAGAACTGAGAAACCAAATTAGCAAACTTGACCTTCAGCTCGTAGAACTGCTCAACGAGCGTGCGCGTGTTGTCGTTGAGATAGGCAAGCTGAAAAACAGGTCCGGCAGCCCTGTTTATTCGCCCGATAGAGAAAAAGAGGTTTTCGCGGCGATTACCAAGGCCAACAAAGGCCCGCTGCCGGATAGATGCCTGATAGCTATCTGGCGCGAGTTGATGAGCGGTTCTTTCGCTCTGGAAAGGCCGCTGCGTATCGGCTATCTCGGTCCCGGCGGCAGCTTCAGTCACACCGCAGCAATGCTCAAGTTCGGCCAGAGCGTCGAATATGAGCCGCTGACCGACATCAGGAGTATTTTCGACGAGGTCAGCAAGGGGCATTGCGATTTAGGCATCGCCCCCATAGAAAATACAACCGGCGGCGGCGTAATAGAAACGCTCGATGCACTGATAGATTCCGATGTAAAAATCTGCGCCGAGGTTCTTATGGCGATTCATCATAATCTGCTGGCCGGTTGTCCGCTGGACCAAATCGAAAAGATTTATTCGAAGCCGGAAGTTTTCGCCCAGTGCCGAAACTGGTTAAGTGCCACTTTCAAAGAGGCCCAGACCGTCGCCGTTGCTTCAACCGCCAAAGCCGCACAGCTTGCGGCAGTCGAACCGAAAGCTGCTGCAATCGGCTCGATTGTCGCCGCGGAATTATACGGACTTAAGGTTGTCTGCGAAAACATCGAGGATATCGCCAACAATATAACCCGCTTTTTGGTAGTCGGGCGGGAGGACGCAAAGCCGACCGGCGAGGATAAAACCGCCATATTGTTCAGCACCGCCCATAAAGCCGGCGCTTTGGCCGACGTTCTTGACGTTTTAAGAAAATATAAAATTAACCTTACGAATATAGAATCCAGGCCGAGCAAAAAAAGGCAGTGGGAATACTACTTCTTCGTAGATTTCATCGGCCACAGAACAGATGAGCAGGTTCAGAAAGGAATGGCTGAGGCCGGCAAGCACTGCCTCCAGCTCTCGATATTAGGCAGCTTCCCGAAAGCAACAGAATTACTTTAATCGAGCTATGCAGCTAAGTCAGGAGAGTCGCATGAGTTTTATGAGAAAGCCGTTCGTAGCGGGCAACTGGAAAATGAACACCGACAGTAACACCAGCGTGGAACTGGCCAAAGCGGTTGCCGCCGGAGCTTCGGATATTGCGGGCGATACCGTTCATGTGGCGGTATGTCCGCCTTTTGTTTATCTGCAGAGCGTGATTGAAGCTCTCAGTAAATCCGGCATCGCCGTCGGCGCACAGGATATTTATTACGAGCAGGAAGGCGCTTTTACCGGCGAGATAAGTCCTTCAATGCTGAAGGAAATCGGTTGTAACTACGCATTGTGCGGCCATTCCGAGCGCAGGCACGTCATCGGCGAGACCGACGAGCTGATAAATAAGAAAGTTGCCGCTGCAATAATGGGCGGGCTTTTACCGATATTCTGTGTCGGCGAGCTGATTGAGCAGCGCAAGGCCTCCGAAACAGAAGAAGTTGTAACGCGGCAAGTAAAGAAGGGTCTGGCCGGGCTAAACGCCGATAAGGTTTCTGCGGTAACCGTAGCGTATGAGCCGGTATGGGCCATCGGAACAGGTCTGACGGCAACGCCGCAGCAGGCACAGGAAGTGCACAAGCTGATAAGAGAACTGCTCGGTGAAATGTATGACGCCGAATTAGCTGCACAGACTCGCATTCTCTACGGCGGCTCGGTAAAACCCGGTAACGCAGCCGAGCTGATGGCTCAGCAGGACATAGACGGCCTGCTGGTGGGCGGAGCAAGCTTGAAGGCGGATGACTTCGTCGCGATAATTCAGGCGGCAGTATAGTTTACTTATAATATTTGGTTTTTGAAATTCGCTTTTTGTAAGGGTAATAAATATGGCGGTTTTTCCAGTGTTGGCAGTGAGCTTTTTTATGAATATCGTCGCAATCATTTTCGCCGTTGTCGCGGTGGTTCTGATTTTAACCGTTCTGATTCAAAAGGGCAGGGGCGGCGGTTTGGGCGCTGCATTCGGCGGTGGCCTGGCAAGCGGAATTCTGGGCTCAAAAACAGGCGACTTTCTGACTTGGGTTACAATAGCGATGGTGGGCGTGTTTCTGATGCTTGCCGTAGTTATGGCCAAATTCTACAAGCCGACCGTAGGTGCCGGTCAGCCCCAACCGACCCGGCAGCTTCCGGCTCAACAGGAATCGCCGCAGGCAACTCCGCCCGGCATCCCTTACGAAACTGCTGAGACCGGCGAAGAAAACGCTGATGTAAATGTGTTTGATGAGTAGCATCATCGTTCGTGGAAAATACTCAATACGAATTGAAAGTACGGCGCAATGATAAATAGTATGACCGGATTCGGCGAGGCGCAGGATGAGATTAACGGCGTAATTTACTCGGTGGAAATTAAAACGGTTAATAACCGTTACCTGAAAACCAGCTTGAGACTTCCGGAGACGGTAGCGTTTCTTGAAGAGGATATTGAGAAGCTTTTGCGGCAAAACCTCGCACGTGGAATGGTGAATTTTGTGCTTCGGCTTAAAAATGTCCCGGCAAACGTGCTTTTCGATATCGACGAGACTGCCCTGCAGGCATATATGGAGAAGTTGAGCCGTATTGCTTCTTCGGCCGACGCTAAATGCCCTATCGATATGGGCAGCTTGCTGGCGCTTCCGGGGATAGTTCAGCCGGCATTGCCGGATAAAGAAAAAGCCGAGCAAATCAGAGAAGTGGTTTTAAGTATCACACAGAAGGCGATAGACCAGCTTAAGCAGATGCGTGCAGCGGAAGGAGCCGCTCTTGCAAACGATTTGGACAGTAACTGCAAGGCCATAAAGCAGGACCTTGAGAAGATACGCGCCCGAAGCGGTGTCGTTTTGCAGGAATACAGGAAAAAACTAAAAAAGAGAGTCGATGACCTGCTCGCCAACGCGAAGCTGAAATTGGACGAGGAGACCCTTGCAAGAGAGGTTGCGATTTTCGCCGACAGATCGGATATATCCGAAGAGATTGCCCGTCTGGATTCGCACCTGCAGCAGTTCGCCCAGAGTTGCGAAGCAAATACCCAGGCGGGGCGGCGGCTGGACTTTATCAGCCAGGAGATGCTCAGAGAGGCCAACACTATCGCCAGCAAGGCCTCTGATACCGAAGTTATTCGCCGTGTGGTCGATATAAAGTGCCGGATAGACCGGATTAAAGAGCAGGTTCAGAACATCGAGTGAATGGCAGCAAAAAACTACAACGGTAAAATAATGATAGTGAGCGGACCGTCCGGCGTCGGCAAAACCACCATTTGCAAAGAAGCCGTTAAGCGGTTAGACAACGTTTGTCTGAGCATCTCAGTTACTACCAGAGCTAAAGGTGCAGGCGAAGTCGACGGTCAAGACTACTGGTTTATATCGAAGGAGCAGTTTCAGCAGCGGATAGAAAAAGGCCTGCTGCTGGAGTATGCCGAGGTATTCGGTAACTTCTACGGAACGCCGAAGGACAAGACAGAAGAGATGCTTCGGGCCGGCAAAACCGTTATTTTAGAAATCGACGTTCAAGGGGCCAAGCAGGTAAAGATAGATTATCCCGACGCGATAATGATTTTTATTCTGCCGCCGAGCCAGAAAGAGCTCGCCGAGCGTATGAGCGTTAGGGGCAGGGAAGACACCGAAGCCGCCGGGAGAAGACTGTACAAGTCGGGTACCGAAATTGCAGCGGCGTGGCAATACTACGAACATATGGTTATAAACGATGATTTGGAACAAGCGGTAAAAGAAGTGGTGCAAATCATTAAGCAGAGCATTGGAGAAAGAAATGATAGAGGAACTTAAGAGCACAGACATAATCAACAAAGTAGGCGGTAAATACAAACTTACAGCGCTGATACAAAGACGTCTCGCTGAACTGATGGATGGAGCCAGGCCTCTAATCGAGGACACCAAAGGCAAGACACAACTGCAAATCGTCATTCAGGAAATCCTGCAGGACAAGATTGCCGCCGAATCCGAAGAAGGCAGCACCAACAAACTGAAAGAGTAACAGTAATGCCCACAAAAAAACCGAGTAGAAGCAGTCTGCAGGGCTCTCGTATCTTACTGATTGTCAGTGGTGGTGTCGCTGCCTATAAAGCCGTCGATTTAGCCAGCAAACTAACTGCCGCAGGCGCCGCGATGAATACTGCGATGACGGAAAACGCCTGTCAGCTCATCCGTCCGAAGAGTTTCGAGGCCGTGACGGGCAGGCCTGTTTATGCTTCGCTGTGGAGCGCCGGAGAGGAATACGAAGTAAACCACGTAAGCTTGGTCGAGTGGGCTGATGTTGTCGTCGCTGCGCCGGCAACAGCGAACATTATAGGTAAAATTGCAAACGGCATCTGCGATGATTTGCCGAGCACTATTCTTTGCGCATCAGCTAAACTGATTAAATCAGGAGCGGCTCTTTTGGCTCCTGCTATGAATAATAATATGTGGAATAACCCCGCTGTGCAGCGCAACATCAAAACGGTAAAAGAGATGGGGTTTGAGCTGACAGGTCCGAAAAAGGGTCGGCTTGCCTGCGGCACGGAAGGCATGGGAAGAATGTCGGAGCCGCAGGATATCCTAAAGGCAATCGAAAAAATCGCCTCGAAAATTAAACACAGAAAAAGATAAGCCATTCGACAAGATGCATTTTCTAATAACAGCAGGCGGGACCCGTGAATATATTGACCCTGTCCGCTTTATTTCCAACGCAAGCAGCGGCAAGATGGGCTATGCCCTTGCGGCCGCGGCAATGAAGGCCGGCCACAAAGTAACTCTTATCAGCGCTTCGGATTTGCAGCCGCCGGTGGGGGCGAATTTCGTCGGCGTTGACAGCGCTGCTGAAATGTTCGCAGCGGTGAAAAAGTTCTTTGCAAAATGTGACTGCCTGATAATGGCGGCAGCAGTAGCGGATTATGCGCCTGCCAAGCCGGCCAAAACAAAAATCAAAAAAAGCAACAAGACGTTAACCTTGAAACTCAAACCAACAGCCGACATTCTCGACTGGGCGCAAAAACATAAAAAGAAAAATCAAACCGTTGTCGGTTTCGCCCTGGAAGACAAAAACATTCGGCGAAACGCCGAAAAGAAATTAAAAGAAAAGAACCTCGATATGGTAATCGCCAATGCGCCTGCTGCAATCGGCTCTGATGACAACGAAGTCGAGGTCAAAGTCCCAAACAAGGGCTGGCTGACAATAAGAAGACATTCCAAACAGGTCGTTGCGGGGTGGATAATCCGTATAATAGAGGACATCCGCAAGCCGTAAGCTACCGACTGACAGAAGCCGCCGGGGTTTTTAATCTTATAAACAGAAGCGCAACTACCGCACCGATAAAATTCGAAACCAAATCCAAAGATGTATTCAGGTATCCGCCGACTTTAGTCTCTTGAACAAAAACGGTTATGAGAAACTCTACAATCTCATTAAAAGCGCCGACGCCAAGGCCGGCTGAAATAATAACTATCGACAGCGACCACCATCTGTTTATGTCGGACTTGAGCAGCGGCCTTAAGAGAAAATACATCGCAAGCGTTGCCGAGCCGAAGCCTATGATATGAACAAGCTGGTCATAACGAAATATCGGAACCGTATCTGAAAGGGGTATCAGTATGAGTTTATATAAAACTATTCCGTTTATATGAACTGAGCCGCCGGCCATATGCAAAATCGCCCACAGGGTCAGAAGCCACAACACGTAATCCGGGAAATACACCTTGTCGCTGGTAAATACGAAGACCGCAAGAAAAACCGCTATCACTCCGACGTAAATGATAAATTCGTAATTAAAATCCCTGATAAAATATGCACCGAAGGAAAAGATAGCACAAAGATTAACGACAAGCATCGGCAAATGATTTTTTCTGATTTTCATATGCTTTTGCAACTACGAAACTTAATCCTTTATGCCGAGGTCGTCTTTTGTAAGTAGGGACTCGAATTTATAGCCGGCTGAGGTTATGTTTTTCTCCGCTCCCTGTCTGCGGTCGATTACGCAGACGATTTTTTTAACTGCGGCGCCGGCTTCGGTAATAATTTTGGCCGCCTCAAGGACCTGCCCGCCCGTCGTGGCAATGTCTTCAACGAGCAGAACCACGTCGCCTTTTTTCAAAACCCCCTCTATTAGCTTGCCCGTGCCGTAACCTTTTTTGCTGTTTCGGACTATTATCCAGTTTTTATTCGTCTGCATAGCTGTTGCCGCCGCCAATGCCACGCCGCCAAGCTCGGCTCCCGCTATCAAAGTAACATCGTTGGTAACATACTTTGCGAACTCTCCGCCGAGAGCACTTAAAATATCCGGGCAGGTCTCGAAAAGATATTTATCAAGGTAATACTTGCTCTTCTTTCCGCTGCGAAGGGTGAAATCACCTTCAAGATAAGCGGTTTGCTTAATGCGCTTTATCAATTCTTCTTTGGTCATTTCGTTCTTTCTTGCTTATGGTTCAAACAAACTCATGAGCAGCTGCCACAATTTGCTAAAGGATAATAAGTAAAGAATCATTAAAAGCCCTAGAAGGGAAAAGATACCCCCAAGAAGTCTTAACGATATTTCCGGCTGTTTATTTATCCAGTTTTTTATGTAATTTGGCATGAAAAAGCAAAGAATCCCAATTAAAACACATAACATGCCAAATATCATTGTAATCCAACCTGCCATCTATTTCCTGCCCTTTCTACACGTTAAGTTTGACTTTTCTGCCAAGCTCCTTGCGGTATTTCCGGCGGATTGGCGCCACTACATCTCTTACGAATTCATCTACCTGCTGCGGTGCTCTGCCGATGTAATCTTTCGGATTCAGAACTTTTGCGAAATTAACTTTTGCGAAAGCTAAATCTCCTTTGAGCCGCACTATTAAATCGTTTGGTTTGCCGAGTTTTTTCACCTGCTCCGCCGCGGCGTGCGAATGCCGTCGTATTTTTTCGTGCAGCTTCTGTCTGCTGCCGCCCGCTTTTACCACCACCATCAGGATATTTTCGGTTGCCATAAAGGGCAGCTCCGCCGCAACATGCGCCGCTATAACCTTCGGATAAACAACGAGGCCATCGAGAACGTTAATAAGTATTTCCAGAATGCCGTCTACAGCCAAAAATGCTTCCGGGATGACAATTCTTCTGTTTGCCGAGTCATCGAGCGTTCTTTCGAACCACTGTTCAGATGCCGTCATCGGCGGACTCGAAGCAAGACTCAAAACAAATCTGCTCAGAGCCGTTACCCTCTCACATCTCATCGGGTTTCTCTTGTAGGCCATTGCCGAGGAGCCGACTTGGGATTTCTCGAACGGCTCTTCGATTTCTTTCAGATTTGCGAGGAGGCGAATATCATTGCACGTTTTATGAGCGGACTGCGCGATAGAAGCCAGCGTATTTACGACAAAGGTATCAATCTTGCGCTGATATGTCTGGCCAGTGACGGCACAAGTTTTATCAAAGCCGAAAGCTTTAGCCACAGCTTTGTCAAGCTGTTTTACCTTTGTGCGGCTGCCGCCGAAAAGCTCAAGGAAAGAAGCCTGTGTGCCGGTCGTGCCCTTGACACCTCTAAATGGAAGATTGGTCAGGCGATACTCAAGCTCCTGCAAATCCAGAACAAATTCGCTGCACCACAGCGCAGCGCGTTTGCCAACCGTAGTCAGCTGGGCCGGCTGATAATGCGTAAAGCCGAGAGTCGGCAGGGAACGATGTTTCTTTGCGAACTTAGCCAGAAGGTTAATAACAGCCGCGAGTTTGCCGGTTATTATTTGCAATGCCTCGCGCATAATTATCAAATCCGTATTGTCACCGACGAAACAACTGGTCGCGCCGAGGTGAATTATCGGGGCCGCCTTCGGGGCCGCTTCGGCAAACGTGTGAATATGAGCCATAACATCGTGGCGCAGTTTTTTCTCATAGCGGGCAGCTTTCTTAAAGTCAATATTATCGAGGTGTTTGGCCATTTCGCTTATCTGGCTTTGTTTTATGTCCAGCCCGAGCTTTTTTTGTGCCTTCGCAAGCTCCAGCCATAGACGCCGCCATGTACTGAACTTGTTTTGCGCTCCGAAAAGCTCCGCCATTTTTCTTGAAGCATTTCTCTCAACAAGAGGACTTTCATATATAGCTTTATTGTTTGGCATTTGTTTCTTCCTGTCGTTTTTTTAACAACTGCTCGATTTGTTCTATATCTTCTTCGGTTAGTTTCCAATCGCCTGCTTTTGCGGTTTCTTCTATTTGGGAGGGTCTCCGCGCACCGACTATTGCCGCGGTAACCTCATCCCATCGAAGCACCCAGCTAATTGCCAACTGAGCTAATGTTGCGCCGTTGCGCTCGGCGATGGGGCGCAGCTTCTCAACAAGCTGCAGCGTCGCAGTGAACTGCGGGTCCTGAAAATCCGGGCTTTTTCTTCGGTGGTCATCCGGAGGCAGTGAGGCGAGATGTTCATGGCTGAATTTGCCTGTGAGAAGCCCCCTTTGCATAGGGCTGTATGCGACAACGCCGATATTATTCTCCGCACAATATCCCAGCAACTCGTCTTCGACTTCACGATGCAGCATACTATAGGGCGGCTGAAGCGAAGCAACAGGAGCGATTTTTTGAACACGTCTGATTTGCTCCACATTGAAATTTGATACGCCGATGTATCGAACTTTTCCCTCTTTTGCCAGTTTTGCCATCTCGCTCCACGCCTCTTCAATATCTTCATCGGGCTCGCCCCAGTGCATCTGGTATAGGTCTATCGTATCAACGCCGATTCTCTTTAAGCTTGTGTGACATTCCTTTCTAACGCTTTCACGCTTGAGATGGCTGACCTTTTCTCTTTTTTCATTACACAGCACGCCGCACTTAGTTGCGATAGTTGGTTTCCAGCTTGTTTGTTTGAGCGTTTTTCCGACGAGCTCCTCGGAGTGGCCGCAGCCGTAAGCCGGCGCGGTATCTATCCAGTTGATTCCATTTTCCAGAGCGGCCAGAATTGCGGCGACTGCTTCGTCGTCATCCTGCGGTCCCCAGCCGAACTGCCACGGTCCGCCTATCGCCCAGGTGCCTAAGCCGACTGTCGTCAGTTTCAAATCGCTATAGCCCAATTGTCGTTTTTGCATAACCAGGCCTTCCAAAAGCTCCGCCTCTTAACTCACTACTGCATTTTTTTCTACCAGCCGCCCGGTTGAAGTATATCACTGACGGTCTCATTCCACCAGTTCGGGTCTCTGAAATATTGTTTCAGCATCATCGCCGCAACAACGCCGTCGCCTACCGCAGTGGCTAACTGCATAGCCGCTCCGATTCTGCAGTCGCCGGCTGCGAATACGCCGGGCACACTTGTGCGAAGATATGCGCAGTCACATTTGATAAATCCGTTCTCTGTTAGTTCCACAAAACCCTTGAGAAAGTCCGTATTCGGAACCATTCCTACAAATATGAACACGCCGTCACAGGGATAGTTTTCTTCTTCGTCGGTCTTTACATTTTTGAGTTTAACAGATTGGACTTTTCCTTGGCCTTCTATGGCGGTTGCAACAGTGCTGTATTTTATAATCAGGTTGGAATTCGGCTCGTTGGCTTTGGCCAGAATTTCCTCCTGAAGAACTTTAGTCGCCCGGAATTCATCTCTGCGGTGTGTCAGTGTTACCTTGTCTGCGAACTTGGTCAGGTGCAGTGTTTCCTCCAGTGCGGTGTTTCCGCCGCCGACCGCTACGACCTGCTTTCCTTTAAAGAACGGCGCATCGCAGGTTCCGCAGTAGCTGACACCCGCACCGGCATTGCGGAATTCTTCTTCGCCGGGAATGCCGAGTTTGCGATAATCGCTGCCTGGCGCCAGAATGACAGCTCTTGTCGTATATTTTTCTTTGCTGCAGGTAATTTCGATGTTGCTGTCCTGTAATTTTTCCAGGGTTGTAACCTCACTGCCGGTTTTTATTTCTGCTCCGAAGCTCGCCGCCTGTTTCTGCATTCGTTCAATCAGGCCGGGACCGTCTATGCGCTCGATGCCGGGATAATTTTCTATCCTGTTTGTGGTATTGATTTGTCCGCCCGGCAGGAATCTCTCAAGCACCAGCGTTTTTAATCTGTCCCGGGCAGTATAAAGTGCCGCCCCCAGACCGGCAGGGCCGGCGCCGATGATAACGCAATCATAATATTCGGGCATAACAATTACCTTTTAGCATTCAGTCGTTGATACTTAGGGTTGTTCCAGGTATGGTTCTATTTTTTTCTTAATGTCGGCCTCGTAACCCGGTGTAACTCCGATTATCTGGTCTACCACATCGCCGTTTTTGTAGATATTTAATGTGGGTATGCTCATAACGCCGTATTTAATAGCCGTCTGGCGCCCCTCGTCGACGTTTAACTTGCATACTTTTAATCTTCCCTCGTATTCCTGGGCTGTTTTTTCAAGGACGGGGCCGGCCATTCTGCACGGCCCGCACCATTCGGCCCAGAAATCCACCAGCACGGGAACTTCCGATTTCAGCACTTCGCTATCGAAATTTTCATCGCTGACGTCAATTGGTTTTCCTTCTTCCATATTCATGCTCCTTGCAGTAAAACATCAAATAACCAAAAAACAGAACCCAAACCGGATAATAAAAGGGTAAATGTTTCGTGTCAATGGTATTTTCAATGCTGCCGCCGGAAGCAAAATATAATTAACATATAGTGAAATATTATTCACTATTTTCCAGCAGCAGATTTTGTCCGAACACATCGTTTTTTCTTTGTAAGATATAACTACCTTGTTCGGGAAATTCACTTAAGATGTTTTCTGTGTCGGTTCGTTCAACAGTGTATATGCTTTCTTGCTGTAGCAGTCTTCCCTGAATCTGTCCTCGGTTGTTGAGGTAAACTTGTTCGGAAAAACCTTTGCCGTTCAGCAATTTTACTCTGAATGCATAAGCGGATTCTTCAACGAAGGCGGCACTGCTTTTCCCGTGCTGCGAAGCTGCCGACTGTGGATTTTCTATTCTGGAGATAAACGTCGGTATAATGTCGCTGTCGTTGCCGATTATATCTACAAAGATTTCCTTCTGATTGCTATCAAGCATTTGGCTGAAAATAAGCTCGCTCAGGATATCCGGTATCGCGGCAGAGCTGATTTGGCAGAGCTTTTCTTCAGTTCGCCGGCCAACTTTCCTAACGGCCATAATCCCCTCTTTGCCCAGAACCATCTCGGTACCGCTGCTACCGGATGAGGTGTGGGTTTCGCTTTTCCAGACAAACTTGTCAAAGCTGTTATCGCTTTGAAAAAGTGCCGCCTGCCTGTTGTCATACCTGTTGCGGATGTAGTAAAAGCTCGCTGCCAGCATACTTAACTGGGTTTTCGGGGCAGCGTCGGCAGAGACGTCGCCGTTTCGCGGCATTTCTGAGGCAGAAGCAAAACGAGAACCCAAAACTTCCATAGTAAATCCAATTGGGTTTCCGCTTGTATTCTTAATCAGAAAAAAAGCTTCCCTGCGCCGGTTGCCTAAAGACGATGCTTCTGGAACGTTAGAACCTAAAAAGCTGTCGAGTCCCCTGTTTTTAATTTCTGTAACCACTTTACAGCCGTTTTCGAGCAGCCGAGTATCTGTAAATTCCAAACTGTTGACAACAGCTTTGAAAATCTCCTCGGCCAAGTCTGTCTCGCCCACACCTTGATACACCTCGATATCAAGCCGATGTTTGCTTGGCAGCTGCACGACGCCGAAAAATGTGTCGAATAGTGTTTTCGGGGTTTTTATGTGTACCCAATCAATAATGAGAGTATCCCCTGCTAGATTCGCTCTGCTTTTCTCAATCTGCCCTGTATCTGCAATTACTCCGCCGACGGCAGAGGCCTTTTCACCGAACAAAACTTCCGGAGTGCCTGTTGGGGGCGTCAATTGATATCGGCAGGAAACCAAAGCGCTTACGTTATCAGGGCCTGTGGTTAAAAAACTGCCTATAACGAAGGTGTTCTCCTGATATTTCCATTTTTCCCCATTTTGCCAGCCGTTTCCTGTCGGGATTGAGACCGATAAACCGCCATAGTCTAATCTTATCGGCTCCGAGAGTGTAATAGATGACCGCGAGATAACTATGAAGCGAGCTATCAGCAGGGCTGCGATGAAAAGCAGCAGAAGCGCCCCTTTATCAGCCCAATGTTTCTTCGATTCGTAATTTCCATTCATAGAATGGCAATCATAGCCGCTCAGGGCAACTTTTGCAACCATACACCCGTCGCTCTGCAGCACATTGCAAGGCGGAGGCTCTAAAAAACCGCTGGATAGAGGCCTTTAAATTCGGACTTTGATGCCCCGGAGCCGTAAGTATCAGAAATTTTCCCTAAAATCGACTTCGTTTACTGCCGATTTAAACAAATGCTAAGGGGAAGCTGGTGTTTAGTGTGGCTTTTGGGCTTCTCAAAGAGCTTTTGGTCACATAGAACAAGGGTTTAAATTGCCTTGAGCAGAGGATTGATATGGACGAAGTAGCAATGCTGCGCGGAAATGAGCCGAGAAAAATTCTGCGGACCGCAGTCGAGAAAAAGGTGCCCGCCGTTATGTCTTATTCATTCGAGGGCAAACAGCGCAATAAGAAGGTGTTATTGACCTGCCTCGGGGCCAACCGGCTGGATATCCGGTTCTCATCAGATAAAAAAACGTCTGCCTCGCACAAAACCCAAAAAAAGAGAAAGCAAAAGCCGCGTCCGACAGATATCCGAGTCAATCAGTTGGTTAATATCTCACTGAAATACGGATACGGACAATTTAATTTTGATACAACCGTTATAGGTATCGAATCGGCTTCGGAGGATGCTCAGCGTGAAAAACCAACCATAGTAGTTGCGGTACCGGACAGAATTGAGATAGTCCAGAAGCGAAATTTCTTCCGCGTTAGTGTCCCCGATTCTTTGAAAGTCAATGTTACAATGTGGCACTGCTACAGAGATAAGAAGCCCCAGGTGCAGCGAACGAAAACCCAGATACCGGATGCCCGAAAAATACCTTCGGAAGATTATTGGCAGGGAAAACTTGTCGATATCTCCGCCGGCGGATTGCAGGTTGTAATTGACACCGAGCAAAAACCGGACTTCAAAAAAGGCCAGTTTCTCAGTTTGCGATTTACGCCTATGCCTTACGAAGAACCGCTGATGCTCAACGCCAGGATTAGAAATATTCTGGATACGGCCGATGGTAAAAATATGTGTATGGGTCTGCAGATTGTCGGCTTAAAAGCAGACCCCCAGGGCCAGCAGATTTTACACCGCCTCTGCAGTGTTGCGGAGCATTACTATCAAATAAACCAATACAGCAGCAGACAGCAGGACTTCCAAACGACAGATTTACCTCGTTAAAAACCTTGTTTCCTTGGGTCTGAAGAAAAGCGTAAATGCTGTTTCGGCTGAAAAAGAAAACTTCTAAAGCTTGAAACTCTAAATATGCGAGGGAGAATCATCCGCCTGCGAAGGTGATAAAGCAAATCCTTTTTTCCTTTGGATTATCTTGTAATAAAACCATCTTAAAAAGCCGCTTGCTGCAAAACCGCAGAAAATTAATACTAAAGCCACTTGCCTGCTCCAGATAATCAAACCGAGAAACAGCAACGCCCTGATGAGATGCGCAAAAGGTTTTTTGCCCTTTATATACTGATTTAGAATGTGCGGATATCGAATCCTGCTTACCATCAGCACCGCTGCACCCAGAGCCAAAAGCGGCAGGGCGTAGATAGCGGCATTTTCACATAGATTATAGGCCTTGGCGTCACCGGATGAAAGCCCCAGCAGGGTTTCCTGATGAAATATTACAAGACTTACTATCACGCCAGCGGCGGCAGGAGTCGGCAGACCCACAAAGCTCATATGAGCGGATTCATCCTCCTCGTTCTCCACGTTAAACCTGGCCAGCCGAATGGCCGCACAGCATACGTATACCGCCGCCGCCAGCCAAACGAATCGCTGCAGGAAGTCCACAAATCCCACACTTTGCTCATCGAGACCGCTTAATTTATAGTCGAGAACCTTAAGCATCAAAAACGCCGGCGCCACACCGAAGCTGATTATATCACATAAGCTGTCGAGCTGACCGCCGAAACTCGACGTGTTTTTGCTCATTCGCGCAAGCCGGCCGTCCAGAACATCCGCTATCATCGCAAACAAAATCATATACCCCGCCATGGCAAAATACGGCATCGTAATCTTATGGTAGGAAAAATGATTGATGCCCTCAGCAACACCCTCGCTTGCAAAAGCAATAGCAGCAAACCCGCAGACCCCGTTTAGAATTGTCACCAGCGACGGAAGCACGGTAATAGACTTCAGCCGTTGCCTCCGCACTCGCCGGAGCAAACTTTCTTTAGCGGCCTGCGTTTTTAATCGGGTCATTATTCGTACCTAACAAGAGCAGTTACTCCTGCCTTGACCTTATCACCCGTTTGAACCAGACATTTCATATTTGCCCGAGCCGGCACATACAATTCGGTTCTTGAGCCGAATTTTATCATACCGAATTTCTCCCCGCCAGTTAAAATCTGCCCTTCTTTTGCAACACATACAATCCTCCGGGCAATTGCGCCACTGATTTGCCGCACAACTAACTTCTCTTCCGGGCTGTTGGTTCTGATTATATAAAGGTCATTGGATTCATTGACGCGGCCCGACTCCGGATTCATAGCGTTTTTATACTGGCCTTTTTTGTAGCGGATTCTCTCGATTTTTGCGTCGCACGGGGCACGATTAATATGCACGTCGAGAATACTCAAAAATATCCCGATTTTAATTGCCTGCCCGCCTATGAAATCCTTTTCCTCGGCTATCTCAGTATCGGTTATCCTGCCGTCAGCGGGAGAAAGCAGCAGATTCTTATCTGACGGCCCGAGCCGGTAAGGGTCTCGGAAAAACAGTAAACCCCATATCAGAATGACGGTCAGAATCGTCTCTGCCGAAATAATAACCCAGATATTCAAGCTGGGGATGAGCAACGGAAGACATGCGATGAAAGCCATCGCCCCGAGCATTATCGCCGGAAAAATAAGCACCTGCGGCCAACCGTATTTAGTCAGCGGAATTTTCACAATAATTATATGTTAACACAAACACGCTGTTTCGCCATATAATTCTGCCCAGCCCGGAGTTCTGCTCACTTAGAGGTAAGCGTATCCGGTTTTTTTTGCCGAGGCATCGCGATTGTCCCGGTTCTGGCCACATTTTTAATGCCGTACGGCTTGCAGACTTCAATAAAGGCCTCTATTTTGGTTTCAGGCCCGCTGATTTCAACCATAAGCTGCTTGGTGCCGATATCGACCACCTTGCCCCTGAACATCTCTATCAAAGATAATATCTCTGGCCGTTTCTCCGGAGGCGCGGAAATCGTTATAAGCATCAAGTCACGAGCTACAACCGGCTGGCCGACAAAATCCTGAACCTTAACAACGGGAACAATCTTGGCTAATTGTTTCCGAACTTGCTCTAAGACCTTGTCGTCGCCGATAACAACAATCGTCATACGGCTCAGTTTTGGGTCTTCGGTTCGACCGACTACAAGCGAATCGATATTGTATGCCCGAGCGGCGAACATCCCGGCTACGTGCGCCAGGACGCCCGGCTTGTTTTCAACCAGTGCACTTATTATATGCTTCATTGCTTTCGCCTTTTCTCTTATTATTCTACGCCAAGCTCTCTAATATATCAAGCCCGTCCATTTCATTTAAGCTTTTGCCTGCCGGAACCATCGGCCAGACATTCTCCTCGCGCTCAACCCTGAAATCAACAACGCAAGGCCTCTTTTCCGCCAGCATCTTCTTGATTGTTCCCGGAACATCAGCCGCTTTATCGACGGTCATTCCGACGGCGCCGAGCGCCTCCGCCACAGTCGCATAATCCGGGTTCAGCAGATAGCTCTTCGAGTAACGTTTATGATAGAACAGCTCCTGCCACTGCCGAACCATTCCCATATACCCGTTGTTCAAAATGCAGACCTTTATCGGCAACTTATTCTCGACCGCCGTCGAAAGCTCCGTTATTGTCATATTGAAGCTGTGGTCCCCGTCAACATCGATAACCGTCGCATCCGGCCTGCCTACCTGCGCACCTATGGCGGCTGGCAGTCCATAGCCCATCGTCCCCAGCCCGCCAGAGCTTATCAGCTGCCTCGGCTGGCTGAATTTATAAAACTGTGCCGCCCACATCTGGTTCTGACCAACGCCCGTAGTTATAATCGCCTTGCCCTCGGTCTGACGACACAGCTCTTCAATAACATACTGCGGCCGGACAGTCGATGACTTCCTGTCGTAGCTGAACGGATACTTCTTCTTCCATTCCGCGATTTTCTTAAACCACTTCTCTCTCGGTTGGTGCTCAACTTCCTTGGTTAGTTCAGCCAGTATATGCTTCGCGTCACCGACAACGGGAATATCAGCACGGACATTCTTCGCTATGCTTGTCGGGTCAATGTCGATATGAATGATTTTCGCATGCGGCGCAAAAGTCTTGACCTGCCCCGTAATCCTGTCATCGAATCGCGCACCGACAGCGATTAGCAAGTCGCACTCCTGAACGGCGTAATTAGCATAAGCCGAACCATGCATGCCGAGCATATCCAGCGACTCGGGCTTACTCTGGTCGTAACTGCCCAGCCCCAGAAGCGTCATCGTTACAGGCAGATGCGCCTTCTCGGCAAAAGCCCTTAATTCCTTGCTCGCGTTCGCGATAATAACTCCGCCGCCGACATAAAGCACCGGCCGTTCCGACTTATTTACCGCCTTCGCAGCCATCGATATCTGCCGCGCGTTGCCCTTTGTCTGTGTCTTATAGCCCGGTAGTTCCATTTTGGTTGGCCCAGACGTATCGTGCTGGGCAACAGCAATATCAACCGGTATATCTATCAGAACCGGACCCGGCCGGCCCGTCGAGGCTATATGAAACGCCTCGTGAATCGTTCTCGCCAGATCTTTAATGTCTCTGACGATACAGTTATATTTCGTAACAGGCCGAGTAATGCCGGTAGTGTCCGCTTCCTGAAAAGCGTCGTTGCCGATAAGCTCCGTTCTGACCTGCCCCGTAAGCGCAACCACCGGAACAGAATCCATCATCGCCGTCGCAAGGCCTGTAACCAGATTGCACGCGCCCGGACCACTGGTCGCGATAATAACGCCGACTCTGCCGCTGGCGCGCGCGTATGCGTCTGCCATATGACAGCCGCCTTGCTCGTGACGCGGAATAATAAACTTTATAGGCGCATCGTAAAGCCGGTCAAACAACGGTAAAACCACACCGCCCGGATACCCGAACATCGTCTCAACGCCTTCCTTGATGAGCGTATCAACGACTATTTGAGCGCCTGCTTTAATAGAAGATTTGCCGGCGGAACCCGCCGAAGAGCGTGACTTGGGACTCATTTTTTTGCCTTTCCTGATAAACATTAATAGTTATTCCGGCCCGCCCCGCAAGAGATAATTCTCTTACAAGGTCCATTACAGCGCCGTTGAGCTGCCCCGGAAAACCTGCTGTTTTCGCACGAAAACAGCCGATACTCCCGAAGATTTACGCCTCTGCTGTAATTCCGTAACCATCCCACAAGGGATGTTTCAGGCTCGTATTTGCGTGTTTACACGCAAATACAACTCTAATATACAGACAAAACAAATGCCTGTCAACTCTTTTTCGGCTATTTACACCGCCGACTTATTTTTATATCTACCCCACAAAACGCCTTTTTGTTCTTTTTTCCCCAACTTTATATCGGGAATACTTATCTTGCTTGTGCTGCCTTCACCTAACCATCTTGCATGCGGCCCGATTTACCACTCCTTCC
>CAYXUW010000037.1:0-19448 GCA_964468375.1 uncultured Pirellulales bacterium | reverse complement strand
TATGCCGTTCATCCTCGGCATATTCAAATCCAGAAGAATGACGCAGGGTCTTTTGCTGCTCTCGTTTCTTAAGTACTCCAGCGCCTCTTCCCCGTTAGGCATAGTAACCAACGGGTTTACGACGTTGAGGTCCTTAAGCGACCTTTGAACAGTCATTGTGTCCACATGGTCGTCTTCAACTAACAGTATAGGCCTCGTGCTCCGCATCCTTAACCCCCATTTCTTGCTTGGGCAAGGTAAAGAAGAAAGTGCTTCCTTGCCCCGGTTCAGACTCAACCCAGATTCTGCCATCACATACCTCCACTATTTTCTTTGTTATAGTAAGACCGGCGCCGGTGCTTTCGACTTCGTCGCGCGGCGCCAGCGTTTGGAAGATTTTGAAAATTCTCTCAAAATCCTTTTCTTCGATTCCCGGGCCGTTGTCGGCGACGCTGAATTTCCAGAAACCGTTCTCTTCTACACAGTTAACTGTTATTTGCCCCTGCGGCTTATCCATAAACCTCATGGCGTTGCCGAGCAGATTCTCGAACACCTGCGAAATACGATTCCTCTCGCCTACAATTGTGGGCAGCTCGCTTTCGATTGTGATCTTGATATTCTCCGGAGGAGCGAGCATCTCGATAACATTCGGAACAAGCTCGTTTAGATTAATCGGCACCGGACCCTCTTTTATCCGCCCGACTCTCGAATATTGAAGCACACCGTCAATCAAATTGTTCAGCCGCTGCACGCGATTCAAAAGCAAATTCATCTGCTCCTTGCCGTTATCGTCAAGCTTATCGGCGTAATCCTCTAACAGCCATTTAGCGATGGTGTTAATTCCCCGCAGAGGCGCCTTAAGGTCGTGTGAGATTATATACACAAAGCTCTCTAGCTCCTTTTTGACTTTTTCCACTTCCCCATTGGGCTGTTCGGACTGCTGAGTTTTAACCTTTGCGTCGGTATCCATATCAATTAACCGTTACTATATACTTTTCGCTTCCGCTTACCGCTTTGTTTCTCCAGCCCCCCAAAGCCATAAAGAGAACGTCGGCATATTAGAGGGGCGATTTCACCTAAAAAGCTTTTTTTCTACGATATCTCGAGGTTTACTGCGGACATAGAATATCCGGACTTTCAAGGTCATTCTGGGTTTTTAGAGTCCCTCTGGCGGCAGGAAGTACGCTGTTGCAGAGCCGATTGGCTGTTCGGCAAAATAACTGTGCGGCAAGGTCCGAATTTTACCGCAATTTATTTTCATCCGGGCAGCGGAGCGAAGATTTATAGGTCGCTATCTTGGGGTCCGAATCCAGTCCGGCCCAAAGCAAACAGCGCAACGGAGAGGGCGGGATTCGAACCCGCGGTACCCAAAGGGCACACCGGTTTTCGAAACCGGCTCGATCAGCCACTCCGACACCTCTCCGTAACAGTTACTTAATCTATACACCCCAAAGGCGGGTTTTGCAAGGATATAAAGCACACGGCACGTTCAGCTTTTCGCAGGGATGTTCCCGTCCCAACAGCCGTAACGGAAAATCTCACCGTTCTCCGATACGACCATAACCAGTATATCGTGATGGTTCCAGCAGTATTGCTCGATTTGGTCCGGGGACATAATCATAAAGGCGGTCGAAAGAGCATCAGCGATGGCAGCATCGGGCGCGGAGGCCCAGGCCGCTTTTCCGCCCTCAGCAGGTTCGGCTGTGTGAGGGTTTATTATATGGGGGCCTTTTAATAAACCCGAGCCGGCAACGGCTCGGTCGCGCAGATAAAGGTCCGCCAAAACCTGTTCGTAATCGGGGGGGTTGCTTAAAGTGACGTGCCAGCCCTTTGTATTGCCCGGCGCACCGATTGCCAAAACCGAACTGCCGCCGCCGTTAATCAGGGCGGTTTCAATACTCCACTCGTTCAACAACTCTGCCATCTTGTCAATAGCATAACCTTTCGCGATTCCGCCGAGGTCAATTTGAACCGGACCATCTAACAGTTGTATTGTATGTCCAGTCTCATCCAGTTTTATAAGGTGCGAACCGGTCCGCCGGCGGGCCTGCTGTAACTTCTCTTCGGAAGGCGTAAGTAAGGTTTTATCCTCGCCGAGCCAGCAGTCCATCAAAGAACCGACCGTTGTGTCGAAAGCTCCATCAGTTCGTTCATACAAAGAAATACCAAGCCGTAAACATTCAAAGGCGGGCAATCCCAACACAAGGGGCTGATTGGCAGGAAGATTATTTATTTGGGAGATGTCGCTGTTCTCGACGAACCGACTAAGCTGCTGTTCGAGCTTATCAAGCTCATCGAAAGCGGTCTGGGCGGTCTGTCCGGCATACTGAGTATCTTCGTGGATTATAATAATTTCAAAAACAGTCGCCATGGCGTTATGGGAAAAGCGGTGCGCGCCGGCAATGGAATCCCAGCTGCTGCTGACAAAGGAAATATCTGGCGGCTGTGTCATTATCTTTTACCTGCCGGCTGTGACTGAATAAGTCGGTCCCAAATATCTTTGGTCACGAAACCGAGTAATTCAACCCCCGGACGCAATTCGACGTAAGAATCGAAAAGCGGCACATAGAGACTTCTCTGCCCCGGGGGCGGCAACTCATATAATTTTCTCATAAGAGCCGCTTCTACACTCGGCGAGGCAATGATAAGCGGTGCGGCCGGTGTCTGCTCATCAACATAGTTCCACCAGCCAACGTTGGAAAAAGAACGAAGATACCAGGGAAGCGGCCAATAATCGCTGTCGGGACAAATTACCTGAATGTAGATATCACGACCGTCGGGATGAACTCCGGCAACCTGCTCGATGCGCCGGGTTATGTCAAAAACATCTTCTGTCGGGTGGGCGTAAACATACGGATTGGACGGGGCCGCGTAAAATCTATAACTGAGAGCATACGCCTGGAAAATCGGCAGCAGCAATCCGAAGAACACCAAAACAAAACCGACAATAAGTTTCTCCCACCAGAGCTGCGTCATCCTTATCAAGACCGTGACGCCGACGGCGGCCAGCAAAATCATACCGTGCAGAAACCCAAGCAGGCACCACGGCGTTTTATACGGTATTACGGAATATATGACGGTCATTATCAAGGTGTAAAAGGCGAGAAAACGAACAAGCGGAAGGTTAAAAGGCGCTCTGTATCTTTCAACCAGCACAACTATGAGACCGAATGCGGCTGCGACAACAATAAGGTCCTCGTTCCAGGAGAGCTTTTCAAAACCCTCTATCCAAGTCAGTATGTCGAGGTAATAATACCACGGGTGTATGTGCAAACCATCGTGGGCCGCCCGACTGAAATAAGTCGCATAAGTCATAAAGGAATCGAAAATTCCGTCGGGATTGGCAAAGAACGACGAATAAAACAGGGCCGAGACCCCCGCGGCGGCTAAAAGCATAACGATAATATGCGAGGATTTCATCGTTCGCGGAGCATCTGTCCGCCTTTGTTCCATCAAGACAGTAAACAAAAGAGCCAGCAGCATCGAGGTAAAGACGATAACGGAAGTTTCCTTGGTTGCGTGGCACAGGCCGATGAACACGCCGATTAGCAACGCCCACTTGACGCTTTTGCTCTGAGAATAGCGCCAGCCGGAGACAACTATGCCGAAACTGAAAAAGACAAGCAGCATCTCGTGAATATAGTATCTGCTGTAGAAAACAAATGCAGGCGAAACGGCGGTCATCACCATAGCTATAATCGCTGCCGTGCGGCCGAGGCCGTCGAGCAAAAGCAGCGGCATCAACACCAGCAGCAAACCGAAAACAACCGGCACAACACGGAGCGTAAATTCATTAAGGTCTTCGAACTTGTGAATACCGCTCAACCAGGATGGAATTAAAGTAAAATAATTGAGCGTCGGGCCGTGATATTCGTCCGGATTATACCGATAAGAACTCTCTTCCAGCAATTCGCCGAACTTGACGGCGTGGACGGCTTCATCGCCGTGCATCGGGCGCTGCCGAAGCTGTGGCAGGCGCAGCGCAGCAGCGGCAATCATCACTGCCAAAACAAGGATTAAAAATTTTCTCGACCGGTTCATATTGCGGGCTTGCCGAAGACTTCGACTTCTATGTAGTGATTCAGGTCATTAGCATTGTTACCGCCGCTGTATAAGCGGACATAGCGGGCTCGGACGCCTTTAGCGTCGATAAGTTTTCCCTCGGCCGTCTCAACATAGTGCATATCTGGCCCCGCTCCCAGGCCGGAGGAATTGTCCGTGTCATTGTTGAACAGTGTCCGCACATTGGTAATAAAATCAGGGTCATCTGCAACCTGCACGACCACGTCAAAATAAACCCTCGGCTGTTTATGGTAATGCCACACCAAAACAGCATATATATCATACTCGGCCCCGAGGTCGACTGTAACATTCTGCAGAAAAGGGCCCAGCTCGACATAACTTCCGTCGGCGGCTTCCTTGTCGCCGTCTGTTATCATTTCGAGCTCGCCGATAATCGGCTCTTCATCGCTGCCAGCAACAGATTTGCCCAAAGCGATGTTTTTCGTCCCGGCCGGAGCCAAGAACGGCGGACGCGGCTTGCCGAGCGGCTCTTCGAGATTAGACACATTAATATTCTGCGGAGTGCCCACAAACATCGGCTTCGGAAGCTCGATATCAACAGGAGCTAATTCGGAAGTTTTACCCTTCTGGCCTCCAGCTTTATCAGTATCCTGCTTTTGTGTCCGGTCGGCAGGGCTTTCTTCGGCCGGCTGAGCAGCCAATAAAACAGCCGCCGCCAAAACCAAAATAAAAACTAATTTCAGCTCTTTTCTCATCATTGTTGTCCCATCCGGCTGCGAATCGTCAGGTAAGTATGCAAGATTATAATTAAAGCCAAAAGCAGCGCGCTGTAACGATGCAGCTGCAAAAGGAAATCCTGTCCCTGCGTCCCGAAAATCTTAAACATACTCAGCACAATCGATAAAATCACCGGTAAAGCCAAAATGACAATAAGCCAGAAACATATTTTCCGCAGCAGCTCGTTGCCCCTGCTCCGCATAGCCGGCCAGTCATCCTTGCCAAAGGTGCAGTTTCCCGCCCACATCACAGCCAAAACCGCCAGACAAACCGCGAAGACCGGCGCAAAAGCAGCATGCAGTATCAGCCAGTAACCGTAAATGGACTGCTTAAGAAACACTGTCGGATAAAAACCTGTAATCACCAATACCAAAAAGCAAAGCAGTGCCAATAGATATATGAGTTTGCGAAAGGCGCCTATGCGATTTAATTTTTGTTCCAGCGGCAGCATTGCAAGTATGTGAACAAATCTTTTCAAAACCGCGACAGGCGACCACTGACACTTCCTGCAGCATGGAAACCTCATACAGTATATGCCGATACCGAAAAAGGTAACCAAAAAACCGATTATCGAAATTGTGCGAAACATATTCTATGCCCGAAACAAAACTGTCAGTCCCTCCCGGCCGTAACTTTCGCTATACAGCCCAAAGCTTTCAAAACATACAATAACAGAACCGCCGCTAAAATCCCAGCCGAGCAAATTGCCGCGACTTTCAAAAAGGGACGGAACACAAAAGAAAAAGCAAACAGCTTCATATAAACAGGATTAAGCTGCTGGAATTCAATCATACTTTTAACAGCTCCTTTTTCGGAAGCTATGGGCGAATCGACCTCGACATCCGCGAAGAAAAACGGCGAATCCGTCGAGTGACATTCCTCGCACCGGCGCGCGCCCAGCGACTGCGCCGCCGGCCTTACATCGTGAGCAATCGGCCACAAATAGGGTTTGGCCTCGCTGTACTCTTCGGCGATAAGGCCGCCTTTACCATCAAGTCGATGAAGCTTGCCGCCGCAGATGTAAACTGCCTCTCCCTCGGCTGTCATTTGTAATAAGCCGAGGGCTTTCGCTATCTGCTCACCGGTCAAAGCCGGCCAGTCCCCGTAAGTCGAAATCTCCCTGCCGCGGGTAACCACCGGCCGGACAGTATCAATCTTCATGGGAAAAACCTGCCCGCCTTTTAAGACCCCGAAGAAAGCGGGCCAGATAAGTTTGTGCGGGGCAATTTTGCCGTCCTGCCGTTTTGCAAAAACCGGATAAATGATATGCGGAAGAACGCTGTCGGTTTTGTCGACGCTGTAAACCCCCAGCCCGTGCGCGCGTGATGTTTTGGTTCGCATGGTTTTTTGCTCAGGCAGTCGGCCGGAGTGACACGCCGTGCAGGCGAGCTTATCGAAGTGCCCGATAGGGATGCCCAAATGCCTCGGGACTGTCGCCCCCAGTCGGCCTTCGTTATGACAGCTTTCGCAGGACGAGGCGGACGCCAGCGGATTATCGGAAGCAACCTCCTCGCCTTCGTAGCCGCGAATAATGTTATGTTCAAGACCGTTACGGTGACAGGATACGCAAGCCAAATCCGAGTAAAGGTGCACATCCTCATCAACCGCCCACTCCTCAGGGTCGCCCTCGCCCACATCGTAATTGGAATGGCAGAAATAACACCGCTCGGCCGGTATCTTCGTAACGAGGTCAAAGAACACACGGTTCTTCTCGTCGAACGCATCTTTCTTATAAGTGACCGCCGGCGGAATCAATCTCGGGTTATTCAACGGCTGCGGCATCAGGTAATCGTAATTGTTCGGCATATCCTTTGCCGAGCCGCTGACGGAAGCGAACCTGCAGGCGGCGGTGGCCGCCCACCGCAAATTCTGGCGGGCTATCTGGACGACATATTCGGACTGGTCATAGGCGGGGTCGGCATTGTGGCAGGCAAGACAGTTCGTTTCCAGCCTGCCAGATACGAATTGACGGTCAATCTCTTCCGGGACATCGCTAACAAGCTCGCCCACTCCGCCGCCGGGCATCTGTCTGCCGAAAAGCTGGACGAATTTCCACGGCGTTATGCCGAGCTGCTCCGGATGAAATGTGCCGGGCCACGGCCGATACGAAAGAGGAACCTGTGTGGCGGCTCCGGCATCGACGAATATCCACGGCTGCCCGATTCGGCCGGCAGCCACATCCGGCTCGACCGCATTGAAATGCCAGCCGTGACTTACTGTGTTATAATCGTGACACAGCCCGCAGCTCTGACGGACTGAAAACGGAAGCGGCAGCTTGTCGGCGGGTGTAATTCCCCGGCCTTCTTCATCAACCAGAGGCATAAGATGAACTGAAACGGTTCGGCTGCCGTCGCTTTCGTCGCCGAGAAATTCCGAATCAGCCGTCTCGGCGGCGCAAATACAAACAAGGCAACATAAAATCGCCGTGCAAAACAGCCCTCTGCCTAATGTGTTAAAACCCATCGACATATACCATAAATCGGCTCTATCCAACCGCAACCTAAACTTTAAACTCCGCCGGATTAAAATCAAGCTTTCGGCCGGCCTCCACCGCATCGTTGACCTTCAGCACGGTGACGGCCGTTTCATAGCCAACCTCGCCGGGACAGTTTAGCTTCGCTCTGCCGCGTATGGCCTCAAAGAAATTTTCCAAATGCGGCTGATGATATAATTTGTCCATCTTCACCGACAGCTTGTACGCCGGCGGAGCCATTGTCTCACGCACGTCGATAACGCCCGGCTTGGGTTTCGGCTTTTCTACCTTCGGCGGCTCATCTATCAAACCCATCTTGACCCACTTGCCCCAGTCAGGCGCCGACGGCTCGCGATACACAGCGCCCCTGACAGCTGACTCGGAAATTACCAGCGTCGCCTCGTCACCGAGAAAACTTTCGTAATAGCCCTGACTGCTGTTGGTGATAATCGTTTCGTAAAACGCCCGGACGATTCCAAACGGCGCCTCGTATTCATACACGGCCATAATATTATCATACCACTGACGGCCCGGCCAATAGTCGCTGCCCCCGGCCGCTATGACCGACTTCGGACGGGCCTCGAGGAACCAGTTGTAAATATCTATCTGGTGCGAGCCGAGGTCGGCGATTGGCCCGCCGCCCATACTCTTGAACCATCGCCAGTTGCGAAACTGATGCATCGACTCGAAGCCGTATTTCTCCAGCGTCGCCTTATCAATCGCATATTTCTCCGGCGCTCCGAGCGGCTCGCCCGCCGATTTGCTGCAATTCCACTGACCGTTCACAGCCGTGATTCTGCCCAAAATCTTCGCCTGCTTTAGAAGTTTGTCATAACAGTGAAGATACCGCGGATTGCTGCGGCGCTGATGGCCGATTTGCAGCAGCTTGCCGGTCTGCCTCGCGGCCTGAACGATTTGCCGCGCGCCTTCGAGCGTATTGGACATCTCCTTTTCGCAATAAACGTGCAGCCCCGCCTTCATACAAGCGACGGCATGCTCGGCATGCCAGAAATCCGGCGTGGCAACTAAAACCGCGTCGAGGTCTTTTTCTTTGTCGAGCATCTCGCGGTAGTCAATGTAAGCGTTATTCTCGTGGCGGTAGGCGGCCAATCGGCGCGAGGCCTTTTTCAGATTGTATTCCTTCCAGATATCGCAGACTGCTTTGAACCGCACGCCGGGTATTTTAAGACACGCATCGACGAGAACCTGTCCCTGATTGCCCGCCCCGATAAGGGCAACGTTTATATCATCGCCTTTTGCGGATTCGCTTCCGTAAACAAAAGGCGACAAAACAAGCCCCGCCCCCACTGCCGCCGTCGAACGCAAAAAACTCCGACGGTCCATACCTGCCTCTGATTTGTGCTCATCCATCGCACATAAGCTTACCAAAACCGCTTTACCGAGGCAAGTTTGAGTTGTTTCTACAGAGTTATTCCAAAAGCGAACCCCATTTAAGAAGAAATTATGCAATATCGGCAGGTAAATTTGCGTCATTCAATATAGTTTAACTGTTCATACGCACAGTGCACAGCCCACAGGCAGGTAGCAAGAATAAGTTTTGAGATTGTAGATTTCTAATTCGAAGGTAAAATGGGATAGAGGAAATTTCAATCTCATCTGAGTAAATGGAAGGAGTGATTATGAAACGGTTATTGATATGCACAGGATTTTTGTCTGTATTTCTCATTGCATCTGTCTTGGCAGAGCCCGATCCGAACCGGCCTGAAATGAATATAGAAGACAGGCTGACATCGCTGGAAAACCGGATAGAAGAGCTGGAAGAGCGGATAGAACTGCTCGAAAGCCAACAGCAGGCAGAAAAAACACCGGAAAGGGCTAAAGAAAGTGAATCCGAGCCGGACAGGGACGCACTGCGAATCGAAAGGGCGAAAGAGCAAATCGAAGCTGCCCTGTATGAAATAGAAATCATAGAAACTCAAATCGAAAGTCTTACTCGTGATTACAGTTCAAAGGAGGACGAACTCGCCGCCGTCAAGAAAAAAGCCAGACTATATGCCGATATGGACCGCAATTTATCGAGGATAATTTATCTTGCTGAACGAAATCCGGAGACTGAAATAAACATAATGTCCTTTCAAAAACAACTGATTGACTGCCGAGCCGAAAAGAAAAAGGCCTACGACGATCAGGAAAGTCTGCAGGAACAAATACGCGAAGACAGAAAGTACTTACGATATTAGTTTAGCCGTTACAAGCAATCAGACGTGAACCGGCCAGCCGACAGGCTGCCGCTGGCGGACCTGCTCAACGAACGCCTCCAGGCGGGTAGTCATAGTCGCGTCCTCCTGCCCGTCGAAGCTCAGGTTCAAAATCGGCATATTGGCGCAATCGGCACTGACGCGCCTCGTATGCGAACTAACAACCGTCGACGGCATACAGCCGAACGGCATGACATTAACCACGCCCCCGAAGCCCTGATGATGATACTCTACCATCTTACCTATACTCAGTATCGCCTCACCCTCGAACGAGTGATGCAGATACGGCTGAGCCAGTCCGATGACATCCTCTATCGATCCTTCGGCCAGCTTGCCGAATCTCCTCTCCAGCGGCTCGGCGAGCTTATGCTCAATCTTGTGCTGAAAATAATCCTGAAAAATATTCGTGAACCAGTCCCCGAACCTTCCCCTGCGCCGAGCCGTCCAGCTTCTGGTAAAATTCGTATAATAAATCCACTCCGCCAGCGAGGCCAAATCGCAAACCGCCCCAAGTTCCTCAAGCCGTGCGATTAAGTTGCCGTTCGCAAACGGATGGCTGCGGACATAAATCTCTCCGACTATTCCTATCATCGGCTTCCGGGCATCGCTGTCCAGCTTCACTGCATCGAAATCCTCCGCAATATACTCCATAAGCCGGCGCATCTGAGACAAGCCGGCGCGGTTCTCGACCGCCTGAATCCAACTTTCTACCGACTGTTCATACACCTGCCGCGCCTGCGAGGCGTCCGCCGCCGAAGGCCGAATGCGCAATATCACCTTCCGCATCAAATCCAGCCCGATAACCGCGACCCAGGCGTCCTTCATAAACTTGCCCATGGCGGAGCCGTCAACTCCCTCGGTAAACTCTCTGTAAAAACCGCTGTCCTGGTTCGGAGCGATGACCGGAATATCCTCCGCGCCGGCGTACCTGAGAATAAGCCGGTGCAGACAGCTATACATTCCGAACCTGCACGGCCCGGAGGCGGCCGGCATAAAAAAGGCCGTCTTCGCCGGGTCAAATTTCTCGTCCCTGATTACTTTCAGCATATCGCCGGACGTAATCGCACAGGGCAGACACTCTTTTCCGGAAGTAAACGCCCTGCCCTGAATAAGCGCTTCCTCGTCCGCCAGCGGCATAACCTCCGCCGGCTGACCATAAGCCCTGAAACAGGCGGCAACCCCGTAAGCACAATCGCCCATATACGGAATATACAGTGTGCGCTGCCTGCTAACCCCTTCCGCCGACGCAGGTCCTTCGGCGACGCGCTTTTTCTTCTCCGACCGATGGCGATAATGCTTCAAGCTCTCAAGAAATGCCTCGAGGCGCGTAATTACCCCGGCATCCGCAGAGTGCTCGTCAAGCTCAAGCTGAAGACTCGGCTTCTGGCCCATTATGTCTTTGAAAAACGTCAGAAGAAACGAATCCGGACCGCAACTGAAATTCGACAGGTATATTGCGAAAAGCCGCGGGTCCGATTTGATTATCTCGGCGGCCCTCAAAATCTTCTGGCCGTATGTCCAGTAAGTCCGGCTGTGCAAAAACTCATCTCCCAACTGTGCCTCACCAAGAGGCAGCATATCCATCGGCATCACCCTGACACCAAGCTCGGCAAGCTTTTTGGATAATTGCAGGTTAAGACCCTCATCGCAGCCGTTATACGGCCGGGAAACCAGCACAAACAGCTTCTGCCCGGGCTCGATACGGCTAAGAATCTCTTTGCCCTTCTTCACCAGAGAGCGCTCAAAGTCTGCCTGAGCGGAAAATCCTTCTCTGACAGCACGGTTAATCGCAGAGGCGGAAACCCCAAGTTTCTTACCAATTGCGGCAAAACTTTTTCGCAGAAGTTTCTCGCCCTCGCCGAGCCGTATGGGAACGGTAAGAATCTTCGTGTCCCCGAGCTTGTTGCCGAAAGCTGTCTCGGCCTGATAAGCGAGCGACTGGACATAGGGACACAGCTGATTGGATTCGTTCTCGGGATAGCTCGCCGTCATCGAAACAATACTGGGCAAAAATATATAATCCACTCTTCGCTCAATCAACTCCGCGATATGCCCGTATGCAACCTTCACCGGAAAACACGGCTGGGCGGTAACAGACTCGACGCCCATTCGAATTATTCGCTTGTCTGTCCGCCCGGAAGTAACAACATCAAAACCCAGCACCTTAAAAAACCGGGCAAACAACGGCAGAAGTTGCCAGTTAATCAATGCCATAGGAATACCTATTTGAGTCTTCCCGGCATTTCGGCCTTCCTGCCCGCCTTCCAGACCCGCGCACTCCAGCAGCCGCTGGTTCCTGAATTCGAATGCGCCGAGTCCTTTTGTTTTCGCCTTTTTCTTTTTCAGGTTATACCTGTCGCACCGCGAGCCGTAGTACAGCGGCTCCGACCCCGGTAGCTGAACCTTCTTAATCTCGCAATGGTTCGGGCAATGCTCACAGCTAAAAGACTCGACCTCATACTCGATAGAACTGACATTGGCAAATCCTCTGAAGCTGCTCTCGATGTGCCCGCCTTCACGCGCAACCTTTTTCATATGTTCGGCGACGATAAAGGCGGCCCCTATCGCCCCTGTCACCTCATGATGGTCGGGCACCATAATCGGCTTTCCGACAACTTTCTCAAAGGCGGCGCAAACCGCCTTGTTAAACGCAGTCCCTCCCTGAAAACAAATGTTATCGCCGACCCTGCGCCGCCCCACCACGCGATTTAGATAATTCGCAACAATCGAATAGCTCAAACCGGCCACAAGCTCGCTCGTCCCCGCACCCTGCTGTTGATAGTTCAGCAGGTCAGACTCCATAAAAACAGTGCACCGCTCGCCCAGCTTTATGGGGGCGTCGCTGCTTATAGCCAGTTCTGCAAATTCCTCTTTAATATTTATGCCGAGCTTTTGCGCCTGCTCTTCGAGAAACGAGCCCGTCCCCGCAGCGCAGGCGTGGTTCATCGCAAAATCAACGACAACGCCGTTTTCGAGAGAGATGTATTTGCTGTCCTGCCCGCCGATCTCGAAAATGGTATCCACTTTCGGATTTACAATCGCCGCGCCGGCCGCCTGAGCGGTTATTTCGTTTATGACAACATCGGCCCCGATGAAATCGCCGGTAAGATACCGCCCCGAGCCGGTAGTCGCCGCCCCGAGAATTTTCACCTTGCCCTCGACCTTTTTGCCGACTATATCCAGGCCCTGCCGCACAGCCTCCAAAGGCCTGCCGGCTGTCATCAGATACGCCTTGGCAAGCACGCGCTTCTGCTCGTCGATAACCGCCACGTTTGTGCTTATCGAACCGACATCAACGCCGAGATACGCACTTATCGGCTCATCTGCATTTGCCAAAAGCTGCCCATAAACAGGGCTCTCAGGATACGGCAGAGTCGGCTCGCCCAGGCGCTCTCTGCGGGGGGCATTTTCCAAGGAGGCACCGCGCCGGGCCAAGTAACTATCTATCTTCTCAAGGCGAATCGGATTGCCGGAATCTTCCCGGCCAGCCCTTTCTCTTCCTATCAGCACCGCCCCAATAGCTCCTGTAAAGAAGTGTTCGTCGGGAACCACAAGCCCGCCTTCGTCCAACTCGAATACATTTTCTAAAGCTCTGACCACTCCGATGTTGGCCGCCACCCCGCCGGTAAATATAATTGGCCTGACAAATTCTCTGCCGCAGCCGAGGTCGCTCTTTAAGTTTCTCGCCAGCGCCAGACACAACCCCGCTATAATATCGCAGGTCGGCGTCGCCTGCTGCTGCAGATGAATCATATCGCTTTTGGCGAACACTGAGCATCGCCCCGCCATTCTGGGCACGCTCTTGCTCTGCAAGGCGAGCCGCCCAAACTCTCCTTCGATATCCACACCGAGCCGCTGCGCCTGCTGGTCGAGAAACGAACCCGTCCCTGCAGCACAGACCGTATTAAGTGCAAAGTCCCTCACTCTGCTGCGGCCATTCTCGGAAGATAAAAATATCAACTTGGTATCTTGGCCGCCCATTTCAATTATCGTCGCCTGCTGAAATTGGGGGGACAGATGCGCTATAGCTGCCGCCTGCGCCGGCACCTCGTTTACAAAAGGAATCTCTAGTAATTTGGCTAAAAAACGCCCCGCTGAACCGGTTGCCACGGCCAGAGCGACGTCCGATGGGTTTATTTGCTTGAACACCGCCCCCAGCTGCGCCCGCACCGTTTCCACAGGTCTACCCTTGGTCCGCCTGTAATCGCTAAAGACGCTCTTGCCGGTGCTGTCGAGCACGACCACATCGCTGCTGGTCGAGCCGACATCAAGGCCTATACAAAACCTTCCCTTGCCGCCGCGCATCGGCACAAGGCGACATTGGCCTGCCCTGTCGGACGCGACCGTATCCGGCCGCATTCCCTTGTCCATATCTGCCTCCTCAATAACCTCTGCAAAACCATACATTATACCTAATCCCAAACCTAAATCAAGGCGCCAACTGTCCCCACAATACAAAGGCCGCCCGCCTTGTTAATAAAGCCGTACAAAACCCACCGTTTTTAACAAGCCGAGACCGCCGAGCAACTTGGCTTATCTACTTCGTCGTACGAATTAACCAGAAATCTAACAGGTTTTCCACAAGGCGACCAAGAGGCCTATAACCCTTTAAGTATCTGCTGTGTCTGGTCTTAAGGAATCCCCCTTTTCGAATAACAACAATTTCACAAGCTATATGACTACTAATACTATTGTTTTAAACCCTACTATTAATACCAACTTGCGCTTCAAAATGCAGAACCTGCCGATACAGCACAACCCACCAAATTCATCATCTCTGCGGTTTAATTATTCTTCGAAAAAATAGTTGTGAACACGCACTTTCAAGTGTAAACTATAACATGATTTTTTTGGCTTGATAGATAATCTGAAACATTAACCTTCTTCCGTATTGAACATACAGGGGTCTATTATGAAACTGAATTTCAACAGAGCCGCGCTGGCGGACGCATTAGGTATACTAACCTCGGTAGTACCGAGCCGCACACCAAAACCCGTGCTCCGCTGTGTTCAAATAGTGGCTGGCAAAAAGGATGTTCACGTTTGTGCTACGGATCTTGAAGTCGGAATTAACTACTTGGTTTCCGAGGTTCAGGTGGAGGAGGCCGGCGAGGTTATTGTCCCTGCTGACCGATTAGCTGCTATTGTTCGCGAGAGCACAGACGAGACTCTGCTACTACACGCAGAAAAGGGTGCCTGCAAAGTAGAGGGGGCTGACAGTCATTTTACTATTTATGGCCAAGAGCCGGGACAATATCCGGCGGTTCCAAGTTACGATGGAAAAGCGGACATGGAAATTGCTCTGAGCCACCTGCAGGATGGAATCGAGCAGTGCCTGTTCGCCACGGCCAAGGAAAGCACACGTTATGCGCTCAACGGTGTTTTGTGGGAGATTAAAGGCAAAAAACTGTCGCTGGTTGCTACAGATGGCAGGAGACTGGCGCGCTGCAGGGTTAGTCTGGCGTCAGCCCCGGTAGAGAAGGCCGCCAAAGCGAAGATAATAGTTCCGGCCAAGACGATGGCCCTACTAAGCAAGCTCGGCGGCGGTGACAAGGACATTGTCTCGGCCAAGCTCGTAGACAATCAAATCTTGTTCAACTGTGCGAATGCCGTTATAAGCTCGAATCTTGTTGAGGGCAATTTCCCGAAGTATGAGGATATAATACCGGATGACTACGACAAGAGGCTAACGTTGCCGACGGAGGCAGTCTTAAGTGCGGTTCGGCGGGCGGCGCTGCTGACTAGCGAGGAGTCTAGGGGGATTAAACTTTCGATAGAGAAAAACGGGCTGACGTTTTCCGGAAAAGCTTTGGAGGCTGGCGACGCGCAAATCCAGATGTCCATCGATTACAAGGCAGAGCCGATTGAGATTGGGTTCAATCCGCAGTTTTTAATAGACGCCCTGAGGATCATCAGGACGGAGGAATTCGAGTTGGAGCTGGGCCAGGCGGACAGGCCGGGCCTGATAAAGAGCGGGGCGAACTTCCTTTATGTTTTGATGCCGATAAATCTGGGCTGAGAGATGATTGACAAGGAGCAACAGCTGCGCAGGGCCGTCGAACGGCGAACAGCACATCGGGCGGACAACAACTTAACCAGCTTGGGAGACGTTCTGAGTGAGCTTGTAGAAAGGCGAATTTCGCCACAGCACACTAGGTTTGGGTTGGTAGCCGAGGTCTGGAGTCGGTTGTTGCCGGACGAGTTGTTCCGGCACTGCAGAATCGTTGACATATCTGGTGGCCGGTTACAGGTGTCCGTTGATTCGCCGTCGTATATGTATGAGTTGCAGCTTTTAAGCTGTGAACTTCTTAAGGAGTTGTCTCGGGATTGTCCGAGAGCGCAGGTCAGGGAGATTAAATTCTCGGTAAGCTGAGCGGTCCGCAAGCAGAGGGTTTTATGAAAGACCATCATAAGTATGATGCGAGTAATATAAAGATACTGGGGGGCGTGGAGGCGGTGCGCAAGAGGCCGGATATGTATATTGGAGACCGCGGGAGCGGCGGCCTGCATCATTTAGTTTATGAGGTGATGGACAATTCCATAGATGAAGCACTGGCCGGGTTCTGCAACAATATAATCGTGCACATTCAGGCCGATGGAAGCTGCACGATAGAGGACAACGGCAGGGGTATACCGGTTGAGGAGCATAAAGAGGCCAAAAAGAGCGCTCTGGAAGTTGTGCTCACAACGTTGCACGCTGGTGGAAAATTCGACACCGATTCCTACAAAGTGGCCGGAGGCCTGCACGGCGTAGGCGTTAGCGTCGTAAATGCGCTGAGCGAGTGGCTCAATGCCGATGTCTACCGCGACGGTAAACACTACCATTTTGAAAGCGAGAGAGGCGGCGCGAAGGGACGCGTAAAGGAAGTCGGAAACACCGATAAATGCGGAACAACGATATCATTTATGCCTGATGAGGAGATATTCGGTGAAGCTGAGTTTGAGTATGACACTCTCTTGAAAAGAATAAGGGAGATGGCTTATTTGAATGCAGGATTGCAGATTACATTCATAGACGACAGGTGCGAAAAAAAGGAAGTGTTTAAGTTTGATGATGGCATAAAGGCCTTCGTCAAGCACCTTAACGAAGGCAAGGAAACTTTGCATAAGGATGTTATCTACTTCGCTAAGGAAGACACTGAAGCAGTGATGAGCTGCGAGATAGCAATGCAGTATAACGACGGCTATACGGAAAATGTGCTGGTCTTTGCAAACAACATTCGCAACATCGACGGCGGCACTCACCTCTCTGGTTTCAAAACAGCTCTGACGCGCACGATGAATTACTACGCCAGGAATAACAACCTGCTGAGGAACGGCCAAGCCACCACCGGCGACGACCTGCGCGAGGGATTGACCGCGATTGTGGCGGTAAAGCTTACCGACCCCCATTTCGAGGCCCAGACAAAAGTGCGGCTGACCAATCCCGAGGTGGGCGGTTTCGTTGAGACAACTGTTAACGAGCAGCTCGGCCACTTTCTCGAAGAGCATCCGCCTGAAGCGAAGCGGATTTTAAACAAGGCGATTCAGGCCGCCGCAGCCAGAGAGGCCGCCAGAAAGGCGCGTGAGCTGACCAGGCGCAAAGGTGCGCTGAGCAGTGCCAATTTGCCCGGCAAATTGTGGGACTGTGCGAGTAAAGAAAAGGCGGCCACCGAGATATTTATCGTCGAAGGCGACTCGGCCGGCGGTTCGGCAAAGGCCGGCAGAGATAGAAATATCCAGGCAATTTTGCCGCTCAAAGGAAAAATCCTTAATGTCGAAAAAGCCCGGCTGGAGAAAATGCTCGCACACGATGAAATAAGGACAATTATAAGCGCGTTGGGGACGGGCATCGGCACCGACGAGTTCGATTTGGAAAAGTGCAGATACGGCAAAGTAATACTTATGACCGATGCCGACATCGACGGTGCTCATATACGAACACTTCTGTTGACTTTTTTCTTTAGACAGATGTCGCAGTTGTTTCACAATAATATGATTTACATCGCCCAGCCCCCCTTGTATGAGGTTAGGGTTAAAGGAAGAAAAAGCTCTGAGCATATCTTAAGCGAAGGCCAGATGCGCAAGCGGATGGTTGCCCGCGGCTTGGAAGGAACAGAGCTTGTTATCAGGGATGCCGACGGCAAAGAGGCTAGGAAAGTTTCAGAAAAGCAGTTGGCCGACCTCGTGAAAATCCTCGTGGACGCAGAACGCGCTCTGGGCATCTTGGCAAGGCGGGGAATTAACTTCGCGGAGTTTATCCGGGCTTATTATGACGGCAGTCGGCTTCCACAGTTTCGCATCTGCGTCGGCGGCCAAGATGAGTTTTATTATGTCAAGGCGGAGTATGAAAAGCAGCTCGACGAGCTAAAGCACCAAACAGGCAAAGACGTGGAAAGCGAGGAAGAAGAATCCGTTGTTGCTGAGGAGCTTCACGAGGTTGGCAGAATCAACCAGATAGCCGAGAAACTGAAAAGCACTTGGGACCTGGACTTGAAAGACTTTCTCCTAAAGCCCGCCAAGGCGGTTTCCGGCGAGGAGTTGCCCACGAAGTTTCAGCTTATCAATGAAAATGACAAGCATGAGATTGCCTCGCTGGGCGGCATCTGCGCGGGGATAAGACAGATTGGCGGAAAAGGAGTCGAGATAAAGCGCTTCAAAGGGCTCGGTGAGATGAACGCTGAGCAATTGTGGGATACCACGATGAACCCCGCCACTCGGACGTTGCTGAGAGTAAATCTCGAAGACGCTGGCGAGGCGGACCGGCTGTTCAGCATCCTGATGGGCGACGATGTCGAGAAGCGCCGGAACTTCATCCGCGAACACGCCCTCGAGGTCCAGAACCTCGATGTTTAAACCTCCTTCGTAATGCAGCCATGTAACAAGCAGATGCCTTTAATTGCTGCGCCTTGTTTTGAGTAGCCACAGCTGTTTTCTCATATCCTCGGCAACGTCCTTTAGGTTGTCGGACAGTGCGAGGTCAAGTGCCTTTTCAGTGGCGGCTACGGCGTCTGAGAACCGGCCGGCACGGGCATAAGCAGAAGCCAGAGCGTTTAGCATCTTAATTTTAACCCAATTCGAAGATTGTTCGGCAAGACGCAGCGCCTCTTTATATTCTGCAACGGCTTTATCGAACTGTCCGGCGTTGAGCCAAAGCATTCCGAGATTGAAGTGTACGTCTGCATCATCGGGAGCAAGCTGCACCGCTTTCTGAGCAGCAGCCAGAGCCCGCCGGGTCTGGCCTTTCTTCTGCATGGCGACTGATTTCAGCATCCAGGCAACAACCGACCGGCGGTCAATTTCGAGGATTTCATCGGATAGAGTTACAGCATCATCCTCCTTGCCGGACAGCACCATTTTTATTCCCGCAGAGAATAGATCTTCGCCGGCTTGTTTTCTGGCCGACAGAAACGCTTGTTGGTCGGGAAAGGTGTTGAGGCCGGTCACGCTGTATTTCAATCTGTCTAACATATTAGGCGACCCGTATGACATAAGCAGATATGTCGAGGCCTCATAAATCTGTTTATAATCTGCAAGCCATTCTTCTTTTTCCTTTTCGCTGAATCCAGACCAGTCGAGGTGGTGATAAATAGAATCGTTTCTGACGTCTATAACGTATCGCTGAAATAGCTTATGATTTGGCGTTTCGCGGTCCGTAGTAAATTCTACAAAGGGCGAATAATCGCTGTTCACGGAAAAGTCTTTAATACATTCCTTTAAATCGTTTTCGTCTCCGATATAGCAGTTCAGCACGTCCAGACTGTTGTGGATATTCATTTTTGACAGGCTGTCGCGAACGTCCTTCTTAAGCAGCTCATTTTCTATATGCTTTGGCGAGAAGTATTGCGGCTGCATTGAGCCGGCTACTAATATTAGCGGTGCAGTTTGAGGGATTGGATGCCATACTGTGACGTGAGGGAAGATATCCATTAATGTGCCGATTATACTGTTGAAGACGGATGCGGGCATGTTGTACGTGGGAATCCACGATATAATCA
>CAYXUW010000036.1:0-19452 GCA_964468375.1 uncultured Pirellulales bacterium | reverse complement strand
GCATAAGCGCGATACTGAAAGAAATCAGCAAAGTCTCGGGTTTACTTAATACCGATTGCGTTACAGTTACCGCAAAGACGCTCGGCGAAAATATCGCCGGCGCCGAAATCAAAGACACAGATTGTATTCACACGCTGGATAACGCCTATTCGAGGACGGGGGGACTGGCTATCCTGAGAGGCAACCTCGCTCCTAACGGCAGCGTAGTAAAAACAGCCGGTGTCGCCGAAAAGATGCTTACCCACACCGGCCCTGCGGTCATTTTCGAGAGCCAGGAAAATGCCTGTGAGGGTATTTTGGCGGGCAAAGCAAAATCCAGCGACGTTATCGTGATTCGCAACGAAGGTCCCAAAGGCGGACCCGGTATGCAGGAAATGTTAAGCCCGACAAGCTACGTTATAGGTGCCGGCCTCGGCGAGTCCGTCGCCTTGATTACCGACGGCAGGTTCAGCGGCGGGACAAAGGGCGCCTGTATCGGCCATATCAGCCCCGAAGCAGCCGTCGGCGGGCCTATCGGCTTATTAAAAGATGGCGACATCATCGAAATCGATATTCCCAATAACAAAATAGATGTGAAACTTTCCGATGAAGAGCTGGCCAAACGCAAAAAGGATTGGAAGCCACCCAAACCGCGAGTAACAACCGGCTATCTCGCAAAGTACGCCTCAATGGCAACAAGCGCCGACACCGGCGCAATATTAAAGTGGTAAAACCGAATGCCCGGAAGAAAGAAACCCCTTTGGTATGTTAGCGGTCTGCATTTTGAATGTCAGCAGTGCGGCCGATGCTGCTCCGGCCCGGCTACTGGTTATATCTGGGTCACCAAACCGGAGATTGAGCTTATCGCGGATTTCCTGAAAATCGGGCCCGAACAGTTAAGGAAAAAATATCTGCGTCGTGTAGGCCTGCGAATAACGATTATCGAACAGCAGGATAGCAAAGACTGCATATTTTTGCGCAAAACCGAAGGACAGAAAAAATGTATGATTTACCCGGTCAGGCCGGGCCAGTGCAGAACCTGGCCTTTCTGGCCGGAGAATCTAGCCGATGCGGATGCCTGGAACAAGGCGGCGCAAAAGTGCGGCGGCATCAATCGCGGCAGGTTATACAACCCTGAGGAGATAGAGAGAATCAAGAAGAGCAAAAAATGGTGGCAGAATGTCAAACCAGCTTCTGAAAAGGATAGCTGAGATTTACGAACGGCTGGATTTGCAAATTCGCCAATCAGCACATTTAGCCGGTATGTGCAATGCTTGCGGCCGATGCTGCGACTTCGCTGATTTTGACCATAAACTTTTTGTTACTTCGCCCGAATTAATTTATTTGGCTGCAGAGCTGGGCGCCGAAAATATGAAGCCGATGGCGACCGGCCGATGTCCCTATAATATGGACGGCAAATGCAGTATATACGAACATCGTTTTTCCAGCTGTAGAATTTTCTTTTGCAAAGGTGACAAGGATTTTCAAAACGAGTTAAGCGAAAGTGTCTTAAAGGAATTCAAATCTCTCTGCACGGAATTTCAAATCCCCTATCGCTATACAGATTTAGCAGATGCTTTGAACGGTTTCTCAACAGATTAATATTTGTCAATCGGCTGAGAGATATTGTCCTGCGGGTCGCGCAGATTTATGTATTTTACTCCACCTAAAAGCGTGCCGTATTCTTTGTAAAAGGCGTAAAGCTTGGCCAGTTTCTTCTCATCTGTTGTTTCAAGATATCGTTGCCACGTTCCGAATTCGGCGCCCCATATAATTTCAGTATTGTCCTTCGCATAAAGAATAATATGTGGGGCTCGGCTGTTCTCTTGGCCGTTAAAATTGCTTACGTCGATGCGGTCGATTTCATAAAGCAGCGGCTCATCGGGTGTGACGGATTTGTCCATCTGGTCGAGCTTGGCTAATATAGTTACCGCCGCAGCCAGTTCATCGCTTTGCCAGACCTCGCCGGGTGGAGGTATTATTGCTGTTGCCGACAGCCCTTCGATTTTCACAATCGGCAGTTCGGATATCGGCACAAAATCGAGCACTACCATTTCCGTGTCCACGTAAACGCTTCTTAAGCCGAATTTAACCAGTGCCAGCGGTTTTCGCCATTTCGCCTCGACGAGCAGGCGGTTATGCGTGGTTGTTACTTTTACCTCGCTGAGCCACGAAACGGACGCCAGATTTTCCGCCACTATTCGTGCAATATTTTCATCGAGCTCAAAGGTTTTGCCGCCAGCGGCGTTGTAGATCCTTATCTTCAGTTCAGCGCTTGCCCATTCAGGTGCATTCATCAGTTCCAAGGGGCCGGTCTCGGCAGGCTTGGCGGAGTTTACGTATTTTTCTCCGAAATAAAAAGCCGCGCCGGCCGCAGCCAGAGCGCAAATTATTGCTAACGCTTTCAAAACGCCTTTTAAGCTCGGCTTGGTTATCATTCGCTGCTTTTTGCTTTTTGACGTTTCGCGCTTAAACGATTTCCTTTTTTTATTGTGCTTTTTTCTTCTGGTCATCTGAGTTAATCGTTAGTGTTCACCGATTGGTATTTAGCTCTTTTGTCTTCCATAGCTGCTTCGATTATTTTTACACACAAATCGCTCGTTGACAACCCTGTCTTAGCGGCCGCCTTGGGCAAATCCGAGCGGGCGGTAAAGCCGGGAATAGCGTTAACTTCCAGTGCGTATGCGATGCCGTCGTCGCCCAGCCGGAAATCGACTCTTGCGAAATGACGGCAGCCGAGCGCATTAAAACAATCCAGAGCTGCGGTTTTAATTTTTGCCGTCAAGGCCGGATTATTAATTGTGTCGAAAAGAAACTCCGTTTTTTCATCGTGATATTTTGCGTGGTAGTCATAAAAGCCGCTCTGCGTCCGAAGCTCGATGATCGGCAGCGCCTCATTGCAGAGAATCCCCACTGTTATGTCTCGGCCCGGTATGAGCTGCTCGACCATACAGTCGCCGAATTTCCTGAAACATTCGGATGCCGCCGCAATGGCTTCGCTGCGGTTGTTTGCAATACTCATACCAACGCTGCTTCCCTGCTTCACGGGTTTGACTATATATCTGTCTGCGAGTTGTTTGAGCTGTTTATCGAGTTCGGGGGGGTCGGTGTTAGGGTCGAATTGGATTGCCGCCGGTGTAGCTACGCCCGCCTTCGCAAAAGGTTTTTTGCTTGCCATTTTATCGAAAGCCAGGCGGCACGCGGCCGGCCCGCTGCCTGCGTATTGAAGGGCTTTGTCCTCGAATATCTGCTGCAGTTGGCCGTCTTCACCAAATCTGCCGTGCAGCGCTGGAAAGAACACATCGATACTGCTGTCCTCCAGTATGTCCAGATTGTCCGGCCCGACATCGGAGCTCATCACATTCAGCCCGGCTTCTTTCAGCGCCGTAGCTACACTGTTGCCGCTCTGGATGCTGATGTCGCGCTCTTCGCCGATGCCGCCCATAAGGACAGCTATTAACGGTGATTGAGAGCTTGCTGAGGATTCAGCGGTCATTGTTAATCCCAGATTTCGATTTCAAGTTCCAAATCAACATCGAAATGCTCTTTAACTCTTTCTTTTACGGCTTCTATCAGTCTCACAACATCGCGGCTTTTACACCCTTTCTCCGCGTTTATGAAATTTGCGTGTTTGTCGCTGACAATAGCCCCGCCGATTTGCAGTCCCTTTAGCCCCGCTCTGTCAATCAAAGCTCCGGCGGAAACGCCTCTTGGGTTTTTGAATATACAACCGCAGTTCCGCGTATTTAACGGCTGGCTGTTCTTTTTATAAATCCAGATTTCTTTCACCGTCTGCATAATTTGCTCTGGGTCACCTTCGCCTAGGTTCATTTTGGCGTTTAGAATGAATTGGGCTTGGATATTTGTATTGCGGTAGTCGAATACCAGCTCGGGCTTACTCTTTTCAAAGACCTCGCCTTGGCTGTTCATAAGCGTAACGCTTTCGACCGCCGCGCCTATGTCTCCGAAATTGCCCCCCGCGTTCATTTTTATCGCTCCGCCAATCGAGCCGGGTATGCCCGTTAGAGATTCAATACCCAAAAGTCCCTTCTTCACGCAAGTTAGAACCACTTCGCTTAATTCCGCGCCTGCCCCTGCGGTGATCTGTTCATCCTCGAAGTGCATCTTGGCGAAATCTTCCGCGTCGAGTTTTATAACTGCCGCCCGCAGCCCTTCGTCACTGATTAGTAGATTAGAGCCCAGACCGAGCACATACATCGGAATGTTATTTTCGTTGCACCGCTCGACTGCTGTTTTCAATTGTTCGACTGTTTTTGGCCTTATGAGATAATCGGCCGGGCCGCCCAGACCGTACCATGTGCTTTTGCTCAAAGGGTAATCGGTTTCAACTATTTTCTCTAAGCCACTGAATATATTCATCTGCTACCTTCCAAATATCCCCCGCGCCCATAGTAACTACTACATCACCGGCTCTTACTTCCGTTTTTAGATAATCGCCAATGGCCTCGAAACCATCGATAAATATCGCCTTAGTTCCGTTGGCCTGCATTTTATCGACCAGGATTTGCGAATTAATTTCTTTTTTCGCCGCCTCCGAATCCCGGACAAAGTAAATCTCCGGCACAATTGTTATATCGGTAAGCTTAAAGCTTTCCGCGAAGTCATCAAGCAAAAATCTTGTCCTGCTGTACTGATGCGGCTGAAAAATGCACAAAATGCGTCCGTCTTTATATCTCTGCCGCAGTGCCTCCAGTGTCGCTTTGATTTCTGTTGGATGATGGGCATAGTCATCGATGATTGTTATTTGGCCGAACCGGCCCTTTGGCATAATCCTGCGGTCAATACCGGTAAAATCCGGCAGCAGCTGTGGTATCTGCTCAGCGGTCAGCCCCGCATTAACCGCTGTGGCTGTTACTGCCAGAGCGTTTAGAATGTTGTGTTTGCCCGGCAGGGAAATTTCAGTTCCGCCTAGTAATCCGCTGTTATGGTAAATATCGAAAGAGTAAAACCCGTCGTTTAGCTGAAGGTTTTTGGCATAGAAATTGCAGCTTTCATCAAGCCCGAACGTTTCATACCTCTGTTCTCGTGGTAACTGTCGAATAACCTTCGCCGTATTCGGGTCCTGACCGTTTGCAATCAGCACGCCATCCGGTTTAATTCCTCTTGCGAATTGCTCAAACGCGTCAATTATGTCAGCTTCGTCTTTATAGTAGTCGAGATGGTCGGCCTCGATATTAAGTACGCAGCCGATTTTGGGTTTTAAATTAAGAAAGCTCCTGTCATATTCGCAGGCCTCAGCCATGAAATATTTGCTGTCTCCGGCACCCGAAGAGCTGCCCAGTTGTGTAATTTTGGCCCCGATGATAAAGTTCGGCTCGATTCCCAGTTGCCTGAGCAGATAAGTTAGCCAGCCGCCTGTTGTGCTCTTGCCGTGTGTCCCGGCTACAGCGATGCCGTAATGATGATTCATTAACTCGCCGAGCATCTGGGCATATTTATAAATCTTCAGCCCCTTTTCCCGTGCGAGTTTCAGCTCCGGGTTATCCTCTTTTATGGCCGCCGAAATGACCACCGCATCTGTTTCCGAGTTTAGATTTTCAGAGTTGTGCCCGATTTTTATATCAGCCCCAATCTTGCGAAGCTTTTCTATAACTTCGGTTTCTGTCTGGTCCGAGCCGGTTACAATCCCGTGGTGTTTTATCAAAACCTGCGCAAGCCCGCTCATTCCGATACCGCCTGCCCCGATAAAATGAAATTTCTTTCCTGCTATTCCAGCGGAGCCGTTAATATCCGCCGCGTCATATCCGCAGGATGTCTTGATGTTACCGATTTCTGTATTTGAATCGACCATATGCGCAGGGCAGTGTATCACATCGAAAGGCCAAAAAAAAGAAAAAAGCTAAAACCAAGTTAGGCGGTATTCTCTCTTGCGCAATGCGAGAATTACCACTGTGCCTCGATGTATGGGCCTGCAGGGCCTTCGGGTTTTGGCTTCGGTCGGGATTTGAGAATGGCTTCCGCGGTTTGCTCATGCACTATCTTGTTGGTATGCATGCGGGGTCATCTGGCGTCTGTTCACAATCGAGTAGCCAATTTTCTGACATAATAGCAAAGTCTAGAAAATTCACATTACAGTCATAGTTTATATCGCCTTGAATGTTGTAGGTACAGGCATATAAAAACAACGTCCAGACGGCCCCCGTGTTAGTTCCGCCGTCGTCGTCACCCATTGTGCCAACAACTATGTCGGTTGCTCTGTCGCCATTCAGGTCATCCAGTGCAGCAACTGAACAGCCAAATTGATCTGCACTGTCTAAAGCCCCTGTAAAGCCACCCTCAGTCTCGCTGATTTTCTGATGTGATTTTACCACACCATTTCGGTTCAAAAACAAAATCCAAACAGCTCCTTTATTACTCCCACCATCATCATCGTCAAGTGCCCCCACGGCAATGTCGTATGCAAAATCGCGGTCTAAATCACCAGGTGAAGTCAGCGAGCAGCCGAAATGGTCGCTGTCATCTAAGGTTCCGGTGAAATTCCCTTCGGTACTGCTGATTTTTTGGTGTGATTGGACGATTCCATCTTCATCCAAAAACAAAATCCATGCTGCTCCTCTGTTAGTACCTCCGTCATCGTCATTGGCCGCTCCTACGGCAATATCGTTATTCCCGTCCCCATCTATATCTCCGATAGAAGCCACTGCACAGCCAAAGTAGTCATCAACGTCCAAATCGCCCGTGAAGCCGCCGTAGCTTTCACTTATTTTCTGATGGGATTTGACTAAACCGTTGGGCTCTAAAAACAAAATCCACACAGCACCTTTGTTGCTGCCGCCGTCGTCATCCTTATAAGCGCCGACAGCAATGTCCGTAACTCCATCGTCATTCACATCCCCAAGCGATGCGATTGAATAACCAAAATAATCGGAACTGTCCAACCCCCCCGTAAAGTTTCCCTCTGTATCACTTATCTTCTGGTGCGATTTAACCGTGCCGTCTTGGTTCAGAAACAGTACCCAGACAGCACCTCTGTTAGTTCCACCGTCATCGTCCTGAATCGCACCCACTGCTATATCGGTGACATGGTCACCGTCAAGGTCACCGAGTGAGGCAATAGAATAACCAAAATTATCATTGCTGTTCAGAGTTCCACTGAAACCGCCGCTGGTGCTACTAATTTTCTGATATGATTTGACCGTTCCGTCAGATGCCAGGAATAAAATCCAAACTGCGCCTCTATCGCTTGAACCATCATCATCACTATGGGCACCAACAGCAATATCAACGTTCCCGTCGCCATCAAGGTCACCAAGTGAAACTGCAGAACAACCAAAATAATCGTAATTGTCTATATCCCCTGTAAAATTGCCCTGACTGTCACTTATCTTTTGATGTGAAATAACCGTACCGATTTTAGCTTGTGCTGGCAGACCACAAGAGCAAATTGCAGCGAACACAAACAAGCGAATAACATCTGCCAAGGCGACCCGCAAGGAAATCATTTTTTTGTCCTCCTGATTTTGAAAAACAAACCCGCGCAGAAGCTTTCAAAACTCAAAGTATTATACCGTTTATTTACAAATCTTTCAAGCACAAATTCATTGATAACCTGATAAATTAGCGGGCGAATGGTTATTACTGCTCGGTACCGCTTATTTTACCATTGTGCTTCGATGTAAGGACCTGCCGGGCCTTCTGGCCTTGGCTTCGGCCGGGATTTGAGAATGGCTTCCGCGATGGCGACATCGGACGGCTTGGTGATTTTCATATTGGATGAATCTGTTTCGACAATCGAGACTTTATGACTGATGGCTTCGACTAATTGAGCGTCGTCGCTGATTTTGCTTTTATCGAGATTCTTAAGATTCTCGTATGCTTTTCTTAATAATCCCGCCTCGAATACCTGCGGCGTTTGGGCTTCATAGAGATTTTCCCTGTCAACAGTCTGGATTATCGTTTTTTCCTTCGCCTTTTTAAGGGTAGCCACGACGGGGCAGGCCAGTATAGCCCCTCTGGTTTTGGCGGCTTCGGCTATAACTTCGTCAATCCATTTTTCCGTCACGCAGCACCGCACGGCATCGTGGATGGCGATGAGCTCTGTTGTTTCTTTGACAAGCTCCAGCGCCTTGCCCACGGTATCGAATCGCTCGTCCCCCCCGAAGCAGATTTCTACATTGAAAAACTTCAGATTCGGCCCCCATTTGACGTTTACCAACTCCTCATCTTCAGGAGAAATGGCTAATAATATCTGTTTTACGTCCTCCCGGTTGGAGAAAAGCTCCACACTTCGCAGAAACGCTGCTCTGCCTCCTATGTCGACGAAAGGTTTTTTCCTTTTCCCGCCGAACCGCTTACTGGCCCCGGCAGCACAGATTATAGCAGCTACTTCTTTGCTCATTTTCCTATGCTGTCTCCCTGTCAAAATTCTATTCCTCTCCTTGCGCCGATTCCATTGTCAAAAGGATGCTTGACATTTTTCATTTCTGTAACCAAATCTGCCATTGCTTTCAGTTCTTCGCTTGCCCCTCGGCCGGTCATAACAATCTCCACGCCGGTTGCTCTTTTGTCGATAATATTTTTTATATCTTCTAATTTGGCAAGGCCTTTCGAAAGACAAAACACAATTTCATCGAGTATTAACACATCGTAAAATCTCTTCTCCGCGGTTTGAGCGAGTCTGTCCAGCGCCTCGCTGACGGCGACTTTGGCCTGGGCAACTTGTTTTTCATCGTCAAACGATTTGGCCATATCCCACTCCGCGTCGAGCGCCTCAACTCTTATTCTGACCGCGCCTAATTTCAGTGCGAAACGCTCACCTATATCGACGGATTCGGGTTTCAGAAACTGATAAATCAGCACCTTGTTTCCCTGTCCCGCCGCCCGAAGCGCCAGACCGAATGCTGCGGTCGTTTTGCCTTTGCCGTCGCCGGTATATATTTGCACAAGCCCTTTTTCCAGCATACCGGTATATTAAAAGGTAAAAGTCAAAAAGTAAAAATTAAAAACACAGAATCTGCAGGTTGATAGCTGAAATGCAGTTTAGATTTGCCCGGTTGTGCTGCGGTTATATAGCTGCAGCGTCGAGCTTTTCCTGAACGTCGGATTCGCTGTCCGGTTGTTCGCCGGGCTTGAAGGGCAACGGTTCGGCAAATTGTATTGCAACCCGCCGGCAGAACTGATTTACCTCATCTACTCTGCAGATACGGCCGGAACGCGTGAAATTTTCCATATCGAACGCCTCGCCGGGCCAGTAACGGGGCACACTGAAGCGGGCGGTTACGTGCTGGCCTACATAGGGACAATGCTCGTCAATCCGGCAGGTAAATGCGGCGCCGCCGCTGGAAACGTCAACCATTTGACCCTGAGATAATGTATCATTAAAGTCCTCGGCGAACCAGATAGGCCAGTGATAACGAAGTCTCTGCTCCCTCCTCCGCTCGGTATTAATTTCCATTCTCAATTCTCCCAAAATCGTTTGTTTCCGTTTTTAAAACGGCTTATACCAATGTCCGAAAATCGACAAATTTAGCGGGTGACTTTATCGGTGATTAACGGGAAAACCCTTACTGGCAGGGAGCTTATGGGGCGGATGGCTGATTTTGCTTTGGAATGAAGCGTGGGTTGATTTGAAATTTTTTGGATTATTTTGGTTTTATTCGGCTATGTTCCTATAACTATTGTTCGTTCAAGGCAAATACCGGCGAAAAATTGATTTTTTTTAGACTAAAATCGTTGTTCATATTGTCATAATAGCAGTAGTCGTTAGTTTCGAAACTAATTGCAAGGGCCTTAAATGCTGGAAGATAAGCTGCTTGTTTGGAAACTTAAGCATGGAAATGTGGATGCGCTGCGGCGTATCTATGAGAAGTACAAAAATGATTTATTGGCGTTAGCTATTGCTCTTTCAAATGATAAAAGCTCGGCTGAAGATGCTGTGCATGATGTTTTCGTATCTTTCGCACGATTTACAGAGAAACTTCAGTTAAGAAGCAGTTTGAGGAGTTACCTGTTGGCCTGTATCGCCAATCATGTGCGTGATTTAAACCGGCCAAAACCTCAGCGAACCGTTCAGTTGGATGAAGCAGAATTTATAAGGGCCGATTCAAATAGGCCGGAGCAGTTAGCTATCTCGGCAGAAGAATCGCGGCTAATCAGCCATGCAATGGCCAAGCTTCCATACGAGCAGCGGGAAACGATAATTTTGCACCTTCAGGCAGGGATGACATTTAAGGCAATAGCCGAGGCAATGGATGTTTCAATGAATACTGTTCAGAGTCGGTATCGGTACGGCTTGGATAAGTTGCAGTCAGTATTAGACGGTGAGGTGAAAAAATGAAACCTGTAAATAATATTGAGGAGTTAATTAAAAGGTTTTGCATCAAAGAAAAATCGTCTGTTAAGCCCAGCCGAGAAATGGATAAAAGAATTCTTGATGATGCCTTGGCGGCATATGAGAAATCGAGAAAGAAACCCCCGGCTTTGACAGAACTGAATATTTGGAGAATAATTATGAAAAGTAGAATAACAAAGTTGGCTGCAACAGCTGCAATAGTCTTCATTGTTATTTTTGGTGTAACGCTTTTAGACAAAATAACGGCACCTGCTTATGCCCTCGAACAAACTATCGAAGCCAACCGCGCAATGCGTTACATTCACACTAAGTATTTTGATTCATCACATGATGATGTAGCAAAAGAGTGCTGGCTTGAATTCGACCAGGCTGGGCAACTGAAAAATGTCCGAATTAACTGGTCCGAATGGATGGGTAGTGGGGAAATAGTGGTCTGGAATCAGAACAAAACTCAAATATGGCACAAGAGGCTAAACTGCTTGAGTGCTTTTAATGATGAAATTTACACCTCCAGAATACATAATATGGCTGAAACGGATGACCCAAGACTAATGGTTGAAGACCTGTATGAGAAGCAGGCAAAAGGTGAATTTAAAATAGAAATTGACCAGCCTGCTGATAAAAGTAAACCGATAATCGTAACATCCACAAATCTGCAGACACAGGGACGGTGTGTATTATTTGTTGACCAGTCTACCAAACTTGTCACCAGTGTCGAATTGTATCCATTCAGAAATGGCCAGTATCAATACGAGGGTGTGATGGAGTATTACGACTATAACATTCCAATAGATGAAAATATGTTTAATCTGGATAACGAAATTCCGGAGGATATTCGTCGAATTGACGCAAGAACAGCAGATATCGGCATCGCGCAGGAAAATCTTACCGACAAAGAGGTTGCTGTCAAAGTAATTCGTGAACTTTTTGAGGCCTTGATTGCAAAGGATTACGTTAAAGCCAGCCAAATTTGCGGGGGTATTTCCTCTGCTGCCGAAATTCAGCAGGATTGGGGAAAGTTAAACGTCGTTCGGATAGTTTCGATAGGTGAACCTTTCCCGCCTTCTAAGCCCAGCAAGGTATTCCCAAAGATGCTGTTTGTCCCCTATACTGTTGAGGTCGAAAGAGATGGCGAGAAAGTAATTAAGGAAAGACGGAATCTTGTTAGACCAGTTCTTGGTCGGCGAGACCGCTGGGTAATTCATTAGTTGTGAGTCGCGCCCTCAAGTTCATTATTGTATCACAAAAAGGCCGAGTTCATTTCACTCGGCCTTTTTTCTAATTAATTGCTGGCTTCTCGGACGAGTTTGCAGAATTCCTCTCCGCGCTGCTCGAAATTATCGAACATATCATAGCTTGCACAGGCGGGACTTAATAAAACAACATCCCCGTTTTCCGCAAGTTCTCTGGCTGAATCCACTGCTTTGCCTAGCGAGCTGACGACTTTTACCTTCGTATCGCTGATAGTCGATGCGATTTTTTGGGCTGTTTGGCCAAGCAAAATAGCTGCTTTTGCTTTTTGGGTTATTTTTTTGCCGAATTCATCGAACGGTATACGCTTATCATATCCGCCGGCGACGATAATCACCGGCTGCCCGAATGCCTCCAGTGATGCGATTGCGCTTTCCGGCGTAGTAGCTTTAGAGTCGTTATACCACTTCACGCCATCTGTCTCTGCGACAAATTCGAGACGATGAGGCAGGGGTTTAAACTCCGGCAGGCATTTTACTATTTCGTTCTCTTTGGCGTTGAAATACCTCGCTATGCACAAAGCAGCGGCAAGATTGGAAAGATTCGCTCGGCCGGGCAGTTTGAAGCTATTTTGTATTTCTTCACTCACATCGTCACATGAAAATTTAAAGCAGGTCCTCCCTGCATCTGATTTATATTTTTCAAACCACTCAACTGCGATTTCGTCTTCAGCATTGAATACGGAAACCCCTGGTAATTTTTGAAACTTGAAAATGCTCTCCTTCGCCGCGCAGTAATTAGCGAACGTCTCGTAGCGGTCGAGATGGTTCGGCGTAAGATTTGTCAGTAGGGCAATATGCGGTGCCTTTTGAATTTGTGATAGCTGCTCTATTTGAAAGCTCGATAGCTCCAGCACAACCAAATCATCCGACTTGATTTGGTCTGATATGGTTAGTAACGGCTCATTGCCAATATTTCCGCTGAGCCAGATTTTCTTGTCGCTCGCATTTTTGAGCAGATGTGCTGTAAGCGAGGCCGTTGTGCTTTTGCCCGCCGCCCCCGTTATCCCGATTATCACTGTGGGGCACAATTCGAAAAAGATGCTTATCTGCGATGTAATGAATTTGTTGTGTTCTTGGGCGAGTTTTAGAAAATCGTTATCCGGCCGCACTGCCGGATTGACTATGATAATATCTGCTTCCTTAAAATCATCAGCGTTATGCGAACCGAGATGATATTCTATGTTGCCTAAACCCTTAAGCTTTTCTATGGATTTGCTTAACAGCTGCTCTGGTGCCGAATCTGTTACGATAACCTTAGCGCCCCGGCCGGCGGCGAATTTAGCGGCGTCAGCTCCGCCGCCGAACCGCCCGAGACCCATAACAAGGACTTTTTTGTCCGTCAAAGAAAAAGATGTTGGACGCATTTTTCTCGAAGCCAAACTGCAAGAGGTCAATAATTCAAAATCGTATAAACTGCGACAGCTCGCGTAGATAATGTAGAGCCGTTACTCGCAGAAGGCAAGGAAAACATAGCTGCTTATTTTGGAGTCTACACCGCTCCATAATTATTCCGGAGCAAACCGCAGAAAATTGTGGAATCGATTGTAAATGTGGTGTATTATTAAGAAGCGATGACCAGCAGACTGTTAATAGCTTCGAATCGGCTGCCTGTCAGTGTTGTAAAACGCGCCGAGGATGTGCATTTTCAGCCGAGCGTAGGTGGGTTAGCTACGGGATTGTCCTCTTGCGGTCGGTCTCGGCAAAATCGCTGGGTGGGCTGGCCGGGGGTCGCTAAGGATAAACTTTCCCAGAAGAATAAAAAGAAAATTATCAGCACCCTTAACGAGCAGAATTGCCATTGCGTTTTCCTCTCCACAAAAGATGTTCAGGATTTTTATCACGGCTTTTGCAATAAAACCATTTGGCCGCTCTTTCACTATTTTCCTTTATACACAGTATATGAGCAGCGGTACTGGCGGGCTTATAAGAAGGTTAATGAGGATTTCTGTGATGCCATTGTGAAAATAGCCGAGCCCGATGATTGTATTTGGGTTCACGATTACCATTTAATGCTTCTGCCGGAGATGCTGAGAAAAAAACTCCCGAAGGCGCAAATCGGGTTCTTTCTCCACATACCGTTTCCCTCTTTTGAAATGTTTCGCCTTTTGCCTTGGCGAAAAGAAATGCTCAAAGGATTGCTCGGCGCCGACTTGATAGGATTTCATACCTACGACTATGTGCGGCATTTTCTCAGTAGCACAACAAGAATAGTCGGCGTTGACCACTCTATGGGGGCCTTGGTCGCGGGAAACAGGGTCGTAAAAGTTGACGCCTTCCCGATGGGTATTGACTATGACAAATATTCCGGAGCCGTTGAGGACCCGAATGTTAAGAAAATAAAAACCACAATTCACAAAAAAGTAGGCGACAAGAAAATAATTATATCCATAGACCGCCTAGATTATACGAAGGGAATTATTCAGCGGCTTGAGGCATTTGATTTATTTTTGTCGCAAAACCCCGAGTATAAGGGGAAAGTCACCCTGATACTTGTTGCGGTCCCGTCTCGCACCGGCGTTGAGGATTATAGAGAGTTGAGAAAACAGCTCGAGTGGCTGGTGGGCAGAGTCAATGGCGAGCACGGAACTATCGGCTGGGTCCCCGTCTGGTATCTGTATCGTTTTTTGCCCTTTGAGAGAATTGTTGCCCTTTACAGCGCCGCTGACGTGGCGTTGGTAACGCCGCTTCGGGACGGTATGAATCTGATAGCAAAAGAATTCGTCGCCGCAAAGACGGACGGCAGAGGGGTTTTAATACTCAGCGAAATGGCCGGTGCCGCAAGTGAGCTGGGCGAAGCCATTATAGTAAATGCCAACAACAAACAGGAAATAATTGATGCAATAAAAAATGCCCTCGAAACTTCCGTGGAAGAGCAGAAAAAACGCAACAAATTAATGCAGGCCCGGCTTTCTCGTTATTCTGTTACGAGATGGGGTAATGATTTTTTAGATACTCTTTCTGATGTGAAGGAGACACAGAGAGAACTTTCTGTGCGCAAGCTCGCCAAACCGGTCAGAGAAAAGCTCATTGGTCGATACCGCAGCAGCGCAAAGCGACTGTTTCTGCTCGATTATGACGGAACGCTTGTAAGTTTCGCCGGAAAACCGGATGAGGCCGGCCCAGATAAAGAACTTCGTTCCCTCTTAAAAACGCTTGCGTCGGAACCGAGAAATGAGGTCGTTATAATCAGCGGCAGAGACAAGAAAACGCTGGATTACTGGCTGCACGATACTAATACCTCGCTGATTGCCGAGCACGGAGCCTGGATTAAAGAACAGGGCGGCGATTGGCACGTAATAGAGCCACTGCTGAACGACTGGAAAGATACGATAAAGCCGATTCTTGAAGTGTATTCCGACAGAACCCCGGGTTCCTCCGTTGAGGAAAAGGATTTCTCGCTGGTCTGGCATTACCGCAGGGCCGATTCCGAATTAGCTGCCCTTCGCATTCAGGAGCTCAGAGATGCCGTCTTAAATCTCACCGAGAACCTGGACATCGGCGTATTTGAAGGCAGCAAAATACTCGAGGTCAAAAATATCGGCGTAAGCAAAGGTCACGCCGCAGAACGTTGGTTGGCGAAAAAGAAATGGGGCTTTGTTTTAGCCGCCGGAGATGACTATACCGACGAAGATATGTTCGCAATCCTGCCCGAAACCGCGTACTCTGTAAAAGTGGGATATGGTATTTCCAAAGCCGGATTCAGCGTGGAATCGGTGGAGGGGCTTAGGTTATTGCTTGAGCAGCTCGTAAAAAAGTAAAATTTGTCAAGGAGGTAATATGTTAAGTCTTGAAAGCTTTCGACACGTGGTGCCTGATGAAACATTAGCCGAAATTTACGCCAGAGCAAGAGGACTCTACGGCAAACACATCGTTCACCTCAACGCCACCTATCAGGGCGGCGGCGTCGCGGAAATCCTCTATTCACTCGTATTGCTGATGAACGACGTCGGTGTAAATGCCGGCTGGAGAATCCTCCACGGAAGCCAGGAGTTCTTCGAAATTACAAAAAGCTACCACAACGCCCTTCAGGGCGCGAAGCTCAATCTATCTGAAAATAAGAAAAACGTATATTTGCAGGTCAATGACAATTTTGCCAAGTTTACACACCTTGACCATGACTGTGTAATTATCCACGACCCCCAGCCGCTTGCGTTGATAAGGTCTTACAGAAAGCACCAGCCCTGGATATGGCGGTGTCACATAGACCTGACCGACCCGCACAAAGGATTGTGGGATTTCCTCAAAGGTTTTCTGCTTAAATACGACCAGGTCGTATTCTCGAGTGAAAGATATTTCAAGGAGGATCTCCCGATAGACCAGAGGTTAATGTTTCCTGCTATTAATCCCTTGAGTCGGAAAAATATGGATATCAACGACAAAATCATCGCCGAGCATATAGCCAAAGCCGGCATCCCGACTGACAAACCCCTCATTACCCAGTTATCTCGGCTCGACCCTTGGAAAGACCCCGAAGGAGTGATAGATGTTTTTAAATTGGTTAAGGAGAAAGTCGATTGTCGGTTGCTTTTCTGCTACAACGTCGCTAGCGACGACCCCGAGGGGCTCAGAATGTTCGACAGGGTCAGAAGAAAAGCGGATAAACACCTTAAAAAGAACGATATACTTTTCGTTGTTGGAAATAACGAGACCCTCGTAAACGCGATACAAAGGTTCTCCCGCGTTATAATCCAGAAGTCCATTAGGGAAGGCTTCTGCCTTGCCGTCACCGAAGCTCTCTGGAAAGGCACCCCCGTTGTCGCCTCGAATGTCGGCGGCATACCTATTCAAATCGAGGACGCCAGAAACGGATTCCTGCTAGAGCCGGATGACAATAAGGGTTTTGCTGACAGAATCATACACCTGCTGAAAAACCCGGATGATGCCGAAGCTGTAGGCAAAAGAGCTACCGAATCAGTAAGGGAAAAGTTTCTTATAACCCGGCTTCTGTCCGATTACCTGTATATGCTGAATGACATGATGAAAAGGCAGGGTTAGCTCTGCATAGCTTTAGCCAGGTCCACTTTGGCGTCGATGACGGCCTGCTCGATGCACCTTTTCCAGTCATCGCCGAATTGCTCTTTGTATTTCGGCTTCTCATACGCGTAGATTATCGAGCGCGACGCATTGATTAGCGCCCCCGTCCCATCCGGCTTGCAGAACCGCACGCAGTCCGCAGCCGTTGCCCCCTGTGAGCCGTAGCCCGGCACGAGAAACCACACCTTGTCGTATTTTTCACGCAGCGCCGTCGTAACCTCCGGTGCCGTCCCGCCGACTATCATCCCGATGTTGCTGTAGCCGCTGCTGCCGATTCGCTCCGGCCTGGTTGCGATTTCGTTTATAACTTCGGCGATTTTTTCATACATCGCTTGCCCGCTGGCATCGGCAAAGTCCTGTATCGCCGCCGCCCCCGGATTGCTCGCCCGCACCCACACAAAAACGCCCTTGCCTTGTTTGTCCGCCATCTTCGCGAACGGCTCTATCCCCTCCGCCCCCGCGAACCCGTTTATGGTAATCGCATCGGGCGCAAGCGTGTCCTCCAGCCCCGCCAGTTCCGGATTCTCCAGATGGGCCGACGCGTAAAGCTCCGCCGTATGCCCCACGTCTCCGCGCTTAACGTCCCCGATTATCTCCAGACCTAAAGCGTCCGCCTCCGAAATCAGCGAATAATAGCTCTCCACGCCCTCCCACAAATACTTTTCGAAGAAAGCGATATTTATTTTTACCGCCGGCGCCATCGGCGCGATAATTCGCATCGTTTGCGTGCAGAAATCCAGTATCGCGTCCACCGCGGAGGCCGCGTCGAACTCGTCGTTCATACTGCTGTGGCTTTTTATCGCCGCCGGCAGCCGGTTGTAAACTGGGTCAAGCCCCACAACCAGAGGTGTCCTTTTACTCTTCACCGCTTCGCACAGCCGGTCGCCGAAGTGATTCGCCATCAGTTTCCTTTCATTAATATAAAAGCGTTCGACCACTATAACCGCTTCGTTGGTTTTTAGCAATTGATTTTGCAGAGACAAAAAAGTATTATCACCGTAATGACTGACGACCCGAAAACAAAACAGACGCCCGAGGATTTGAAAACCCGCGAAAAGCCCAAATCCGGAAAGCTCTATTGGCTCTTGATTGTGCTGGCCGTCGTCCTGTTTCTGTTAATCATTATTTTCGCTATGTTTTTTCATCGCCCGTCCTATTACCAGCCGCTCGACGTGGCAGACAAGGGTGTGATGAGCGTCTATCTCACCAACCAGTTGCTGCCTGATTTTTACAACGGCGTCCAGTATCAGCAGCCCTTCGATTTGGTCGTTACCCAGAAGGGCATAAACGATGTCCTCGCCCATTTTTATTGGCCGCAAAGAATCGGTTCCCTCGATATTTCCGACCCGATGGTGTTTTTCACGCCCTCCGCACTGGTGCTGATGGGCACGGTGTCCGTCGATGGGGCCGAATGTGTCGCCACCATTGTGGCCGAGCCGGAAATTGACGTCACCGGCCTGCTTAATCTTCGCGTAACCGTCGTCAAGCTCGGCGCCGTTGATATTACCCCGCTCGCGCGGGCGCTGACTGCCAGACTGTATCAGCAGCAGGCCAATGACAAAGACAGCTTCGCCGATAAGGCCGTCTGTTCGATATTGTATGGCGAGCCGTTCGACCACGTTTTCCGTGTCGAGGGCAAAAAGGTGCGCCTCAGCAAAATAACACTCGAATCCAAAAAGCTGACCCTCCGCTTCGACCCCGTCTTCGACGAGGAAGCTATCCTTTGAACAGCCCCGTCAGAATCGGCTGCCTTGAAATCATACGCCCCCGGTAGAACCAGTCCGTAGTCATATCCGCAGAACCCTTCGCCGGTATAAGCGACTTTGCGTATTTAGGATTCACCGCCGGCTTCGCCGTCACCAAGTCCAGAGGCACGGCCGAGTTCTCATTAACCACCGCTAATTCGCAGCTCTCTTGGTGGATATTGTTCCACCCGTGCGCGCACGGCCCGAAATCCTCCCTCGCAACATACAGCTTCTCTCCGCGCTCTAAAATCACCGGCTCCAAACCGTCGAATTCATCTTTTATCTCGTCAGGCAGCCGAAATTCTCCCGCCCGCTTTTCCCCTCTGCTCCTTGCCTCTTTAAGATACCCCCGCGACTTGTTGACCGGATGCTCGAACGCCGCCTCATCGATAAAGATGCACAGCTTGCTTCTGGACGATTCCGTCAGCATTGTAAAATCTTCGAACTTCGCCGGTATCATATCTATATAGCCCTTCTCCGACCACAAGCTCTCGAAGCTCCGCCCGGCGTCCTCAATCATCACGTAGGTCCACTTCCTCTGCCACGTCTCATTGGGCGGCTGAAATCCCGCCAGAATCTTCTGCGCATCCGTTGTCCCTGCCGGCACGTCTTCGCCGCCGCTATACACCTGCGGGTCGAAGACGAAAACGTTGTTGTGTCCGTGCCTCGGCAGGATAGGAGATACCAGTCCTTTATTGCACACGGCGTCGTTAATCCCCATATAAACCGCTAGCACCGTCTCCGCCACCGATGGAATCAGATGCGCCAGCTCTAAACAGTTTATGTTCTCTTCCGGCGCCAGATACGATGGTGTTGCCTTCATCAGTTCGTATGCCCTGACGAGAAATTCGACGTATTCCTCCCTGCCCATCTCCGACCCCGCCGGAATACTCAGATTTTGTTTCAGTTCGACTTCCATAAGCAATAATCTTCCTTCTTTCTCGACGGTATTACAAGCAATATTTCCACTTCGTTTAGCCCAATTGCTTGTGACTTGTATTTGCTTGTGCTGCCTCCTGCTCGGATAATCTTTTTACTGTTTGCCTCCGGCGAACTACTGCTTGTCTCCGACTCGCGGGCATCCGGCTATACAAGTAATAAATGTTTAAAAGCCCCCGCGGCGCTTGAG
>CAYXUW010000035.1:0-19619 GCA_964468375.1 uncultured Pirellulales bacterium | reverse complement strand
CAGCATGCTTTGTGTTGCCGTTGGATTGGGAATTATTTCTTGCCTCCGGGGGCCCAAACACCCCTCATAGCATTTGCTCAGGTTCATTCTCGCAATTTATTACCGCGACCACAAAAACTATTACTGGGAAGTTCTCTCGAAGACATGCTCGGCAACATAAATAGGGGTGTTTGAAGCGACACCAAGTGCTATCGCATCGGAAGGACGGGAGTCAACTTGGACAATTCGACCGTTTGAGCTTAGGTGTATCTTTGCATAGAAAGTGTGATTGCGCAGGTCATTTACCACTATCTTTTGTATTTTAGCATCGAGGTTTTCAATTACATTGCCCAGTAAATCGTGAGTCATTGGCCGCGGCGTCTCGATGCCTTTTATCCCGCGGTCGATTGCGAAAATTTCGACTATGCCGATAACGATAGGAAAGCTGCGGTTACCGTGTTTCTCTTTTAAGACGATTATCTGCTGGTCGGAGGTTTCGTTAATGATTATTCGCGATAGTTCGACTTCAACGTCCATTTTAGCGACGCCTTATTTAGATGATTATAATTTACAATTCTGAAAGGTGTTTTTCAAGCAGTTTCAGTTGTTCCGTCAGCTCGGCGAGCTTATCTCTGGTTTGTGCCACGACTTGCGGTTTGGCCTTGCTGACAAAATTTTTGTTGGCTAATTTGGCCTCTACGGCCTTTTTGGTCTTTTCCGTTTCGGTTTTCTGCTTTTCCAGTTTTTTGCGTTCGGCATCGGGGTCTATCACATCGTGCATATAGAACGATGTTCCATCTACGACCGAAACGGCGGCACCGGCAGGTTTGGGAATATCTGTTCCGGGATTGAATTCCTTAAGACCTGCCAATTGACAAATCAAATCAGCGTTTGTTTTTAAGGAGGAAACCACTTCTTTTTCCGGTACTACCGCCGAAGCTGAAACCATCTGCGAGTTTGGGATGTTGTATTTGTTTTTCATATCCCTGAACGCCCGAACCGGGTTTTGAATCATCGTAATCTGTTTTTCGATGTTTTCGTTTATTAGTGAATTCAGCTGTTTCGGCCATTCGGCGACAGCTAAGACTTCAGATTTTTCGGCTTCGGCCAAACCCTTAAGCTGTCTGATTGGGTTGATTTCATTTAGCTTCTGGAATATTCCCTCAGTGATAAAAGGTACAAACGGATGCAGCAGCCGCAGGGTCTGGTCCAGCACAAATGCTAAAACATTTTGCGCAATCGGTTTTTGCTGCTTGTCCTGTATTCGTGGCTTTATCCACTCGAGATACCAGTCACAGAAATCGTTCCAGAAGAATTTGTAAAGCTGCGTTAACGGCTCGCTGTATTTGAATTCGTCCAGCTGTTTCGTAACGTCGGCGATAGTTTGCGCCAGCCGGGAGAGAATCCATTTGTCGGTGATTGTCAATTTGTCTTTGTTGAATTTGTCCGGCTCAAGACCATCGAGATTCATCAGGGCGAAGCGCGAGGCGTTCCAGAGTTTGTTGCAGAAATTCCGGCCGATGTCGAACTTCGGCGAGGTGTTTTCTTCCCGGCCGTCCGGCAGCTTCATTTTCTCCACCGGCATCCTGACGTCCTGCGTCTGCGTTGTCATACTGACCAGTGTAAACCGCATAGCATCGGCCCCGTGGCTGTTAATCGCCACGAGCGGGTCAATGCCGTTGCCTAAGCTTTTGGACATTTTGCGGCCTTCGCCGTCCTGTATCATTGCGTGAATGAAAACTTCGCTGAATGGGATATCTCCGACACAGTATTGGCCCATCATAACCATCCTGCTAACCCAAAGCGTGATAATTTCACGCGCTGTGCAGAGCACATCGCCTGGATAGAATGTCTTAAGCTCCGGCGTTTCATCCGGCCAGCCCATTGTGCTGAACGGCCACAACGCCGAACTAAACCAGGTGTCAAGGACGTCTTCATCCTGAACCAGATTGTTAGAACTGCATTTTTCACAGCTTGCCGGGTCGTCTATGTCGCTATTGGTTTGTCCGCAATCCTGACAATACCATATTGGAATTCTGTGTCCCCACCAGAGCTGTCTGCTTATAGGCCAGTCGCGTAGGTTTTCCAGCCAGGCCTGATAGGTTTTAGCATAACGTTCGGGGATAAATCGCAGTCGGCCGTCGAGCAGCGGCTTCAAGGCAAGGCCAGCCAGCGAATTTGCCGGAACATCAGTTCCTTTAATCAGGCCGTCGCCGAATTTTTCTTTGAGATGCTCGATAGGTTTTTTGACGGCGATATACCATTGGTCGGACAAATACGGCTCGATAGGAACATGACTGCGATAGCTGTGACCAACTTCGTGAGAATATTCTCGAACATCTTCGAGAAGTTTTTCTTGGCGGAACCATTCCACTATGGCTTCGCGTGCCTCGAAACGGTCCATACCCAGCAGGAACTCAGCGTCCGCGCTGCAGTCTTCCCAGCCATATTTTTCACTGATAGAGCCGTCCGGCGCCATCACGTTGATGATTTCCAGTCCCTGCCTCTGGCCGATTTCCCAGTCATCAGGGTCGTGGGCGGGCGTAACTTTCAAAAAGCCGGTGGAAAATTTCGCCTTTTCATCCTCGCTGTTGGGGTTGGGCAGGACAACGTGCTCATCCGCTATAATGGGAATAATACGGCCTACTATCGGCAGCAGGACTTTTTTCCCGACCAGATTCTTGGCCCGGTTATCCGCCGGGTTCATCGCGACTGCTGTATCACCGAGCATAGTTTCCGGCCGGGTCGTAGCTACGGTGACGTGCTCGACTTTTTTGCCTTCAATCTCGATGGGCTCGGCGAGCGGGTACTTCAAATACCAGAAATGTCCCTTTATTGTTTCGTGCTCGACCTCATCGTCAGCGAGCACCGTCTGCGTAGCCGGATCCCAGTTGACCAGCCGTTTGCCGCGATAAATCAAACCATCTTTAAAAAGTTTAAAAAATGCGGCGCGCACGGCTTTTGCACAAACCTCATCCATCGTAAATCGCGTTCGCTGCCAGTCGCACGAACAGCCCATCGCCTGCAATTGTTCGATGATTCTGGCCTCGTATTCATCTTTCCAGGCCTGCAGGCGGGCGACGAAATCCTCTCTCGCAAAGTCTGTTCGCCGCTTGCCCTCTTCAGAAAGTATGCGTTTCTCAACGACCGTCTGCGTAGCAATACCGGCGTGGTCGGTCCCAGGCATCCATAGCGTATTGTAATTCTGCATCCGACTGAGACGAATCAGCACGTCCTGCAAAGTATTATTCAGTGCGTGGCCGAGGTGTAACGGTGCTGTAACATTAGGCGGCGGAATTACTATCACGTAGGGTTTGCGGGCGGCTTTTTTCCCCCCCGCCAGTGCTTCGGCGTGAAAAAAGCCTCGCGAGAACCAGATTTCATTTGCCTGTTTCTCTGTTGTTTTTGGTTTGTAAACTTTCGAAAGCTGTTTGCCCATAACGTGCCCGGTTTAGACAGCGGCTCATAAAAAAATCCGGTATCATACGGGATACCGGATTTCTATATTAATAAAACGAAACGAAGATGTAAAGCACACATTAGTCGAGGTTCATTGTCATCAGGAACTCCGCGTTGGTTCGGCATTTGGTGAGCCGGTTTTTGAGCAGCTCGACCGCTTCAATCGGATTCAATTCGCTGAGCACCCTTCGGAGCCGATATACGAGTTCGAGCTCCTTTTTATCGAGCAGCAATTCTTCTCTCCTTGTTCCGCTTCGGCTGATATCTATGGCCGGCCAGGTCCTCCTGTCAACGAGGCGTCTGTCGAGGTGCAGTTCCATATTTCCGGTTGCTTTGAACTCTTCGAAAATTACTTCGTCCATCTTCGAGCCGGTGTCAATTAACGCCGTGGCGAATATAGTCAGCGAGCCGCCATTTTCGACATTTCTTGCTGCACCGAAGAATTTCTTGGGCATCTGCATAGCCCCGGAATCGACACCGCCGGTCAAAATTTTACCCGAGTGCGGTTGCTCGGTATTGTATGCACGGGCAAGGCGTGTTATCGAGTCCAGAAGAATGACCACATCTTCACCGTATTCTACCATTCGCTTTGCCTTTTCGATTACGATTTCAGCTACCTGGCAATGACGGGCGGCGGGCTCATCGAAAGTGGAGCTTATGACCTCGACATCATCGGCGGTTTTACGTTCCATTTCCGTAACCTCTTCAGGCCGTTCGTCAATGAGCAGCACTATAAGTTTTACTTCAGTGTGGTTTGTGCTGATGGCGTTCGCGATTTTTTGCAGCAGAATCGTCTTTCCGGTTCGCGGCGGAGCGACTATCAGACCGCGCTGACCTTTTCCTACCGGTGTTATCAAGTCAATTATCCGCATATTCATCTCTTCCGGCACGGTCTCGAGTATTAAACGCTGCTCCGGGTGCAGGGGTGTTAAGTCGCTGAATACCACTTTTTCCACGAGATTGTCAGGGTTTTCGAAATTAATCGCCTCGACTCTGAGCAGGGCGAAATATTTTTCCGAATCCTTCGGCGGCCTGATTTGTCCGGATACGGTGTTACCGGTTCGCAGGCCGAAACGCCTGATTTGAGAGGGCGAAACATAAATATCGTCCGGACTGGACAAATAGTTGTAATCAGGATTTCGCAGAAATCCGTAGCCGTCCGGCAGCACTTCTAATACGCCTTCGCCGTAAAGCAGCCCGTTCTGGCGGATACGCTCTTTTAGAATTCTGAAAATCAAATCCTGCTTTTTTAACGCAGTGTATTCCTGTATATCCTCTTTTTTGGCGATTTCATGCAATTCCGATACGGTCAGCTTTTGCAAGTCCGTCAAATATAAGCTGCCTTTTTTAATCCTCTCGTATTTGGCATGGGTGGATTCTTCTTCCGCCTGCTTGGCCTTTCGGGCTTCTTCCTCGGCCGTAGCTGTAGCAGTGCCGGGCTCTTGCTGTTTTGAGGCGTTGGAATTTGCCTGTCCGTTGGTGGTTTGTTCTTCGTCGGTTGACCTTTTCCTTGTGTTTTTACGTTTTCTTGTTGTTTTTCCAGAGGCCTTAGCCATAACTGCTCCTTTTTTTTAACCTGGCAAACACTTAATGTGATTTGCTTAAATAACCTTCCTGTCGGAGTTCAATAGGATTTGGATTTTGAACACGTAGAAATAAAAATTAAAATATATATCTAAAGCGGGTATTTAAGCGCTTTACAGTAAACTCTACCTACCCATTATACAAGAGAAGACATCAGTGACTTGCTCGGCTAATGCCGAGAAGCCAGAATTGTTATCGATGGTATTATCGGTGATGCTTTCCTTCTTGTCCAGCGAAATCTGAAAATTTTCTCTAATTTTTAGCTGTTTTTCGTTGAAAACACCCATTTTTAGGGCTCTTTTTGCCCTTAATTGCCGGTTGCATTTGACAAAAATAAGCTTGTCGCATCGTTTGTCCCAGCCGACCTCCACTAAGAGGGGCATATCCAGCACAATTGCCTTGACCCGATTTTGCTGCTTTGCCTGCCTTATAAGCTCCTCAGCTCGTTCAAGGACAATGGGATGGGTTATACTGTTGAGTTTCGCCAGTTTCTCGGCGTCGGCAAAGACAATATCGGCTAATTTTTTGTGGTTAATTTTCCCAGATGGGTCTAATACAGCTTCGCTGAAAGAGTCGACTACTTTGTTTTTTATGTCAGGTTTATCGAGCAGTTCATGTGCAATCTCATCGGCATCTATTACCTCACAGCCCAGCTTGGCGAATTCAGCCGCAACGGTGCTTTTGCCCGAGCCGATGCCGCCTAAAATTCCTATTATTGGTTTGTCCACGGTCGAATAGTTTAAGCACAGTTTGAAGGGCTGTCAAGTGATGTTGATTAAAAGCAAACGGTTGATGGCTTGGTGTTATGTTTTCGTATGTGTGACTTGTTTGCTGGGTTTTTCCAGCACTTCTTGCAGACAGGGCAGCAGATAATTTGTTACCACCGTATCCCAGCTCATATTTTTCGCCAGCGAATGTCCCGTGTTAATCATATCCTCGATTTCGGCCTCGCTTTTGGGCAGACGCGAGCATATCTGCATAGCGACCTTTTCGCTTATATTGTGTTCTATCTGGTCGCGCACCGATACGTCGATTTTCAGTAGGTCTTCTATGTTGTCGGATTTATAGCTGTTCAGCTTGGTATAGTCCGCGATGATGAGGTTTTTGGCTCCTTCGGCGCCGGCCATATCCAGCACAAATCCGGCACATCCGCAAACGCTGCTGAGCACACATATCCCGCCGAAAGTCAACGGCTCGAGTTGAGCAATGCCGAAGGGCTCGTAAACGCTTTGACCGAATTCAACATCGCTGCCTTTGCGGATATCCATAAATTCCATATCTTTAGGCATTCTTTGGCCGCAGTTGGCCTGGTTAAACCCGAACTGATTTATAAATATGATTTTTATATTTCTGCTTCTGGCATTGAATTCCTGCACGGCTGTGTAGAAAATTGCCTCGCCTCCGGATAAATCCGGCCAGCCCTCGTGATGGGCTACAGGCCAGTTGTAATCCGATTCCATCCTGTAGATATCGCTGCTGCGCCGTTGTGAAACTTCGGTGGACAGCAGAAACAGCGCACCGGTTTTGCCCTGCATCCTGAACTCTTTTTCTATATGTTCCAGCACTCGCACGTCGCGCCAAAGCCCCTTGCTTCGTATCAGCCGTGTAATGTGTGTGAAGATAAAGTCCGGCTCATAACCCAGCAGCGTTTTGCAATACCGCTGTAGTTTTTCTTTTGATTTTAATTTGTCGGCTAGCCCGATTTGATATGCCGGTATGCCGTTATAGACTATGTCGATATCGACGTTTTCGAATTCCGGCGCGAGAAAACGCAGCTCGCTGACTATCTCGTCGCCGACTGCGCATATGGCGTCACAATGTCTGGAAGCTTCCACGAGGGCGTGTTTGAAAAAAGAATCTTGGTCCCCGAACACTTCGTCGATGTAAAGATTATTTTCATGGGCCAGTTTCATAGTATTGTAGAACATCGTATCGTGGCCGGGATGGTTTTCTACGATGCAGCGTACTGTGGCTACTTCGTGAGCATAAAAGATAGTTTTGAAATCGCACATTGGTTCAAGGATAGCTGCTAATGCCGTCGGCATCCCCATAAACTCATGTGAAATAATAGTCGTCGAATCTTTAGCGGCACCGAGGACTTTTAATGCGGCTATTGCAACAGGTGCCAGTCTTACGTACTGCTCATATTCCCATAGGTGTTCATATAAATGGCTGCGGATACCGAATCGTTCGAACATATGTTTTTTGAACTCGTTAACCTCGTTATTATTTATTTGTGTTATGTCGATGAGCAGCACCTCGGGCGAGCTTTTTACACCTGTTTGTTCGTCGATGAATGTTCGTTTGCCGTAGGCGATACCCACGTTATAAAAGTTTTCGATTTCCCGAAGGGCCTCGGAATATTCTGTTGATGCAATTCCGTCTATAGATGAGTAGAAAATTTGGCTGTTTTCGCCAAGCCGGCTTGATGCAGGTTCTGCTGTGGAGAATAACGGACCAACGAGAATTGAACGGTCGACTGCGTTAAGATAAGAATTGCAGGTGAAAAAACCTTGTAAAACGGCGCCTATGCCGCCGATTTTACCCACTATCTCGTGGGTTATGTGCACTACTGTTTTTTCGTTGTCCATAAATAAGTTTCTTTTCCTATTATAATATGGGACTCAAGAACTTTGGCCGTTTCTGTATAAAATATAGGAAATAGTTTCATCTCGGCCAAATTGGACGGGTTTGTCCGGGATATTAAATTTTATGGTCTGAAAAAAACGGGATAGGTTTGCGGTCGGCGGGTATTTTATAAGACGATTGAGCTATATCTGGTAATTTTCCCGACCTCGTTATTTTATTTTACTGCGCAATGTTCTTACCAGACCTGCGAGTATCTGCGGGGGGATATCCGCCAGCTCCGGCTTTGGTATTTCGCTAAGTGATACTTCTTCGATGATTTTCAGGGCCCTTTTGCCGCAGTGGATTATGGAAGTTGCAATTCCGTCGGCTTGCTCCAGGTCGCCGTCGGCCATTAGACGCAAATATAGAATGATATTTTCGGTCAGCTCCTTATCGCTGGACTCAAATATAGGCGGACCGGCAGGTTGGTTATTGCCGGCGGCATCTTCCGGAACTTCTTTTTCGCTCATTATCTCTTGTTCAATCCTGCGAGTTTCAGCCATAAGTCGTTTTTTTTCCTCTACGTCGTTTTTATCTACAGGTGCAAGTTTAAGCTCTTCGCCTGCGTCGAGGGCTGGGACGTATACCTTGTTATGACATGCCGGACACTTACCCCATTTGCCGCCGGCTCCGTCCGGTGCCTCTATCTTTTTGCCGCAATACTCACAGTGAAATGAAATACCCATTTTATCACCTCTTAATGGTTTAATTTACTTTGTCGGTTTATTTGTCTCCTTTTTGTTCTGCGATTATCTCGGTAGTTATTCCACCGCGTGGAGTGAACCGCGAGGTCACTTTCATCTGGCGCGGCCGGCAGGCATTGCGTAAGTCATCCAGTATGTCATTCGTCAGAGCTTCGTAAAAGATGCCCTTGTTGCGATAACTTTGCATGTAGAACTTTAAGCTTTTTAGCTCGATGCATAATTTATCGGGACGGTATTCTATGATAATTTCGCCGAAGTCGGGCTGGCCTGTTTTGGGGCAGAGACTTGTAAACTCGGGGCATTTTATTGTTATGCAGTAATCCCGCTCAGGGTGAGGATTGTCGAATAATTCAAGTTCGGGCTTTTTGTCCATACTATTGAACCTCGCAAAAACTCAGCTAAACTAATATAATGATTATTGCAGGATTTTACAAGCTCGGAGAAAAATGTTTGAGAAAAATAACAGAGCAGTTGTTTTGCTGAGCGGCGGTCTTGACTCGGCCACGACTTTGGCCGTCGCCCGCAGTGAAGGCTTTCAATGCTATGCTTTGACTTTCAGATACGGCCAGCGGCATCAGCGGGAGACGGAGGCGGCGAAGAAAGTAGCCGATTTCTTCGGAGTGATTGAGCACCGCTGTGTCGATATAGATTTAGCACAGTTTGCCGGCTCGGCGCTGACTGATTCGGCCATTGAGGTGCCGAAAGACAGCGCCGATTTGGGCAAGCCGGATCAGATACCACCTACTTATGTGCCTGCCCGCAATACGATATTTTTGAGCTATGCGCTTGCCTGGGCTGAGGTGCTTGGCGTGTTTGATATTTTTATTGGTGTCAACGCAATAGATTATAGCGGTTATCCAGATTGTCGAGCTGAGTTTATAGCGGCTTTTGAAAAAATGGCTAATTTTGCCACTGTGGCCGCCGTGCAGGGCGAAGCCAAATACCGTATTCACACACCTCTTATTAGTATGGCAAAGCGCGACATTATTCTCACAGGCACAAAGTTGGGCGTTGACTATTCCCTGACCCATAGCTGCTATGACCCGGATGAGCAGGGCAGGAGCTGCGGTCGATGCGATTCCTGCAGATTAAGATTACAGGGTTTTGCAGAAGCGGGCCTGAGAGACCCCGTTGAATACGCAGGCGGATAATCGTATATGATAATAAATGAAATCTTTTATTCTTTGCAGGGCGAGGGGTTTTTAACCGGCACCCCGAGCATATTTATACGTTTGGCGGGCTGCCCTCTGCGGTGTAAGTGGTGCGACACGAAATATGCCTGGGATAGTAAAGCGGGAAAAGATTACAGCATTGAAGAAATCCTCCAAACCATTCAGCAGTGGTCCTGCAAATTCGTCGTAATAACCGGCGGCGAGCCGATGATAAATTCGGATTTGCCGGCGTTGGCGCAAAAATTAAAAGCAGACGACAAGCACATAACAGTCGAGACAGCTGGTATCGCATTCATACCAAATTTGGCCTGTGATTTAATGAGTATAAGCCCTAAGTTAAGCAACTCTGTGCCGGCGGAACCGAAGCTTGCCGAAATTCACAAGAACTTTAGGCCGGATTTGGCTGTTTTGCGTGAGCTGATTGATAATTGTGAATACCGGTTGAAGTTCGTTGTTGACTCTCAGGCCGATTTGCCGGAAATCCGGCAGATGGTAGACAAACTCGGAAATGTAAATTCAGAAAAGGTGTTGTTAATGCCGCAGGCGACTACAAGAGATGAATTTCTTGCTAAAGCGCCGATGGTTGCTGATATGTGCAAGCAAACCGGCTTTGTCTTCGGGCAGCGCCTGCAGGTCCTGCTCTGGAATAATAGGAGAGGTACATAACCGAATCTGAGCCGGTTGCTGAGTTACCAATTGACAATCAATAATAAATAGAAAATAATAGATTAAATAGCCCGGGTGGCGGAATTTGGCAGACGCGCCAGCTTGAGGGGCTGGTCCGCTTCGGCGGGTGCTGGTTCGAATCCAGTCCCGGGCAGTTTTTGACCCTAAAAAATTTTCTTTTTATCGGCTTGAACGCACGGGAAGAACAGCTATAATCAAATTGCTATGTTTTTAACCCCTGCTTTTTCCTCTCCCCCTCCCTCCGCATAGCAGGGGTTTTTTTAATGATAATTGGTTTTCTAAAAGCGGTTTTAATTGTCTTTGCTGTAGCTGTCTTTTCTTATCTTGAATCGTTTTTTCTTTAGAAGATTGCCCCGTATATCCTGCATCGTATTCTTTGCTTTTCGGGTATTTTCCTTGAAAGTATAAAGCAGGCCGCTTGTTACCAGCGTTACTATGAACACCCATACAGCAAAACCGTAGGAGCACACAAGGCCATAGTTTTCTATTACAGCAAAACCGGCCAACACGATAGCTGTTATACCGCACCACATTATAACGAATTGTTTCTGATTCATAATCTGAATTTCCTTAATCTGTTAAAGGTTGATAATTGTGAGCCTTTATAACTGTGTTCTATATATTTCTGTTTCATCGATTATCGATAATATGTATTAAGTCAGACCCAGCCGTTCGGCCTCAGCATCAAGACCGTATTGTTTCATTTTCTTGTATAAAGTTGTGCGGTTTATCTGCAGCGCCTTGGCGGTTTCCTGCCTGTTCCAGTTATTAGTCTCCAGGGATTGACGGATAATGTTTTTCTCCGGCTCAGCCAGCGCCTCCTTTAAACTCATCGATTTGCCGGCTTTCTGGTGCTGGTGCAGTCCGCTTGTAATCGACTCCGGTAAATCTTCGGGGCTTATAAATTTGCTTTTACTTAACAAGACCGCTCGTTCGATTGTATTTTCCAGCTCGCGTACGTTACCCGGCCAGGGATATCGCTCTAGATGTTCCATTGTCTCGTCGGTAATGCCGAGCCGTTCTTTGTTGTGTTGTATGCGATAGACCTGCAGAAAATGCTTTGCTAACAGCCGAACGTCACCAATTCTTTCGCACAGGGGCGGCAGGTCTATTGTTACAACGTTTATCCGGTAATACAAATCTTCCCGAAACCTGCCTTGTTTTACTTCTTTGTTCAGGTCTTTGTTTGAAGCAAGTAATATTCGTGTGTCGACTGTTTCGGTCTTATTGCTGCCTACCGGTTCGAACTGCCTGTCCTCCAGCACCCGCAGAAGCTTGACTTGAAGGGCGGGCGAGGCGTTGGCGACTTCGTCGAGGAAAATCGTCCCGCCGTTTGCTGCCAGAAATTTGCCTTCTTTATTACTTACAGCACCGGTGAACGCTCCTTTAACGTGCCCGAATAATTCGCTTTCGAGCAGTGTGTCCGGCAGTGCGCCGCAGCCGACCTCGATAAAAGGTTTGTTCCTTCGGCTTGAACGGTGATGTATTGCCCTTGCCAGCATGCTTTTGCCGGTACCTGACGGACCCGCCATTAGTATCGTTGTTGTGCTGTCGGAAACAACTTCCACGAGTTCGAAGATTTTGGCCATCTTGTAGTCGTGGCTGATTATATTTTCCAAGCTGTATTTTTGTTCGAGCTGTAATCGCAAGCTTTCATTCTCGCTTATAAGCATCTGCTGTTTAGTTGCTCGTTCTACTGCCAGCCGTAATTCGTCATCGGCTATCGGTTTGGTGAGATATTCGTAGGCGCCGCGCTTGATGGCTCTGACCGCGCTTTCGATACTGCCGTAGCCGGTTATTGCAATCACCACTGTTTGAGGGTGGTTTTTCCCGATGATATCTAACAAATCGAGGCCGTCCCCGTCCGGCAGATTAACATCTGTTATAACCAAGCTATGGTCGTATTTTTCCAGTTCAGCTATGGCGCCCTTTAACGTTTCGGCCCCGCTGGTGCGGTATCCTTCAAGAGATAAAAATTCACAAAGCGAATCCAGTATGATTCTGTCATCATCTACAACGAGAATATTTCTTTTATCTGTCATAATTGGTTACTTATACGTTTTCATCCGCCGCGGGCAGATATACGGTGAATATACTCCCGCCGCCGGGCGCATTTTCAGCGGTTATTTGACCGTTGTATCTTTCAATTATATCTTTACATATTGCTAGGCCCAATCCTGTTCCTTTGCCTTTATCTTTTGTGGTAAAGAACGGTTCGAATATAACTTTAGCGTCTTCAGGTGCGAAACCGGTTCCTGTATCGCGAAACTCTATTGCGATAGTGTTGTTCGCTGCGAGCCGTGTGGAGATTTTAAGCTGTCCGCCGTCAGGCATTGCATCGAGCGCATTCTTTATGAGGTTGCAGAATACCTGAAACAAGTTGCCGCTTATGATTTTAGGTATGCCGGGGGCGTAGTTGGATAATATCTGCACGTTCGAAGTTTCTGCCTTCTTGCCTATTGTTTTTATAGCATCGTCGATAAGTTGCTCTACTTTGACGTTCTCGGATGATGCGTAAGTGCTTCGAGAGAATTCCAGCAGTTCACTTACAATTTGAATCATTCTCATAAGCCCTTCTCGGCAGTGTATGAGATGTTCTCTGGCTTTTTCGATGTTTTCCTGTTCGACGATTCTGATTGTAAGATTGATATACCGCAGTATCCCGTCCAGGGGATTGTTTAACTCGTGCGCTACTTTGGAAGCGAGCTTGCCGAGAGCGGCTAATCTTTCTGTGTCGGCCATATCGTCTTTTGCAACGGTTTTTAGCTTCTTAATTGGTTGTTTTTTGTGACTTGGCATAGCTCAGATAATTGTTTCCACTTTACCGATTATAGATGTTGTAAAAAAGCAACATGCCTGTTCTTTTTTCGGGATGAAATGGCTGGTTGTTTAGCAAAAAGCGTAACGTTTGGTAGAATAAGCGGCTAAACAGATTTCGCGTTCGACTTTAACTGCAGAATGCCGATTTAGGTGTTGCTATTTCACAACATTGAATATGTCTTATCGGACAAAATTTACCGCAGGGGGCGTTAATCCTTTTTAACTTTATGGCTGGCGGGTATTTGTAAAAGTGAAGATGGGCTATTTGCTTATCATTCATTTTGGTATGTCCTTTGCACAACCGTAAGGTTAAATCTTGGGGAATAACTGAAGAGTGAGCAGGCAGGCAGGTGATGGACGGCCCTGAAAAGAGAAAGTTCAAGCGATTGCCTATAACGCTTGATTTGTCATGCCGGAAAATTGGCTCGGAAATAGAACCGCTGCATAAAGGTTATACAATTAACGTGAGTCCGGGCGGCTTGTATTTTGAGACCGTCGATGATGCTTTTGCACCGGGTAATCTCTTAAAGGTGGAATTATCAATACCGCCCACAGCGGGATTGCTTGAGTTCGGCGGAAGGATTTCAGGTTTTGGCAGGGTTTTAAGAGTTGGTGATACCAAGCTGCATTCCGGCAAATATGGTGTAGCTTTGGAGTTCTGCAGGCCTCCCAGGCTTTGCATATAAGGGTCATTTTTTCGGCCGGGCGAAGGTGCCTTTGAAAACTTCGACGGCTGGCCCGGTCATATAGACGCAGTTATCTTCTTCGCACCAGTTCAAATCCAGCTCGCCTCCGGGCAAATGTGCGGTGCATGTTCGCTCGGTTCGTCCGGTAAGCGCCGCTGCGACGCAGCATGCGCAGGCGCCTGTGCCGCAGGCCAGGGTTATTCCGCTTCCGCGTTCCCACGTCCGCATAGTAAATTCCGTAGAATTATTAACCTGAACAAAATGCACATTAGTGCGGTGGGGGAAAATACCGTGTTTCTCGATAGCGGGGCCGAATTTTTCGAGTTCAATTAAATTGACATCTTTACAGAAAAACACGGCATGCGGATTACCCATCGACACGCACGTCATCACGAATGCGCGGTTCAGAAATTGCATCGGCTGTTCGATTACTTCTTTAACAGGCAGGTTGACCGGTATATCTTTGGCTGTTAATACCGGCTGGCCCATATTGACGCATGCCTTCTGGACCTTGTCATTGTCATCGATTGCAAGCCCAACGGTTACAATGCCGCTGCTGGTCTCTATATTAAGCGAGGCAGAAAAAGACGGCTGACCCGACACGGCAATGGGCTCTCCCGCTTTGGCTAATTTGTGCTCGTAGGCAAATTTGGCCACGCATCGAACGCCGTTTCCGCACATCTCCGCCTCTGAGCCGTCCGCGTTGAAAATGCGCATCTTCACGTCGGCTGTCTCCGACGGGCATATCAGAATCAGGCCGTCTGAACCGATGCCGAAGTGACGGTCGCTGACGACCTGTGCCAGTTTTACAGGGTCTGCGACCTTCTCCTTGAAGCAGTTCACATATACGTAATCATTGCCTGAACCCTGCATTTTCGTAAATCGCATTTTGTTCTCCTTGCAAAACTGCCTTACTATATGCGCAAGGGAGCGTAAAATCAAGATTATGTGGGCAGGAAAAGCGGGAAATTGACGACTGCTGATTGTAAAACGGCCTGTTTAAATCGAGAATTCCTTCTTTCGGCTGTTCATTTGGGCCTTTAAGCGGGCGATAATCGACGAATGCATCTGCGAAACGCGGGACTCCGACAAATCCAGCGTTGCCCCAATTTCTTTCATCGTCATCTCTTCGTAATAATACAGCACAACAATAAGCCGTTCAGCTCGTGTCAGGCCTTTGGTAATCACGTTTTTTAGGTCTCGTTTTTGCGCCTCGGTTAATGGGTCCTGGCTTCTCTGGTCCTGAATTATATCGATTTCGCGGATATCTTTTTCCCCATCGTCGTCGCCGTATTTGGTGTTCAAAGAGACTAAGCTGACCGCATTTGCATCGTTCTGCAGCTTATTGAATTCCTCCATATCCATATCTAACTCTTCAGCCGTTTCTTTTTCAGTTGGCCTGCGCCCGAGATGGGTTTCGAGTGCGTGCACGGCTTTAGTCAATTGATGCGCGCGGGCACGGACTAATCGCGGCACCCAGTCCATGCTTCGCAATTCATCGAGAATAGCGCCTCGTATGCGGGGCGAGCAGTATGTTTCAAACTTTACGCCTCTTTCGGGGTCATAAGCATCTATGGCGTCCATCAATCCGAAAGTGCCGGCACTGATAAGGTCATCTAACTCCACTTTCTCAGGCAGCTTGCTGCGTAACCGCTCGGCCGTGTACTTTACTATGTTCCTGTAATATTCTATAAGCATATTACGCGAATGGTCATCATGGGTTTTATGAAATTGTTCCCATATTTGGCTGATGTCGGGTTTTTGTTTGGTTTTCATAAAGTTCCTCCGTGAAGTTCTATGACCTCGCAAGTTTTACAAACCTGATTATGAAATTTATAAATGCCGGCATTTTCCTCGCCTGCTGTAATATTATTAAAGATCTAAAATCGTCTCTTGTTGCTGCCGGAGCAGCTCCGCCGCCACCTTCTGATTGAGCGAATTCTCTATAAGCTTATCTATCTGTAGCTCCAGATACTCGTTACAGTTTTCTTCGAGCAGCTCTTTGGCTTCTTCGTCTATTTTTGGATATATCTTTAAACTGCTGGCGGCTCCGAACTTTATATTTTGGGTATCGTAAAACAAAAGACGTTGATTATGGGTATGCTCGTCGATTGCGTTGTTTAAAACGCCGCAGAACTCCTCTATAGCCAGGTCTTTTGGCACAAAATCCACCCTGTGGATGTTATTTATGTTTTGTATAAGGATTTTTTGACGGCTTTTTGTAAATTCGATTATCTTAATGAGCAGTTCGGTAACATTGTCAGTTATTAACGATGTCAGATTCATAACCAATCCTTCCTGATTACCCTTTTCACGAGAGATTTTCCCCCTGCGATGCTGCGGAAAGCGGGAAAAATCTGGTGAAAAGTGTAATCCTGTTTCTCATCCTTGACCCTTTTTTATTCCTTTATTGCCCCCGAATATTTAGTTGTTCCCAGAATGCCTGTTATGTTTCGCTGGTTCTTCCTTGTTCAAAATCCGTCTTATTTCCCATAGAGTTTTGGTTTTCTTCAGCTCGTTGATTTTCGATAGGCGTTCAAAGACCGACTCGTCATACAATCTGTGCCCGCCGTCGGTCCACTCTGCCTCGCGGATAAGTCCCATTATCGTGTAATTGTGGATGGTTTGTCGGGAGAAGGGAGTGTAACGAACTAATTCGCCAATTCGATACAGCTTGGCAGGTATTTGCAACGTCCGGTTTTTGACTTTTGCCTGCATCGCGAACAACTTTTTAGAATAACCTGATTAACGATTGCATATTCAAAGAACTAAAAATGTAAAATACGAAGTATCTGATTCCCTGATTGTTACTGACGGCTTTCACTTTAATAGCCATCTCGATTCGAACTTCAGCTTATTAAATTGCTTCAAATCGGCGGATGTTTGGTTTCGCATTACTCCTTAAAAGATATTTTACGTTTTGCAAAATGTAAAATACTCTTTATCGGATGTCAACTTTTTTTCAAAATTTTTTAAAAAATTTTGTTGGTTTCCTGCGCGGGCGGCTCTTGTTGGGTGTTTCCTGTTTGGTGGATGGGAATTTGGCTGTATTTCTTTGATTTTATCGGTATTAGAAACGGTTTTTCACTTAGTATCGTTAATGGGGACGAAGATATATTATAGGACATAAAAATTTAGTATGTTCTGCGCGTAATTTTGCCGTCAGCCCGTCTGGGGCATACGAAAAACTGCAAGAAGCTGCGGGGTTTTTGCCAAATCGTCTTACTGAAATATCCGATACAGGATTATAAGAAACGGATAGATACTGAAATTGTACCGCTTGAATCCGCAGGAGGTGGATTAGCTATGTTTAAAAGTGATGATATTCCCGAAAATATCAATGACCTCGGTCACGGTGATGTTTCCCTGCTTGCGCGGATAACTCCGTTGGCTCGGCAACTGAACTGTCTTGATATCGAGCGGATAGCAAATGTCTGTGTTAATGATATTACCAATGTTATTGGTGTGGGATTCGCTTCGCTGTATATACTCGACGAGACAAACAATATGCTGCACCTTCAGAAGTGCAATCATCCGTTTCTCATAAATAAGATAGTTTCAATCAGCCAGAATCCGCCGTCCCCTATGGTTCTTGCCATAAGAAGTAGGCAGCTGCTGCACATTAAAAACATGGACACCCACAAAAAACCTATCATCAGAAGGTCTCAGCGTGCCTTTGCCGAGCATTACAAAACCAGCAGCTGCGTTATTGCCCCGCTTATTTGTCAGGACAGCATTGTCGGCGTGCTTAACCTCGCAGACAAAACGGAAGGCGATGGCTTCAGCCCTGATGATATCGCCCTTATAGAGCTGTTCAGCCAATTGGCCGGCGCCTCGATAGGCAATATAAAGCTTTTCGGCCGGCTGCAACGTCAGGCCACAAGGGATGGCCTGACCAGTTTGGCTAACCATAAGACGTTTTACGAGACACTGGAGAAGGAATTGTGGCGCTCCCGGCGGTATGGCGGCCAAATTTCGCTGATTATGGTCGATATCGACAATCTGAAGAAGATAAACGACACATTCGGCCACCGGGCGGGAGACAAGGTAATCAGCGAAATCAGCAGAAAAATCAAGTCCTGCATCCGGCAGATTGATACGGCTGCGCGTTACGGCGGAGATGAATTCGCGGTTATTTTGCCCAATACCACGCTGGCGGAGGCCGTTATCGTCGCTGAGCGCATGGTAGATGCCGTCGCCGGCTCACCTATTGCTTGGGAAAAAGAGCAGATGGCCTTGTCTATTAGCGTCGGGGTCGGCCAGTATGATGCGGCCAGCAGCCCGGAGGATATTACCAGCCGTTCAGACCAGGCACTTTATACCGCCAAAAAGGCGGGCAAAAACACCGTCAGAATCTTCGAGAATAAATAACATTGAGTCATTCTTTACTTGTCATTCCGCACTTGATGCGTAATTTTTAACTAACGAGTCGCTGGCAAGCGACGATGTTGTTTGCGGCCGCACGGATTTTAGCCGGTCAGCAATTCGAATTCTTCGATGCTGAGGGAATTTCGCAGTTTCTGAAGGGCGGTAAGCTCGAGTTGGCGGACGCGCTCTTTTGTAAGGCCGAGGTCTGCGCCTATTTGCTGCAGGGTCTTTTTGTTTTTCCTTATCAGCGAGCCGACAAGGCCGAAATGATTTATGATTATATACTGCTCGCGCTCATCGAGTTCATCTCTGATTACCTGCACCAGATTGTGGTGTGCTCTTTCGACAGCGGCGAAATCAGATTCGGCGGATTTTAGATAACGCTGTATATTTGCCAGCGAGCCCGCTTTTTCTCTGGTTAGCTCCGTGGTTTTGCCTGATACCTTTGCATATTCTTTAGCTATGCTGAGCGATGCGGTTTTGCTGAATCTGATGCCTTTGGTGTAATCGAATTCTTCGACGGCTTTGGTAAGCGCGAAGTTGCCTTTACTTACTAATTCTGAAAAATTGGCTCCGCTACCGGTATGTCTGCCTGCGATGCTGACAACAAGCCGCAGATTTGCCTCGATTAGTATTTTTTTGATTTCTTCGGCTTCGGCCAGGTAGTTTTCTATTCTCTCTATCCGGTCACTGCGGGCTCGAGAGGGTTTCATACCTGCTCTGGTTACAGAAGCCGAATATTTTAGATAGTTATATCTGCGGAACAGCTCAACCTCAAGTTCGCGGCTCAGTACAGGTGTATTTCTTAACGCCTGCAGGTATTTAGGCAGCAGGGATTCGCTGTCCATCTCTAGCGGCTCGATGTTTTTCGGGGAAAAGGTTTTTTCTATGTTGATTGGTTTTGCGAGAATTTTTTGTTTTGCGTTTCCTTCGAGGAACTCGTTGCTGGCTACGAATTCGATTTTTCTGATTAGAAGCGTCCTTGCCCTTTGCTGGTTTATAATTCGGTATATCGAGCTTTTGCTGCGGTTGAAACGGCTCATCAATTCTTTGATACTGCTTCCTTGTTTGAACAATTTATAAAGCTCAGCGGCTTCGTGCGGGCTGATTACACCGGGCGGTTCATTGGAAATGGGTTTATCAGGATTTTTCTTCTCGTAGTTCAATAGTATATATCTGATGGTTTCATGTGACGTGTCGAGTTTAGCTGCTATTCGGTTTATGATTTGATGACGGCTTAGTTTGGTTTTAGCCGAAAGTGTTTTCGCCTGTTTTATAATTGATTGTTTTTCTTTTTCTGTCAGCCGGTGAAAACCTTTTGCTTTTTTAATAAGGTTGGGATTTTCTTTAAGGAGTTTGTCGACGGATGATTGCAAAAAGCCGAGGCGTTTCTGGCCATCGTCAAAAACGAATTTTCGTGCGGTCAGACCTCGTTTTCGCCAGCGATGAATAGTTTTTGTTGAGACGCCGAAGTGGCTGGCAAGCTCTTCGATAGTATAAACTTTTTGGCCCTGTTCGGCGGCCTCGAGGGC